>NZ_JBEGCI010000003.1:0-329314 GCF_040196315.1 Halomonas pelophila
CATCCAGATCGACGCCGACCACAAGATGCTCGGCCTGGTGAAGAAGATCGCGGTGGGCATCTGCGGCGACGCCAAGGACGCCGCCGAGGCGATCACCGAGCGGCTGGCCAGCCGTGAGCTCAAGTGCGACGCCACCAAGGCCCAGCGTGCCGAGCAGATCGCCAGCGAGAAGGACGCCTGGGAGCGCGAGCTCGACGAGTGGACCCACGAGAAGGACCCGTTCAGCCTCGACGCCATCGACGAAGCCCAGGGCGAGACCCCGTTCTCCGGCGGCGAGTACCTGCACCCGCGCCAGGTGCTGCGTGAGCTCGAGAAGGCCATGCCCGAGGACGCGATGGTCTCCACCGACATTGGCAACATCAACGCCGTGGCGCACAGCTACCTGCGCTTCGAGAAGCCGCGCAGCTTCTTCGCGCCGATGAGCTTCGGCAACTGCGGCTACGCCTTTCCGACCATGATCGGGGCCAAGGTGGCCGCGCCGGAGCGCCCGGGGATCGCCTACGCCGGCGACGGCGCCTGGGGCATGAGCCTGATGGAGACCATGACCGCGGTGCGTCACAACATCCCGGTGACCGCGGTGGTGTTCCACAACCGCCAGTGGGGCGCCGAGAAGAAGAACCAGGTGGAGTTCTACAACCGTCGCTTCGTGGCCGGCGAGCTGGACAACCAGAGCTTCGCCGAGATCGGCCGGTCGATGGGTGCCGAGGGCATCACCGTGGATCGCCTCGAGGACGTGGGCCCGGCGCTGAAGAAGGCGGTGGACATGCAGATGAACGAGGGCAAGACCTGCATCATCGAGATCATGTGCACCCGCGAGCTGGGCGACCCCTTCCGCCGCGACGCGCTGAAGAAGCCGGTGCGCCTGCTCGAGAAGTATCAGGATTACGTCTGATCGGACGTACCACCGAACGTGCTGCAACGTATTCCCCCGGCATCGCCGGGGGTTTTTTTGCCTGACGATCGACTGACATGTGCGCAACGCAAGCCCCGCTCCAACGACGTTCGTCGTCGTTGGAGCGGGGCTTCTTGCGTGCTGGGTCGAGTGCCGAGTGGCATCTCGAACGGCGCGGCGAGCATCGCCGAGCATGGCGAGCACGCTGGTCCAACAGCCGGCGTGTATCTGGCGCTAATGCCCCCTAAGCTTTGTCAGTAGGCTGGATCCGTTCGCGGCCGATGCGCCGCCTCGATGTGTCACCCGTTCAGTAACCACACACCAAATAACGACAACCGTCAGGAGCCTGCCATGAGCCAACCGACCACCCAACTTCTCGAAGCCTTCAGCGATGCCCTGAACCGTCACGACATCGATGCCGTCATGAGCATGATGACCGACGACTGCGTCTTCCATGCGATCGCCGGCCCGGAGCTGCAGGGCAAGAGCTTCGTCGGCCAGGCCGAGGTGCGCCAGGGCCTCGAGAACGCCTGGAAGACCGCCCCCGATGCCAGCTGGACCGACGCCGAGCACCACGTGATCGGCGACAAGGGCTTCACCGAGTCCACCTACCAGGGCACCACCACCGACGGCGTACGCTCCGAGGCGCGCATGATCGACGCCTTCACCTTCCGCGATGGCAAGATCGCCGTGAAGAACGCCTTCCGCAAGAATCGTCCCCCCGTCAACGCCTGATTGCCTCGGGTTCGTTCACGCCATCCAGACTGCTAGGAGTCCGATCATGGAGACAACAATGCCAAAAGGCGGGGTGGAGACCGAGGCAACCAAGACCTCACCCTCCCAGCCGTATGATCCGGCCTATGACCCCCTGAAGAGCGCCACCCCGGGGGCGGGACGCGACTATGCGCCGACCTACTGGATCGGCACCGCCGGCGAGCCGCCGGCCGATGACGGACCCATCACCCAGGACACGGATGCCGATGTGGTCATCATCGGCTCCGGCTTCACGGGACTCACCGCGGCGATCTTCCTGGCCCAGGAGTACGGCATCAAGGCTACGGTGCTCGAGGCCAATCGCACCAGCTGGGGATGCTCGACCCGCAATGGCGGCCAAGCCCAGTGTGCCTCGGGTCGCCTCAAGCGCTCGCAGTGGATCCAGCGCTACGGCCTGGATACCGCCCTGAAGCTGCATCGCGAATGCCTCGACGGCATGGCGACCTTCAAGGAGCTGATCAAGGACATCGACTGTGAGCCCCAGCCGGGCGGCCATCTCTACGTGGCCCACCGCGACAAGGTCATGCCGACCCTCGAGAAAGAGGCGAAGCTGCTGCGCGAGACCTTCGACTACGACGCCCAGATTCTCGACGCCGATACGGTGAAGCGCGAGTGGCTCGGCGACCAGGAGGCGGCCGGCGCCATGCACGAGCCCGAGGGCATCGGCATCCACGCGGGCAAGTTGGCCTTCGGCTATCACCGCAAGGCGCGGGCGCTGGGGGTGAAGATCCATCCGGCAAGCCCGGTGCAGGGCTTCGAGACCCGCGGCGGCGTACACTACCTGCAGACGCCTGGCGGCGTGGTCAAGGCGCGGGCCGTGGGCATCGCCACCGGCGGCTATACCTCGCAGAGCCTGCATCGCGAGCTCAAGAACCGGCTGCTGCCGATCCTCTCGAACTCCATCGTCACGCGACAGCTGACCGATGACGAGATCGAAGCCTGCGGCCTGCGCACGCGCCAGATCATCACCGATACCCGGATCCTGCGTCACTATTATCGCCTGCTGCCGGACAATCGCCTGCAGATTGGCAGCCGCAGCGCCATCACCGGCCGCGATGCGCCGCAGAAGAAGTACGAGTCGGCGCTGGTCGGCGACATGCACCGCAAGTTCCCGGCCCTCCAGGGCATCGAGCTCGACTACTCCTGGTGGGGCTGGGTGGATGTCAGCCACGACATGATGCCGCGCATCCATCAGCCCGATGCCAAGGAGACGGTCTATTACGCCCTGGGCTACGGCGGCAACGGCGTGATGTACTCGGCTCAGGCCGGTCGACGCCTGGCGCAGTGGATCGCCGGACACGGCCAGGAGTTGGATCTGCCGATCTTCACCTCGAAGTTGCCGTTCCCCAACCTGCGCGAGAAGGTCGAGTCCGAGGCCTTCGCGCCCTTCCGGCGCTTCGGCCAGCGCTTCCTTTACCGCTGGTACCACCTGAAGGACGAGGTGCTCTGATTGATGTCCTCCGGCGCCGCGAACTCAGGTTCTCGGCGCCGGGTTCATGACATGTGGCAACTTCGCATGTTCGATGAATGCCGTCAGGGCCGGATTAGCGTTGTCGACATGCCAGGCGAGTTCGATACTCAGCCTGGCATTGCTGTTTTCCAGCGGTCTAATGGCGAGATCTTCGCGGCTATGGTTCAAGTCGCCATCGGGATAGAGCGTCACACCCATCCGGGCGGCGACTAGGCCGAAGATGCTGTCGCTGCTCGGTGCTTCCCGAACGACCCTCGGAATGAATCCGGCCTCGAGACAGTAGGACTGCAACTGGGGAATGAAGTGGCGCCAGGCGTCCTGATTGCCGAGGATGAAGGGCTCGTTAGCCAGGGCCTCGAGGGGAATCGTCCGGCGCGCCGCCAGCGGATGATCGCGCGGCAGTACCGCCACGTAGGGCGCCTGGTGGAAGGTGTGATGGGCGATCTTGTCCGAGGTCACGGGGCCGATCAGCAAACCAAGGTCGAGCCGTCCGCTAGTGAGGTCCTCAAGCTGCTCGTGGGAGTTGCGCCGGACCAGCTCGATACCGACGTCGGGAAAGTCTTCATAGAATCGAGACAGCCGACCGGGTAGCGGCCCGTTGATGGCGAAGTCGATGTACCCGATGATGAGATGCCCTGCCTCCCCGCTGGCGGCCCTGATAGCTTGGGCCTCGGCGCCTTCCATGATGTCCGCCGCCTTCCTGCACTCTCGATAGAATGCCTTCCCCCCGGCCGTTAGCGACACATTGCGATTGTCGCGCTCCAGCAGCTTCACGCCGAGCTGCGTCTCCAGCTGACGTATCGCGCGACTGACCGCCGGCTGTGCCACGTGCAGTCGTTCGGAGGCGCGGCGGAAGTGCAGCTCTTCGGCGACCGCCATGAAGTAGTGGATCTGGAGCGCCAGAAAGCGGTTCATTTGATGCCCTGAAAGTATCAATTGTTAACATATTGATATTATACGCGACCACCTCGCCTCGCTACCTTCTGAAGGAGAGGGAGCCACGGCGCCGCGGCGCCTCCCCTCCCTCGATTTACCTGATAACAATCAATAAGGAAGGTAATCGTGACGAGACTCTGCACCAATGCGCGCCGGCTCTGGCAGCGCATCATGACCATGGCCGAGATCGGCGAGACTCCCGCGGGGGGATGCTGTCGTGTCGCCCTGACCGACGAGGACCGCCAAGGTCGGGACCTGTTCCTCGAGTGGTGTCGCGAGGCCGGTTGCGAGGTGCGTATCGATCGCCTGGGCAATCTCTTCGTCCGCCGGCCGGGCACCGATCCCCAGCGCCTGCCCGTTGCCTGCGGCAGCCACCTGGATACCCAGCCGCGAGGCGGCCGGTTCGACGGCGTCTACGGCGTTCTGGCGGGGCTGGAGGTGATCGAGACCCTCAACGACAACGGCATCCGGACCCGCAGCCCGCTGGAGGTCTGCGTCTGGACCAACGAGGAGGGCGCGCGCTTCACGCCGCCGATGCTGGCCTCCGGCGTGCATGCCGGCGTCTATCCGCTGGAGTACGCCCTGGCCCGCCAGGACGAGGCCGGCATCACCCTGGGTGAGGCGCTGGAGGAGATCGGGTACGCCGGGGAGCAGGCCTGCGGGAGCCATCGACTGGGGGCCTTCCTGGAAGCCCACATCGAGCAGGGTCCGATCCTCGAGCGGCATCGCCAGACCATCGGCGTGGTCACCGGCGTGCAGGGGTCGCGCTGGTATCGGCTGACGCTGCTGGGGCAGGATGCGCACACCGGGTCGACGCCCATGCCGGGCAGGCGAGACGCGCTGGTCGCGGCCGCCCGGCTGATCTTGGCCGTCCGGGGAATTGCGGAAGAGCACGCCCCCGAGGCCGTGGCGACGGTCGGCCACCTCGAGAACACCCCGAATTCGCACAACACCATTCCCGGCAGGGTGACGCTGACGATCGACATGCGCCACCCCCGCGCCGAGGGCCTGGAGACCATGGAGGCGGCGCTGCGCCAGGCGGTGGAGAGGACTTCCGCGGAGGAGGCGATCGACTACGAGTTTTCGCGGATCATGGATACCGCGCCCGTCGGCTTCGATGACGGCTGTGTCGAGGCCATCGAGGAGGGCGCCCGCGCCCTGGGCCATGCGCATCGGCGGATGGTCTCCGGTGCCGGCCACGATGCCTGCCATATCGCCCGGGTGGCGCCCACCGCGATGCTCTTCGTGCCTTGCGCCGGGGGGCTGAGCCACAACGAGGCGGAGAGCGCCGAGCCCGAGGACCTGGCCGCCGGAGCCGATGTGCTGCTGCACGCCCTGCTGCGGCTTGCCGAGCCGGTGGGCGCTTCCTGACATCACGAATTCCTGAAAATACGAGCAATAACAACAAGTCGTGAGGAATGATCAATGCAATGGTATTACGGCTATATCGTGGCCTACTTCGTGAGCATGTTCGCCATCGGGTTCTACTACTTCCTGAAGGTCAAGAACTCGGATGACTATCTGATCGCGGGCTGGAACATGGGGTTCTGGAAGATCGTCGGAACCCACATCAGCACCAACTGCGGCGCGGCGGTGTTCATCGGCTGGATCGGCATGGGCTTCACCGTCGGCATGTCGGGCTACTTCAAGTTCGCCGCACCGGCCTTGTTGACCAGCATGCTGCTGATCATCCTGTTCAGCGCGCCCCTCAGGCGACAGCGCCTGTATACCCTGGCGGACCTGTTCAGCGAGCGTTTCGGCGCCCGGGTCGGGCTGATGCCCTCGGTATTCTCCGCCTTCGTCTACTCGGTGCCGACCACGGCCCTACAGATCGTGGGCATGAGCACCATCTTCCACATCGTCTTCGGCATGGACGTCAGGGCCGGCGTCTTTATCTCCTTTGCACTGATCCTCGGTTTCACGATTCTCGGCGGACTGGTGGCGACCATCGTCACCGATGCGCTGCAGAGCGTGGTAGTGGTGCTGGGCATCGTGATCCTGGCCATCGTGGTGGTCAACTTCGGCGGCGGCGTTGCCTCGATCATCGCCAGTACCCCGGCGACCTATATCAGCCCGACGGGCGCCGGTGGGCTCACCGAGGTGCTGACCTTTGCCTTGACGGTAGCGCCGTTCTACCTGGTCTGGCAGTCGACCTGGCAGCGCATCTTCGCCTCGAAGGATGAGCGGGTCGCGGTGCGGGCCGGGGTGACGGCCTACGCCTCGCTGCTGGTGCTGACGCTGCTGCCCTTCGGGATCGGCGTGGTGGCCCGGCAGTTCGTGCCGCTCGACATGGATCCCAACCTGATCTTCTCCTACGTGACCGTCGAGCTGCTGCATCCGGCGGTGGGCGGCATCGTGATCGTCGGCCTGCTCTCCGCGCTGATGACCGGTGCCGACTCCTTCATCCTCCAGGGAGCCTCCAACATCTCGCAGGACATCTACGCGCGGATGATCAACCCGTCAGCCGACAACGACCAGAAGATGCGGGTCGCCCGGCTGAGCGTCGTGCTGATCTCGCTGGCCGCCCTGGGCGTGGCCTATCTGATGACCGACATCATCTCGCTCTATCAGTGGGCGCTGCGGCTGTCGGCGACGACCCTGGTGATCCCCTTCCTGGCGATCATGTTCTGGCGCCGCGCCACTGGAAAAGCGGTGCTGGTGGGCATGCTCCTGGCCTGCGCCACCACCCTGATCTGGCCGCTGTTCGAGACCGGCGTGGACCAGGTGTTTGCCGGCTTCTTCGTCTCGCTGGTGGTCACCGTGGGCGGCAGCCTGCTCACGACCCACTCCCGCGAGGAGAATGTCGCCGCCGTCTTCTGGGACGACCTGCCCTGTGCGTCCTCACGTCATGCGGCATCGGCGTCTGTCCCGCCCGTCACCGCCAAGGAGCAGTTCCAATGATCACGGTCTACCAGGCCAAGAGCATCATCACCATGAACCCCTCTCAGCCGCGGGCCACGCATATCGCGGTCAAGGAGGGCCGCATCCTGGCGGTGGGCGACCTGGCGGCGATGCAGGAGTTCGGGGAATTCACGCTCGATGCGCGCTTCGCCGATCGCTGCCTGATGCCGGGCTTCGTCGAGGGACATAGTCACGCCCTGGAAGGCACCATGTGGGAATACCCCTATCTGGGGTATTTCCCCCGGCGCGACCCGGAAGGGCAGCATTGGGCCGGCGCCCAGAGCATCGAGGCGGTCCAGGCGCTGCTCCGCGAGCAGGCCGAGCGACTGCCGCCAGGCCGGCCGCTGATTGCCTGGGGCTTCGACCCGGTCTACTTCGAGGGCGCCAGGCTCGATCGCCGACTGCTGGATGAGGCGGTCGACCATCAGCCGCTGGTGATCCTGCATGCCAGCCTGCATGTGATGACCGTCAACTCCGCGATGCTGGAGCTGGCGGGGCTTCACCGGCATGCCGATATCGAAGGCATCATGATAGGTGAGGATGGTCGACCCAACGGCGAACTCCAGGAGATGGCCGCCATGCACGCCATCTTCGAGACCTTGGACATGAACCTCTTCGAGACGGTCGGATCACCGAAAACGCTGTGGCGGTATGGCCGGGTCGCCCGCAATGCCGGGGTGACCACCATCACCGACCTCTACAACCCGCTGACCGACGAGGGTATCGAAGCGCTTCAGGCGGTCACGGCCGATGATGCTTACCCCGTGCGACTGGTGCCCGCCATGGCGGCGCTGGCCTGGTCGGTAGACGAGGGCATCCAGCGCCTTCAGGGGTGTCTGGAGCGAGGCAACGACAAGCTTCACTTCGGCCCGGTCAAGCTGATGACCGACGGTTCCATCCAGGGCTATACCGCCCGTCTCAAGTGGCCCCACTATCACGACGGGCATGCCAACGGCATCTGGAACGCGCCGCCGGAGACCCTCAGGGAGATCGTCGAGGCCTATCACCAGGCCGGCCTCCAGCTGCATATCCATACCAATGGCGACGAGGCCGTCGAGCTGATGCTGGAGGCGTTGGAAGGCGCGCTGACCTTCTGGCCGAAGTGCGATCATCGCCATACCCTTCAGCACTGTCAGGTGATCGATCATGCCCAGTTGCGCCGGGCCTCGTCGCAGGGCCTGTGCCTGAACATGTTCGCCAACCACCTCTACTACTGGGGCGACATCCATCGCCAGCGAACCCTGGGTCATGAGCGGTGCCAGCGGCTGGAGCCACTGGCCAGCGCCCGACGGTTGGGCATCCCCACCGCCATCCATAGCGATGCGCCGGTCACGCCGCTGGGCCCGCTGTTCACCGCCTGGTGTGCTGTCATGCGTCAGACGGCCACGGGGCAGGTCCTCGGCGAACGAGAGCGGCTCTCGGTGCACGAGGCCCTGGAGATGATTACTCTCGGGGCGGCCTACACGCTGCGCCTGGATCACCTGGTGGGCAGTCTCGAGATCGGCAAGTTTGCCGATATGGTCGCGCTCGATCGTGACCCGTTGGCGTCTGCCCCGGAAGACCTCAAGGAGATCCGCGTCGTGGCCACGGTGCTGGGAGGGCGAGTGCATGAAGCCGAGTGATGCGGCGCGGGCCCCCCTGACGGTGATCGGGGGCTTCCTCGGGGCCGGTAAGACGACCTATCTCAATGACCTGATTCGCGAAGGGATACCCGAGCACTCCCTGATCGTGATCAACGATTTTGGCGATATCAATATCGATGCCGAGCTCATCGATTACCGGGACGAGCAGCTGATCCAGCTGACCAACGGCTGTATCTGCTGCACCTTGGGCGGCACCCTGGCCGAGCAGTTGGCGAAGGCCATGCGCCTGAAGGAGGCGCCACGGGCCGTGTTCATCGAGACCAGCGGGGTCGCCGATCCTGCACGTATTGCCGATATCGCCCGGCTTTCGCAGCGCCTGACACTCAAGGAGGTGGTGTGCCTGGTGGATGGCGAACAGATCGAAGCGAATCGGCACGACCCCCTGACCGGTGAGACATGGCGAGCCCAGATCCAGGCCGCGACGCGGATCCTGGTCAATCGGCTCTCCACTACCAATGACGTCGACGCGCGTTTGAGCGAGCTGAGGCAGTTGAATGCGACGGCCGCCATACACGACATGGGGGGACCGGCAGGCGCGGCGGCTGACCAGCGATCGATCGAATCGCCTGCCATCACGGCCAGAGCCCTCTATCACGATACCGCTTCGCAAAGTGGTTGGCAGTCGGCCAGCCTCACGATGCCGGGCGCCGTGGATATCGATCGGCTTCGAGACCTACTGCTCGATTACGGTGATGTGCTGCTGCGCGCCAAGGGCTTCCTGTACTGCCGGGACCGCCAGCAGCGTCAGCTGCTGCAGTTCAGCGGGAGACGCCTGAACTCGCAGCCAGCACCCGCGCGCTCCGGGCGGTGCCAGCTGGTCTGCATCGGCCGGGCAGGGGGACGCTTCGAGGAACTGATCGCGACCCTTTCGCGGCTGGGGCAGGCGGAGGCGGCCGGTGTCGCTTAGTCGGGCGGCCGCCATGACGGATGAGAAGCGGCAGGCTTGGCGGCCGTCACCGTGAGATCGCCTGAGGAATCAGCGCCGCCAGGCGCTCGATGCCGGCCTCGATGCGTGCCTCGGGAATGGCCGAGAAGCCTAGCCGGAAGTACTCGAGGTGGGGGCCGTCGAAGAAGTGGATGTCGCCGCACTCGATCAGGATGCTCTGCTCGGCCGCGAGGCGGCGCAGCTCATGGCAGTCGAGCCCCTCGGGGCCCTTGACCCAGAAGCACGAGCCTCCGTAGGTCGAGGGAACGAAGGCATGGGGCATGTGCCGGGCCAGCGCCTCGTTCATGCGCTGCCAGCGGTGATGGTACGTCTGGTGGATCTGGCGCAGCAGGGCATCGTGATAGCCGCGATCCAGGAACAGCGCCACGGCGCGCTGGTTGTTGGTCGGCGGGTGGCGCAGCATCAGGCGGCGCAGCGCCCGGGCCTCGCGGATCAGCGCCGGCGGGCCGACCATGTAGCCCAGGCGCAGGCCCGGCGCCAGGGTCTTGGAGAGGCTGCCCACGTAGATCACCCGATTGTGGCGATCCAGGCTCTTCAGCGCCGGCGTGGGATTGTCCAGGTAGTTGGTCTCGCTCTCGTAGTCGTCCTCGATGATCAGGAAGTTGTCGATCTCCGCCATGTCGAGCAGCTCGCGGCGTCGCTCCAGCGGCATGGTGACCGTGGTCGGCGCCTGGTGGCTCGGCGTCACGTAGAGCAGCTGGCAATCGGCAATCGTCGGGTCGAGGCGCATGCCCTGTTCGTCGACCGGCAGCAGCTGGATATCGTCGGTAAAGGTGCGGGCGATGTTGTACACGTCCACGTAGCCGGGATTCTCCATTCCGAAACGACGGCCGGCCTTGAGCAGCAGCATGCAGGTGATCCACAGCGCCTGCTGGGCGCCGACCGTGACCAGGATCTCCTCGGGCTTGGCCCAGACGCCGCGGCGCGGCAGCATCCGCTTGTGGATCTGCTCGATCAGCAGTGGATCGTCGTCGTTCAGGTGGTCCACCGACCAGCTGCGGATCGCCGGCACGCTCATGGAATCGCGGCTGCACTCACGCCAGTGCTGGGTCGGAAAGAGCTCGGGATCGATCTGGCCATACAGGAAGGGGTAGTCGTAGCGGTGCCAGTCGCTGGGCTTGTTGATGGTCTGCTGCCGGGAGGGGTGCATGGTCAGCAGCTCTTCCCAAGGCAGGCGCTCGGCATCGATATCGTTCAGGCGCACCGGTTTCTCGGCTCGGCCCTCGAGGATCTCGGGATTGACGAAGTAGCCGCTGCGCTTCCTGGCGATCAGGTAGCCGTCATCGAGCAGATGCTCGTAGGCCAGCATCACCGTGTTGCGGGCGACATGCAGCTCCTTGGCCAGCTTGCGACTCGAGGGCAGCGGCTCGTTCAGGGGCAGGTGGCCGTCTAGGATCGCGCGGGCGATCTGTTCGCGGAGCTGTTTCTGCAGACTTTCCGGAAGGTCCGGGTCTAGGTGGAAGAGTAGCTCGATCATCTAGGGCTCAGGCCGATACGCCGCTGGTCGCCATCAAGCGCCGCGGGAATGGAATGTAATAGCCGGATGATCATGCCAAGGACGTGCCGCGATTACCAGTGGATTATCCCGCCCTCGGGCGCGTGGCCGAGGGCGGAGTTCACGAATTTCTGGCAGCCATGACTCGGCAGCGATGCAGCTTCAGATTGGTCTGGTGGGACACCGGATCCAGAGTCCCGTCGGTGAGTTCATTGACCGATCCCCAGGGCTGGAAGGGCTGAAGCGTGTCCCAGCCGATAGGAATGAAGATGACGTCCGGGTGGATGCCCGAGGTCACCCAGGCCCTGGCCTCGAGGCGCCCACGGGGCGACTCGACGACCAGCGGCTCACCGTCTCGGATGCCCCGAGGACCTGCCTTGTCCGGGTGGATCTGGCAATAGAGATCCGGCCACATTTCCTGGGCTTGCCAGAAGTAGTGCGTCCAGGAGTGGAAGTGCGATGCGGTGGGGCGACCGGTCACCAGCTGAGTATCCCACTCCGTCCCATCATCCCCGGTTGAGGCTTGCAGCGAGACAGTGTCGGCGAGGGTGGGGGAATGAAAGAACGGCGAGACCTCGGCCGGGCGATCATCGGGAACGACCCGGGGATGCCCTGAATTTGCTTCCGCCTCCGTGTAGAAATGCGGCAGCGAAGACAGGCCCAGCGAACGAAACTTGGCCTCGATGGTGGGGGTCCAGAATTCCAGCCGTCCGCTGGGAGTGGGGAAACGCTTTCCAGACTCGCAGCCGAAGGCAGTGGTGCCTTCCATATAGAGCGTATCCGGCTCTGGGGCAGCCTCGTCGGCAACGGGGATGCGCACCCAGCGATAGGGTGTCGAGGTCAGGCGCTTCATGGTCACGCCCTTCAGCGAAGGCGTGGCCTGACGCATCACCTCGTCCCAGAACACCGCTGGGTCCTTGTAGCGGTCCTGTAGCACTGACTGGTAGCCCAGGCGCTTGCCCAGCTCGATCCAGAACCAGTGGTCCGAGTGGGCCTCCCCGGGCGGGTCCATGAGACGGTCGTTCCAGACGATACGCCGGTCTTCCGCCAGACGGCTGATGCCACCTTTCTCGATACCGGTAGCGGCGGGCAGGACATAATCCGCCAGTGCCGAAGTCTCGTTGAAGAAGAGATCCATGTGCACCAGCAGGTCCAGGGAGCGGAAGGCCTCCTGGACTCGCTGTCGGTCCGGCCAGTGTGCGGCCGGGTTATTGCCGGTGATCAGGCCACGAACGGCATAGGGGGCCCCCTCCAGCATGCCTTGCATCCATTGGCGTGGGCTATTGCCCAGCGCCGGGCGATCGACCGGGGACCGGTGCTCCTCCGGGATCTGGACGCGTCCCCAATCGGGTTCGGAGGCCACGTTGAAGTAGCCGCCCCCACGGCGTCCCCAGTTGCCGGTGATGGCCGCCAGGAACATCAGCGTCCGGTTGGCCTGCGTCCCGTTGCTGTGCTGGTTGATGCCGCGGCTGGCAAAGATCATGCAGCCATCGGCAAGGGCGATGTCCCGTGCAAGCTGGCGAATGAGCGCGGCGTCGAGACCGGTGAGATCACTGGCCCAGTCGATGGTGTAGCCCTGCTCCTGAATGAAATCTCGCCAGACTTCCCAGCCCTGTACCCATTGCTCGCAGAACGAGAGATCATGCCAGCCTTGGCAAAAGATCTCATGAATCAGCCCCAGCGCCAGGGCCATGTCGGTGCCGGGACGGATGGCCAGCCAGCGATCGGCCTTGCTGGCGGTGGCGGTCAGTCGAGGGTCGATGACCACCATCCCGGCGCCGCGGCGTAAGCGCCAGTCATTGACCATGCCAAAGTTGACCGGTCGGGTCTCGGCCTGGTTGTCGCCGAAATACACATGCAGCTCGGCGCTGCCGATATCCTCTGGCGTGTAGATATTGGGCTGGCAGGTGGAGCCCAGGGTCAGCTCCAGGGCGACGACCTTGCTCGCATCGCAGAACGGCTCGGTGGTCAGGAAGTTCGGGGTCCCCCACATCTGGGTGAACATGGGAACGAAGCCCATGATATTGAGCACCCCGGTCCGTGTGCCCATGTGGATAGCCAGGGCCTCGCTGCCGTCGCGTTCGCGGATGGCCTTGAGCCGGTCGGCGATGTCATCCAGGGCCTCATCCCAGCTGACACGTTCGAACGTCTCGCTGCCGGGGGGGCCGCGGCGTTTGAGGGGGTGGGTCAGGCGGCTCGGATTTCGGTAGAGTTGCAGCGTCATCTGCGACTTCGCGCAGATGCGACCCTGGAAAACGGGGTCCTCGTCGTTGCCGAGGATTTGTACCACCTCGCCATCTTTCATGCCGAATTTCAGGGTGCAGCCGTTGAAGCAGATATTGCAGCCCCCCGGCTTGACCTCGTCGGGCTGCAGGTCGTCGACCTTGCGATACGGAATCTGCACCCACTTCGAGGTGGGCGCCGTCCCAGAGAGAGGCGCCCCCTGCACGGCCGGTGGGTGCTTGTCGGCCAGGGGGTCCCTGGGTGTCGTGCGTCCAGCATCCAGGGAGCGATCCAGATAGAGAGTGGCCGGGCCCTGCAGAAAGTGGTCATGGTCGCGAACGGGCTTGTCGGCCTCATGGGCCAGGTTCAGCAGGTCCTCGCGCTTGCCGAAGGTGATGGCGCGGGTCGGGCAGACACTGGCACAGGCCGGCATCTCGCCACGGGCACGCCGCGGCGCGCAGAGGTCGCATTTTACCGCGTGATTGTCCACCGGGTCATAGCCCATGGCGCCGTAGGGGCAGGCCAGCACGCATTCACCGCAGCCGGTGCACAGCGACTCGTCGACACTCACCACTCCGGTGTTCGGATCCTTGCGCAGGGCCTTGGGAACCACCGGACAGGCTCTCAGGCAGGCCGGGCGTTCACACTGCTGGCAGGTCACGGTCAGGAAGTCCAGCTCGGGCAGTGACGGATCGCCCAGCCACATCACCTTGTTGCGATACTCATCGGGACCGAGGCCGTTGACCTGCTTGCAGGCTGCCTCGCAGCTCTTGCAGCCGGTACAGCGTTCCAGGTCGATGCTCAGGCATATCTGGCTCATGTCTCTTTTCCCCATGTGGCCAGGTGCCACCAGTAGATAGAGTCGTCGCCGGCCACGTAGCCGGCGAAGAAGGTCACGGTCACCACGTGAATGACAATGCCGGACAGGAACAGAAAGGCAGCGAGGATATGCAGGCGGCGCCACATCGACAGGGTACGACCGGCGCGACGACGCGCCCCTACCAGGCGAGACTCCTGAGCCACCAGGCGCGCATAGCGAAGCGTCAGCAGTGGATGGCTCACGGCATGTCGCAGGTTGGGAGAGAACAAGGCCTCGCTGGCCTGGGGGTCGAGACGCGCCAATAGACGGGCCTTGGCCGCGATCACCTCGGCGAGTTCACGTCGCGCCGCATCCGTGACGGTGAAGCTGGATTCCCTCGAGCCGAACTGCCGGGAAAACTGCCGGGACAGGAAGACCCGAGCCACGATGCCCTGAACGATCAGAAACACCAGGAGCAGATAGAGGATGCCAGGCGTGCTGAAAATACCACCTGCGGCGACATGCAGGCTGATTAAGACGAAGCCGGCCATGCTGGCCAGGACGTGAGCGGCAAACCAGCGGGGAGGGCTGACCGACAACGGGCTGCGTTTGGCAAGGCTGAAGAGCAGGGGCGTCATGAGCAGCAGCCCACCGGCCACGGCCGACAGTTGAAGCCAGGGCGTGCCGGGTCGACCTCCCAGGGCCCCGGAAAATTGCAGGATTAGTGTGAGGACAAGGACGATACTGATGCCGACGAGTCCGTGGAGTAGTCGCTGATGTCCGATCCTGGGCGGCGTGGCAAGCCGTCTTTCGCGTTGTATGGGTAAGGACATGGTCTTGAAGCTTATCTCGGCGTTTCTGACGTGATGTCAGGGGGAGGAGGGCCGGGGGGCGACCGTGTCGGCCATAGGGCTCGGCAATGCGTTCATTGCTCGTTGAGCCCTAGGCCGATGGCACCATTCTGAGACGGTGTTAGTCGAAGAGTTCCGGTAACCAGGTAGCAATCTCGGGGAACAGGAAGACGAGGCTAAGGCCGAGCAACTGTAGCATCACGAAGGGGCCAACGGAGCCGTAGACATCACTCCAGCCTACATCTTTAGGCAATATGCTCTTGATCCAGAACAGCACGAAGCCGAAAGGTGGCGTCAGGTAGGCAATCTGAATGTTTACAATGAAGAGGACCCCAAACCAGATTTTATCGACGTCCAAGGCTTCGATTATCGGCAGGAAAAGGGGGGTGCAAAGCATGATTATGGCCCAGTCATCCATGACCATCCCGAGCATGAGGATAATCAGCATCATCAACAATAGGATGCCAGTGGTGCCCCCAGGCATGGCGAGCACCATGTCCGTGATCAAGTTCTGGCTTCCTAATGTGTTGAAGACATTCAGGAAGATGCTGGCGCCGATCAGAATCCAGAGCCCCATGCCTGTCAGTTTGACCGTGGTGCTCAACGAGTCCTTGAACACTTTTATGGTCAGGCGACCGTTAGCCATGTTGATCAACAAAGCGCTGGTGGCACCAAAGGCCGCGGCTTCCGACGGCGTGGCGATCCCCCCCCAGATGGTACCCAGAACTATAAATATCAGCAGGATGAAGGGCCAGATACCCACCAGGGATCGCATTTTTTCACGGCGGGAAAACTTCTGATCTGCAGGCAGTGCCGGCCCCATTGACGGTTGATATTTGCAGCGTAGCCAGATGTAGATGGTATAGAAGAGGGCCAGCATCAGTCCCGGAAGGAGGCCGGCCAGGAACAGGTCCCCGATGGAAGCATTTGCCAGCAGGCCATAGAAGATGAAGGGAACGCTGGGCGGAATGAGAGCTCCCAGTGCGCCGCCTGCACCAATGGCGCCAATCGCGATTCTGCGATTGTATCCGTACTTCATCATCGATGGATAGGCGATCTGCCCCATGGTGATAGTCGCTGGTGGGGTGATGCCGGTGACCGCGGCAAAGATTGTGCTGACCTGTACAGTGCCAATGGCGAGGCCGCCAGGGATATGGCCGATCAGTTTATAGACGGCTTCATAGGCAGCGTCCGCAATTCCCGAATAGCGTATCAGGCTCCCCATGAACAGAAAGAGAGGCACCGTTACCAATACTGAGTTCCAGGGGGTGGAGTAGAAGGCACTAGGAATTGCCAGTAAGGCGCTGGGTTCGATCATGGCAGCGAACACAACAGCAGTGCCGCCTAGTGCAAAAGCAACGGGTAACCCCAGGAACAAAGCTCCAAAGAGGCACACGAAGTATAGAAGCGTTATGAGTTCAAGGCTCATGAGGTAACCTTATTCTTGGAGATTGTCGGGCTGCCTTGTCAAAAAAATGTCCCGCGAGTAGGCCTTCGATGTGGATTGTTTAGACGTCAAGCCACTGGTTTCCTTGAGGTGGCCGAGAGGGGTGGACGGTGTCCTCATTGCAAGATTTCAATGTCTTGGGCTCGCCGCGAGACGCTGTCAGTAAACTCCCGATCTTTAAGAAACAGCAAAAAGATCGGGAGTTTAATTAGCCCTGTGGAAGGTCGGCTGAGTCTTTTAATGGCTCAGTAGTATCCCTTGTCCTTCATGAATTGCTTGAAGATCTCCACGCCTTTGGCATTGCGTTCAGAAGTTTCTGCTACCTTGGGCCAGACTTCGTTGATGGAGAACTCACGCATTCTCTCCACCTCTTCCTCCGAGAAGGTAATGACTTCGCCGCCTTCGTCCTTCAGGGACTGAAGCGCGATATCGACCTGATCGGCATGCAGTTGGCTCGTCTCGAAGTAGGTGTCCTTGAAAACGCCTTCGATCTGTTCACGCTGCCAGTCGGTCAAAGCATTCCAGGCGTCGAGGTTGACAAAGGTTTCCTGATGCTGGGCAGGGTTCCAGCCCGGTTGGATTGCATAGTCAACGACTTCATCGAACGACATGTCGTCGATACCACCGGTGTCCCAATAGGTGCCCTCAATCGTTCCGAGGCGAATGGCCGTATAGATGTCGCCGGCCCCCATGGAGACCGCTGTTCCGCCAAGTGCTTCATGGAACAGCGCCTGAGGGCCACCGGCACGCATTTTCTTGCCCGCCAGGTCCTCGAACTTCTCTACGGGAAATTTGGTGAACATGGCGTTCGTTCCCTGGTCGGTCCAGCCAATCCAGTGAAGATTCCGCTCATGGGCAGCCTCCTGCACGAGATCACCGACTCGGTAATCCTCTCCCCACATGACCTCCCAGGCTTCTTCAGGGCTGTTGGCACCCATCGCCAAACCGAACGCCAGCATGCCTTCTGGCAGGTCGCCACCATAGACCGACGCCCAACCGGCGTAACCGTCGGTCATGCCGGCAGCGGCTGCCATGAAGGCTTCGGAGCCGCTGGTCAGTGAGCCTGCCGGCATCAGCTTGATTTGCACCGTACCCTCAGTAGCCTCCTCCACTGCCTCGATCCACGGAATCAGGCCGTTATCCCATCCGGCGTCCGACGAGTCGAAGGCGGGCTGGAAGGTCCACGTGGTTACTTCGTCCGGCGGACCATTCTCTTGCGCCTGAGCAACAGAATGCGTAAAGGCCATTACCCCTGCACAGATCATGGTTTTGGCGAAAATGGTATGTTTTATAGTTGTCATATGTTTTCTCCTTTTTCTACCTTTCTGCGGGTATCGCGGCTATTGTCGCCGTCGAATTTTTTGTTATTTATTCTTTCGAACCTTTGATTACGGTTTTAACATCCTGCACGAATTGCTGGATCACTATCAGCAGTACGACACATGCGGCAAGTGGTATGACTGTTTTTACAGGATATATCGGGATGGGAATGGCCGTGGGGGTTGTCTGGTTGAACTTGATTGACATCAGTGCGGCATCGGTTCCCTTCCAGATCAGCACACCAAGAAAAGCGAATGTTAGTGAGGAGGTGATGATGTCGCAAATCGCCTTTTTTCTAGCGGAAAACTTCTCATAGAATAGGTCGAGCTTTATAAAGGAGCCGTGTTTCAGTGCATAGGCTCCCCCCATGCAGGCAATAAGCACCATGGCGGCCTGTATGGTGGCGCCGATCCATTGGGATGCAGAGTTGAGGACATATCTAAGGAAGACATCGGTGACGCCGAAAATCATGCAGTATAGGATTAAGAGGGAGCCAATCAGTCCCATGGTTTCGGCGATGACATTGATGATCTTGTCGAATGCTTTGCTTATCACTTCGTTAGCCCCTTAGTTATTATACTTGGTTGAGCCGTTGTCCGGTCTTATTGCTTTTCTAAGGTTTGCTGTAGATCAGTTCGTTATAGCTTCTAGCTTATTGATAATCATGGCTCACTTCGCTATAAGGCATAACCTTAGCCTAGAGGTTACATTTTTGACAGGAATAGTGCCAGTTGAGGGTGGGCAATGGGTCCAGCCCTCGGGATTGCCAACTGGAAAGGGTGATGACCGACGGGCCTGAAATTGACATGTCAGAACGTCGCTCGTCGGCCACGGACAGGTCCAGCCGTCGACGGTGCGACGCCAGGGGCCTGGTGCCGACCACGGCACGAGGCCCTTGGAGAGCGCCTCGATGGCGATGTGAGCGTCATCGGCGGGCCGACGAGGACAATCTGATCTTGCTCAGCCGTGGTGGCCACCGAGCCGATTGGCCGATCGAGCCTCTACACAGGATGGCGAATGCCTGATGGTGTCGATGGATGACGCTGCACTTCACGTCTGGCTTCCATCCAAGAGCATCGCGGTTTTTTGGCGAGTCCACGTCATTCCGATTTCTTGGCCAGTTGGCACCTTAACCTGATGCCCCAAGGGGCACGGTTTGTTCGTGCTATGAGGCTGCCGGGCCCTGGCTTGTCTTGCCACCATTAATCTAGTCTCAGAGCGCTTTCTGATGAGGTGTCTTCTACTTTGAGGCAAGATCAATCTTTGTACGATTCGGTGGGCTGGACCAATCGATGTCGAGAGACTGGTTCTAGTGGCCTCCGGGGGGAGTGCGTAGAACGTGGTAGTCAGGATATGGCGTACAGCATGTATCCCGATGATCGGCGATGGGCGAGATCGCGGAGTCGAGGCAGGCGCGGTGAGAATCACAATAAATCACCTCGAATCGCCGCCTTGGGCCGCCCTCGATGGACACCCTGGCTCGCCGTCATCCAGGAGCGTCCCGCCTCACGCTGGCCTCCTGTCCTTCCGACAATAACAAGCTGTGGAGATCACAATGCGTATCCAGAAACTACTCCTCCCCATGGCAGTATCCGCCGCGACCCTGGCCGTGAGCGGCCAGGCCATGGCCGAGACCTGGAAGATGGCCCTGGGCGACGCCGCCGGTGGCACCCAGTACGAACTGGGCACGACCTTTGCCGATCTCGTCGAGGAAAAGACCGAGGGTGAGGTCACCATTGACCTGTTCCCCAACGGCCAGCTCGGCAGTGAGCAGGACACCGTCAACAATGCCAGCATGGGGATTCTCGACCTCTCGGTGCTGGCCATCAACAACATCACGCCGTTCTCGCCCACCGTGGGCGTGATGACTCTGCCCTACGTGATCCAGAGCCCCGAGGACGCCAAGACGCTGACCCAGGGAGAGGTCGGCGAGGAACTCACCCAGAACACCATCCGCGATGCCGGCGTGCGCATCCTGGGCTGGGCCTATTCCGGCTGCCGTCGCCTGACCAACTCCGTGCGTCCCGTGGCCTCGCCCGAGGATCTCGACGGCCTGGTGATTCGGGTGCCCAAGAACGAGATCATGATCTCCGCCTACCAGTCCTGGGGCATCAACCCCAACCCGCTGGCCTGGTCCGAGACCTTCACCGCGCTGCAGCAGGGCGTGGTCGACGGTCAGGACAACCCCTACATCACCATCGACGCGATGAAGTTCTACGAGGTGCAGGATCACGTCACCGAGAGCTGCTACGTGTTCTCGATGGAGCCGCTGATCATCAGCGAGGGCAAGTTCCAGAGCCTCAGCCCCGAGATGCAGGAGCTTGTGCTTCAAGCCGGCGAAGAAGCCACCGATCATAGCTACGAATACCTGATCAATACCGAAGCCTCCATCAAGAAGCGTCTGGTGGAAGAGCACGGCATGCAGATCACTCAGCCCGCCAACGACGAGCAGCAGTGGATCGAGCAGGCGACCGGCATCTGGCCCGATTTCTACGACAGCATCGGCGGCAAGGAGAAGCTCGACGAGGTGCTCTCCGCCCTGGGTCGCGATCCCGCACCGCAGCCGTAATCTTCACCATCGCGGCATGCAGTGTCCCCCCCGCACCGGCTCCCGGCCGGTGCGGGGAACTGCCCATCGGGAGTCTGATCGCAAGGGGCCAGTCTCATGAAATCGCTTCTCTTCAAGATCATCGACAACCTGGAGAGCGTCCTCTGTCAGCTCCTCCTGGTGTCCTTCGTCTTACTGTTGTTCGCCCAGATCGTGCTCAGGAATCTCTTCAGCTATTCGCTGCCCTGGGGCGATGAACTGGCGACCTACGCCTTCGTGTGGTTCGCCTATCTGGGGGCGGTCTATGCCACCAAGATGTCGGCACACAACCGCGTCACCTTCCAGTTCAAGTTCTTCCCGCGCTGGGTCGAGACGTTCTGCACCCTGCTCACCGATCTGATCTGGATCGGCTTCAACGCCGTCTTCATCTACCTGAGCTACGACTTCGTCTTCAACAAGATGAACCTCTTCTGGAAGTCCCAGACCCTGGGCATTCCGATGAAGTATTTCTATCTGATCCTGCCTATCGCCTTCGTCGCCATGACGCTGCGAATCCTTCAGAACAACTACCTGAAGTTCGTCAAGAAGGTGGACCTCGTGGACCCCGAGTCCCAGGAGGTCGAGAAACTCAAGCATAACGATGACGCGGCGGGTGACGGCCCGGCGCCGCGGGAGCACTGAGTATGGATACCACGATTATTTACGTATTGTTCGGTGCCTTCTTCCTGCTGCTGATCCTCGGGGCACCCATCACGGTGTCGCTGGGCGTGGCGGCACTGACGACCTTCATCAGCCTGGGCGAGAACCCCATGGCGTTCGTGCAGATCGCCTTTACCTCGGTGGGCTCCTTCCCGTTGATGGCGCTGCCGGCATTCATCCTGGCCGGGGCGTTGATGGAGGCCGCCGGTATCTCCAAGCGCCTGGTCGATATCGCCGAGGCCTTCGCCGGGCCCGTGACCGGCGGCCTCGCCGCGGCGACGGTGTTCGCCTGCATGTTCTTCGGCGCGATCTCCGGCTCCGGGCCGGCGACGACGGCGGCGGTGGGCATGCTGATGATCCCGGCCATGGCCAACCGCGGCTACGACCGCGGCTACGGCTCGGCCATCACCGCCTCCTCGGGCGGGCTCGGGGTGGTGATTCCGCCCTCGATCCCGATGGTCATCTTCGGCATCTCCGGCATGGGCCTGCAGCCGCCGCCCGAGGCCATCGCCGAGCACGGCGCCTTCCAGACGCTGTCGATTCCCAAGCTGTTCATCGCCGGCATCATGCCGGGGGTGGTCATCGCCGGCTGCCTGCTGACCATCAACTACTTCATCTCGAAGAAGCGCGGCTATCGTGGCCTGACCGATCATTGGTCCTGGCCGCAGATTCGCGGCACCCTGCGCAAGGGGATCTGGTCGATGCTGGCACCGATCATCATCCTCGGCGGCATCTACAGCGGGCTGTTCACCCCCACCGAGTCGGCCATCGTGGCGATCTTCTACACGCTGATCGTGGGGGTCTTCCTGCATCGGGAACTGGCCTGGAAGCCGGCCCTGCGCACGCTGCAGACCACCACCTGGATCACCGGGCGGGTGCTGCTGATCCTGTTCACCGCCACGGTGTTCGGTCGCCTGCTCGTCGAGCAACGGGTCCCCGGCATCATTGCCGAGGCGATGCTGGGGTTCACCGACAACACCTACCTCATCTGGGCGATGATCATCTTCTTCCTGCTGTTCGTAGGGATGTTCATGGAGACCCTGGCGGCGATCATGATCCTCACCCCGGTGCTGCTGCCGATCATGTACATGCTGGGCATGGACCCGGTGCACGTGGGCATCGTGGTGGTCTGCGCCCTGGCCATCGGCTTCCAGACGCCACCGCTCGGGGAGAACCTCTTCGTGGCCTCGGGGATAGGCGGCGCCTCGATCGAGGAGATCTCGCTGAAGGCGCTGCCCTTCGCCGCGGGCTCCATCGTGGCACTGTTCATCATCGCCTACTTTCCGCAGATATCGCTCTGGCTGCCCAGCTTGTTGGGCTACTAGCCACTATTAGCCGCTGATACCGGCGCGGTCACTTCGGGGGCCGCGCCGCAGGAGGAATCATCATGACGCATGGCATTCGCCGCATCCTCTGCTGCGTGGGCCTCAGGGGCGACTGCGACCCGGTGCTGGCCCAGGCGGTGAGCCTCGCCCAGGCCACCGGCGCCGAGCTGCACGTGCTGCACGCGGTCAAGTCGCTGTCCGATGACGTGCTCAACACCCTCAAGATCAACATCCAGGATCGCCAGACGCTCGAGACCCTGATGGCGCAGCGCCTCGACCAGGCACGCCAGGAGCTCGATGAGCGCCTCGCGGCCTTCTGGGCCCGCCATCCCGAACGGCGCGCGGCCTTCGGCGAGCGCGAGGTGACGCGCAGCGTGCTCGAGGGCTATCCCTCCTCGGTGATCACCCACTACGCCACGCGAACCGGCAGCGACATGATCGTCATGGCGGCCAACAAGCGCAGTTTCACGGCCACCTATGCCGGCAAGGTCACCAAGGGCGTGATCAAGCGGGCCAAGGTGCCGGTCGTTGTCGTGCCACCGGGTAGCTGAAGCGGGTCTGCTTCTGACGTCAAGCCGTAAGATTATCGCTGTTGCTCGTCTGCCACGGTAAACGCTGGCATGAGGAACGGCGCCGCTCCTGAACGGGAGCGGCGCCTTTCTTTTCATTGGAATTTCCTGGTGACGGCATTTTGATTATTGCTGGAAAAATTTTCCATTAATCAATTATCCTATGGTCTCATGGCCCAAGCTGAAAGAGGAAACTGGTCCTATTCAGGCCTCAGTCGGCGCTCTAATGTCGCGTGTTGGAATTCGTTATGGAAGGGTGGACGCCAAGAGAGGCGTACCTTGAGGTAGGTATATTCCGCCGACTCGCTGTGCGATTTGCGCATGGTGATCGGGAAAGACAAGAATAAACGTAATGGAGAGATTTCCACGAGATGCCGGACAAGAAAGCAGATTACTGCTGACAGCATCGCATCCCTGGGACGACGGAGAAACGGAATGGAACAATCTAATCAGCTCAAAAAATGCCTCAAGCCACACTGGGTATGGGCAATCGCCTTCGGCTCCGCTATCGGCTGGGGTAGCTTCGTCTTGCCGGCGGACTGGATCGCCACGGCGGGACCGATGGGCGCCATTATTGGTCTGGCCATCGGTGCGCTGCTGATGATCGTGATCGGCGTCAGCTACGGATTTCTGATCAAGATATTTCCGGTGACGGGGGGAGGCTTCTCCTATGCCTACCTGGGTTTCGGGCGCCGACATGCCTTCTTCTGCGGCTGGTTTTTGACCCTGGGATACATCTCCATCGTGGCATTGAACGCTTCGGCGCTGGCGCTATTGGCGAAGTTCCTGGTGCCGGAGATCGCGACCTTCGGTGAGATGTACACCATCGCCGGTTGGGAGGTGTACTTCGGCGAGGTGGCCATCGCCAGCCTGGCGCTGATGCTCTTCGCCTGGATCAATATCCGCGGCGGCAGCTTCTCCGGCAAGAGCCAGTTCGTCTTCTGCATGCTGCTGGTCGCCGGCGCACTGCTGGTGGTAACCGGGATGCTGGTGTCGCCGTCCACTTCCTTCGACAATATGGTGCCGATGTTCCAGCCAGATAAGGCGACCTGGTCGGCGGTCTTCGCCATCGTGGCCATCGCCCCCTGGGCCTATGTGGGCTTCGATAGCGTGCCCCAGGCGGCGGAGGAGTTCGACTTTTCACCGGCCAAGGCCTTCACGTTAATCGTCCTGGCACTGGTCATGGCGGCCGTGCACTACTCGGTCCTGATCGTCGCCACCTCGATTGCCATGCCCTGGACCGAACTCGTGGCCGGCTCGCCGGTGTGGGGCACCGGTGAGGTGGTCCAGGGGGTGCTCGGTAACCTCGGGCTGGCGTTACTGGCGGTGGCGTTGCTGATGGGAATCGCGACCGGTCTCAACGGCTTCTACATCTCCACCAGCCGGCTGCTGTTCGCCCAGGGACGCGCGACCTTCCTGCCCGAGGTGTTCGCCCGCCTGCATCCCGTCCACGGCACGCCGTCCGTGGGCATCCTGTTCACCTGTGGCGTCTGCTTGCTGGCGCCCTGGTTCGGTCGTGAGGTGCTGCTGTGGATCGTCGACATGGCCGCTACCGGCGTGGCAATCGCCTACTTCTATTGCTGTGCCGTGGCCTACAAGTGCTTCAAGTGGTCGCCGGCTGGTGCGGGCGAGCATTACGAGGGCTGTGTCTCGCCCTTCAAGAAGGTGCTGTCGCTGCTGGGGGTGATGAGCAGCCTGTTCTTCCTGGCCCTGCTGCTGATTCCCGGCTCACCGGGTGCGCTTGGCCTGCCTTCCTGGATCGCCCTGATCGGCTGGGGATGCCTGGGTGTCGTGCTCTATGCCGCCCGCCGCTTCCATATCCATGGCATGCCCAAGCACCAGCTCGACCGCTTGATCCTGGCCGTCGGCGAGGGGTAAGGCAGCAAGCGTACCCACCGCTGCTGTGGGTACCGAGGCGGCAGCTCCGATACTGCACCAGGTGACGTGATGATCGCACAACCAGTTGGTTTTACAGGCTTTGTCTCGATTGAGCGCCGTGCCGGGGTGTACGGTCGAGTGAGAGAGAAAGACCTGTGGAATCAAGGGGCAAGCGAGGGCGCGAGCAACCTGGTGCCATATTCCTCTAAAGGGTCTCTTCCAGCTCCGAGGCGATCTGGCGCATCAGGGGAGCCCATTCCAGCAGCGACGCGATGGAGTGGCGAAGCCGCGGCGCATGGACGGCGAGCGTGGCCTGCATGTGACCCACCTGATCGAAGATCGGGACCGCTATCGCGACCATGCCCTGGATGAACTCCTCGTTATCGGTGCTCAGGTTATCCCGGGCGATCTGGACGAGGTGCTCCTCCAGGGTCGAGAGCGACGTGATGGTATAGGGCGTGTGGGCATCCAGCGTCAGGGTCGAGAGCAGGGCGCGGCGGCGGTGGGGCGGCATCAGGGCAAGAAACAGCTTGCCACTGGCCGTGCAGTGCAGGGGCAGGCGCGATCCCGGCGTCAGCTGGATGCGCACCGGCCAGTTGGTTTCCACCCGGTCGTAGTAGAGCAGTTGATGCCCATCGAGCAGCGACAGGTTGCAGGTTTCGCCGACCTCCCCGGCCAGGCGTTCCAGCAGCTGACGGCGCGGCGCCTTCAGGCTCTCATTGGCCAAGGTGCCCATGGCCATGCGATGCAGGCGCGGTCCGGGCAACAGGTGGCGGCCGTCGAGCTCCCGTGTGACCAGCTGCTGCTCCTCGAGCTGTTTCAGGAGGCGATGGATCGTCGGCTTGGGGATGTCGAGTCGCCTGTCGAGATCCGCGGCACTGATGCCATGCTCCGCGGTGGCGATCTCCTCGAGCAGGCTGATCGCACGAAGGAGGGTGGTGTTGGTGGAGGGGTCTTTGGACATGGACATTCCTTGCGGCGAGCATTCTGGCGGTAGCCGCCCCGATGATAACGCAGCAGGTCCGCGAGGACCTGCTGCGCATCGGTTGGGTCACAGATTGACCAGGAACATGGACAGGGGGGGGATCAGGGCGATCGCGAGCCAGGCGACGATGAGCGCAATGAAGTACGGGATCACGTAGCGTACCAGCCGGAGATAGGGAATGCCGGTGATGCTGCTGGCCACGTACAGGTTGAGGCCGAACGGCGGCGTGACGAAGCCGATGGCGGCCCCCACCAGGAAGATCACCGAGAAGTGGATGGGATCCACGCCAGCACTCTGGGCGATCGGCGCCAGGATCGGTGCCAGGATGATGGTCACCGGCAGGCTCTCCAGGATCATGCCGGCCAGCAGGATCATCACCATGCAGGCGCCCAGGATGGCGTAGTAGTTGCCAAGGTTATTCAAGAGCCCTTCCAGGATCTGGCCGGCACCGAGCACGGACAGCAGCTGCTGCATGACCACCGAGATGGCGATCAGTGGCGCCAGCATGCCGGCGATCTGTCCCGAGCGGAGCATGATGGCAGGTAGCTTGAAGATGCTGATTTCCCTGGTGATCAGGAGCCCCGCGATCAGCGTGAAACCGACAGTGATGGCGGCGGCCTCGGTCGGCGAGAACTTGCCGGAATAGATGCCGTAGAGCACCACGGCGATGGTGGCGAAGCCCAGATAGGCCTTGCGCGCGAAGACGGCACTTTCCTTGACCTTGAAGGGAATCAGGGTGCCCCAGCCGTGACGCCGTGCCACCAGGTGGCAGGCCACCATCATGCCCAGCACCATCATGGCACCGGGAATCATGCCGGCAATGAACAGGTCGCTGATCGACAGGTTCATCATGAAGCCGTAGACGATGAAGATGATGCTGGGCGGAATGATGATACCGACGGTGCCCCCGCATGCCGCAGTGGCCGCCGAGAATCGTTCATCGTAGCCATTCTTCTTCATCTCAGGGTGCATGATGGAGCCGATGGTCGCCGTGGTGCCGGCGTTGGAGCCCGAGATCGCCGCGAAGAGGCCGCAGGCACCCAGCGTCGACATGCCCATGCCGCCTCGCAGCCAGCCGAGCACCGAGTAGGCAAAGTCGGATAGCCGCTTGGCGATACCCGCCGCGTTGATCAGGTCACCCGTCAGGATGAACAGGGGCAGGGCCAACAGGCCGAAGAAACTCAGGCCCTGGAAGAGCGTCACGCCGATATTGGCCAGCGTGAAGTCGATGACCAGGCTTGTCCCGACCACCCATAACCCGATGACCAGGAAGATCGGGACGCCGAGCAGGAAGAAGAGCGTTACGCCTGTAGTGATCAGGCCAATAAGAAGACCGTCTGTCATGATTCGTCCTCCTAATCCATTATCGAGGGTTGGAGGTTGAAAGGCTCACGCAGGCGGAAGCGTTGCCAGTCAGCGAAGAGGTTCTGCAGCACGCGATAGATGATCAGTACCCAGGCGATCGGCGTGGCCAGGTAGAACCACCATTGCATGACGTTGTCCGTACCCGGCACGATCGCGAAGTTGTTATAGGCGAGCTGTACCTGATCGATGGTGAAATAGATCACCATGACCCCGAAGCCAATCCACAACACGGCATCGAGAACGAGGCACAGGAACTGTCCGGTGTAGGGGAGGCGCATGCGGATCTCGTTGAGCGAAAGATGCGTACGCTTCTTCACATTGAGCGAGGCGCCGAACCAGGTCAGCCAGAGAAACAGCAGCACGGGGATGCTGGTACTCCAGGGGGCCTGAAGGTTGAAGAAGAAGCGGCGAATGACCTCCACGAAGATGATGCCGGACATCCCGCTATATGCCAGAAGGATGATGCACTTCTCGAGGTTTTCATCCAGCCAGCGAAAAGGAACCAGCCACTTCGTGGCTGGTTGTGCGTCTTTGTCGTTGTAGTTTGTCATCATGAGCCTCCGGTTCAGCCTTTCCACCAGCGCTGAGGCTTCACATTGACCGCGGCGATGTCGCGCGGTATCTCGCGGGCGATACCGTGAATTTCCTTGTAGATGTCCACGCCACCTGCCCAGCCATTGAGGCGCTCACGCCATTGCTCCCAGGGCTTCGGGTTGAATTCCGGTGAGCACATCTGCTCGGCCTTGTCGCGTTCCGCGTCCGACAGGGGAGCGACCCGGACGTTGTTCTGGGCGAATACCGTATTCTCGGCCATGTGTTCGGTGGCTCCCACGATCTGGTAGCGACCGGCTTCGTTCATGCCCTGCGTGAAGATCTGCGCGCAATAGGCCGACTCCATGACCTGCTCCTGAAGCTCGCTGCCGAGGCTCTCGAACTTGGAGAGGTTCATGGCCGTATGCTCCGTGCCGGCAAAGAACCTCAGATCGACCGCCTGGGACACTACCGGCGCCATGCCCGCGTACGCCACCGCACTCATCCAGGTCTCGGCGCCATCCAGGAGCCCTTGGCGCAGGCCATCCAGCGTCTCTTCCCAGGCCACGGGGACCGGGTTGAGTCCCAGTTGCTCCATGGCGATGCGGCCGAGCTGTGTGCCGGTCACGCGGTTCTTGGTGCCCTGAAGTTCTTCCAGGCTGGTGACCAGCGGGGCGTCCTGCCACTTCAGGCCCAGCATGATCCCCCGCAGATCACAGTGCGTGAACAGGAACTGTAGGTTGTGACGCTGGCGAAGCGGCTCGCGCAGCAGCGTTTCACTACGCTTGTCATAGAAGAAGTGGAACATCGAGGCGACGCTCGGGAACATGTAAGCGAAGTCGAGGATGTTGAGGTAGGGTGCGCCCCCCGCGGAGTTCTGGGTCGAGGCCGAGAAGATATCGACGATGCCCTGTTGGGCCTTGCTGACGCAGTCGAGCTGGTTGCAGACCTCGTTGCTGCCCATGAACTCGACACGAATTGCGCCGTTGGTGCGCTCCTCGAGGTCGCGCGCGAAGAACAGCTGCCCCGACTTCTGGATATCCAGGTTGCGCTCGTTGAAGCCAGAAGCACCGAAGCGAAGCTGGAATTTCGGTTCGGTCTGGTAGCGACTCTTCTGTTCGTGTTCCGCGGCACGGGCCAGGCTGCTGGCGGTGAGGCCCGCTCCCAGCCCGGAGGCGGCGATCAAGGTAGAGGTCAGGCCGAACCGGCCCGAGATGTTCAGAAAATCCCGCCGAGACACGTTGTTGATCGGTGATTTCATGATCAGGGCTCCCGCATTGTGTTTGGACTTGTGATGGGGTGCTGAGTGGCGTTTGCCGCTCTCCTCGCGGGCTCTCTTTCTGGGCCCATTGAGGAGCGCAGGTTCAACCTAGGTCAGCCCTCAGAATCTTTCAAGGTTTTTGATACCAGAAATATCGTTATTGACAGTTTTGGTAGGTGCAACCAGAATTAATGAGACAAAAAGTATCATTATGGTGAATCTGCTATGAAATCAACAACTAATCAGCAAGACGCCTTTGATTACGTGGTGGTAGGGGCAGGCTCGGCGGGCTGCGTGCTCGCCAACCGGCTCAGCGAGGACCCCTCGGTGACGGTCCTCTTGCTCGAAGCGGGGGGAGCCGATTGGAACCCCTGGATCCACGTGCCCGTCGGCTACTTCAAGACCATGCACAACCCGTCGACGGATTGGTGCTACCTCACCGATGCGGACGCGGGCATCAACGGGCGCCGCCTGCAGTGGCCGCGGGGGAAGGTGCTGGGGGGCTCGAGCTCGCTCAATGGCCTGCTCTATATTCGCGGCCAGCGCGAGGACTACGACGACTGGGCCGCGGCCGGCAACGCGGGCTGGGACTACGAGACAGTCCTGCCGTACTTCAAGAAGTCCGAGTGCCAGGAGCGCGGAGAGGACGCCTATCACGGCGTGGACGGGCCGCTGAAGGTATCGGACCTGCGGCTGCGACGCGAAATCGCCCAGCGTTTCATCGAGGCGGCCAAGGCGGCGGGCATTCCCGAGAATCGCGACGTCAACGGCGCCACCCAGGAAGGCGTGGGCTACTTCCAGCAGACCTCCTACAAGGGCTTTCGCTGCTCGACCGCCAAGGCGTTTCTCCGGCCGGCGCAGAAGCGACCCAATCTCACCGTCATCAAACGAGCGCACTGCCAGCGTCTGCTGCTCGAGGGCAAGCGAGTCGTGGGGGTCGAGTATCGTCGCGGGGAGCAGCGGCAACAGGTCAGGGCCCGTCTCGAGGTGCTGCTCTCAAGCGGGGCCATCGGATCCCCGCAGATCCTTCAGTGTTCCGGCATCGGGGATCCCGAGCATCTCAAGGAGGTGGGCGTCGAGTGTCGTCACGCGCTTCCGGGGGTAGGGGAGAACCTGCAGGATCATCTGCAGGTCCGTCTGGTCTTCAAGACCCGCTGCCGAACGCTCAACGACGAGGTGCGCCATCCCCTGAAGAAGCTCGCGGTCGGCACCCAGTATGTGCTGACGCGAACCGGACCGCTGACGCTCGCCGCCAGTCAGGTGTGCGTGTTCACTCAGTCGCGAGAAGGCCTCGATCGTCCGGATATCCAGTTCCATATGCAGCCACTCTCCGCCGACAAGCCTGCCGAGGGGGTGCATCCCTTCTCTGCCTTTACGTCATCGGTCTGTCAGCTGCGACCGACGAGTCGCGGATCGATCCGCATTACCAGCCCCGATCCCGGCGTATATCCCTCGATCCAGCCCAACTACTTGAGCACCGATGAGGATTGCCGGGTCGCGGTGAATGCCATCAAGGTCGCGCGGCGGATCGCCGAACAGGCGCCGCTGGCCTCGGTCATCACCGAGGAGTATGTACCGGGTACGCAGTATCAGAGCGACGAGGAGCTCCTCGAAGCGGCTCGCCAATATAGCCAGACGATCTACCACCCGGCCGGTACCTGCAAGATGGGACACGACCCCATGGCGGTGGTGGATGACCAGCTGCGCGTGCATGGCCTGGAGGGCCTGCGCGTGGTGGATGCTTCGATCATGCCGGTGATCGTCTCCGGCAATACCAATGCCCCGACCATCATGATCGCCGAGAAGGCGGCCGACATGATCAAGGCGGCGCGGGCCGAGCAGACGCGAACCTCGACAGTGGCGTAAGCGTTGGCCTCAAGGGCGGCCGACAACTGGTCCTAACCTCGCTTGCCCCATCCCGTCACCATGATGGCCATATTCCGGCCGGCGAGGGGTTGCCGCTGCCGGAATCGGCGTCCCGTGAGGACGTCATCGGCACCCCTGCCGAGTGCCTGTGGCAAAAACATTCCAACAACGAAGGGCCGATTTCCGTCGCAGGATGCGACGATCGTTCCGTAGCTTATTGAGGTGGCGATATGACTCGTCGAGACGCCGACGCGGCAACCGATCCGTCGACCCTCCAGGCTGAGAAGCGGGTCCTGCCCCGTCGCCTGGAACCCCTCCAACGCGTGCTTCCCGGGCTGATGATCTGCGTCACCATCGCCCTGGCGACGACCTTCATCGCCGACCATTACGGCGGCCCCACGCTGCTCTACGCCCTGCTGTTCGGCATGACCCTGCATTTCCTTTCCGAGGAGGGGAAGTGCCTGGCCGGCGTCGAGTTCGCCGCCAAGAAGGTGCTGCGGATCGGCGTGGCGCTGCTCGGTGTGCGCATCACCATCGAGCAGGTCGCCGAGCTCGGCATCGGGCCGGTGCTGACCGTGGTCTGCGGGGTGATGCTGACCATCGCGCTCGGCGCCGTGCTGGCGCGCCTGCTGGGGCTGGACAAGGACATGGGCCTGCTGACGGGCGGCTCGGTAGCGATCTGCGGCGCCTCGGCGGCGCTGGCCCTGTCGGCGGTGATGCCGCGTCATGAGACCCACGAGCGCAACACCATCATGACGGTGGTGGGGGTGACCACGCTCTCCACCATGGCGATGGTGATCTATCCGCTGATCGTCGGGGTGCTGGGGCTTGGCGACACCGAGGCGGGCATCTTCCTCGGCGGTACCATCCACGACGTGGCCCAGGTGGTCGGCGCCGGCTACATGATCTCCGAGGGCACCGGCGACGTCTCCACCTTCGTCAAGCTGCTGCGGGTGGCGATGCTGGTGCCGGCGGTGATGGTCTTCATGTTCCTGTTCCGCCGCGAGCGGCGCCAGGAGGAGGGCACCAGCAAGGTACCGATGCTGCCGACCTTCCTGGTCGCCTTCGTGGCGCTGGTGCTGATCAACAGCCTGGGCTGGATTCCGCCGGTGGTCACCGAGGGCTTCACCGACCTGTCGCGCTGGTGCCTGGTCACGGCCATCGCCGCGCTGGGCATCAAGACCTCCTTCCAGAAGCTCGCCGTGGTTGGCTGGAGGCCGGTGGTGCTGATGGTGGCGGAGACCGTCTTCCTGCTGCTGCTGGTGCTGGCCTTCATCTACTTCGGCGTAGCGAGCATCTGACGACGCCCGAACGCGACAAGCCTCAGCGGGCGCCCCCCTCGAGCGATCGAGCGGGGCGCCCGCTGCATGTGGGGATAGGCTCGGCGCCACGGCATGCTGTCAAATTGTTGTTTCCTCGTCGGCAAAGCATTTTAGGTTTCGTCGTCGTTGCATAAACTCATGTATGGACATGCTGCCAACGATAATTCTCCGCTTTCGTTGAAACGAAGAGATTTTTATCGTCTATGTTATTTATTGATCAGACTTGAACATCTTGGCATGAGTCGCATTCGGGCATCTTGAACTAGGGTGGAGAAGACCGCCAATGACGGGAGATTGCTCGTAGTCGACCGGGCCCTCGGACAGAAATGGCAGAAAACCCAATAACAAACGACTGCATGCTCAACCGAGCAAGGGGATGGAAATGAAGATGAAACGTCTCGGAACATTGCTGACCGCCGCGGCAATAGGCCTTTCGACCATCGGCACCGCCAGCGCCCAGGAATTGGGGCCCACGCTCGGTAAGATCAAGGAGAGCGGAGTCATCACGATCGGCCACCGCGAGACCTCGGTTCCGTTCTCCTATATTGGCGAGGACCAGCAACTGGTCGGCTATACGATAGACATCTGCATGCAGATCGTGGACGAGATCAAGAGTGAGATCGGTGTCGACGAGCTGAACATCAAGTGGGTACCAGTGACGCCCCAGACCCGCATCCCGCTGATGGCCAACGGCACGCTCAACCTGGAGTGCGGCTCGACGACCAACAACCTGACCCGCCAGCAGCAGGTGGATTACGCCGCTATCACCTTTATCACCGGCACCCAGCTTCTGACCAAGAAGGGTAGCGGCATCGCCACGGTGGAAGACCTGGCAGGCAAGCCCATCGCGCTGGCCCAGGGTACTACCAACGAGCGGGTGGTCAAAGAAGCCATCGAGGAGCGCGGCATCGAGGACGTGAATATCGTCTCCGTGAGGGATCATGCTGAAGGCTTCCTGGCCTTGCAGACCGACCGCGTGGACGCCTATTCGACCGATGACATCCTGCTCTACGGCTTGATCGCGAAGGCAAGGAATCCCGAGGACTATGAAGTGGTGGGCGATTTCCTGTCCTACGATCCCTACGCCATCATGCTCCCGCAGAACGACAGCAAGTTCCGCCTGGTGGTCAACCGCAGGCTGGCCGAGCTGTTCCGCACCGGCGAGATAGAGAAGATCTACAGCAAGTGGTTCGGGCCCATGGGCGTGCCCATGTCCGACCTCCTGCGTGCCAACTTCAAGATCCACGCCCTGCCGAAGTAACAAATCCTTTGAACACTGCCTTTTGAGTGGTTTGTGCCGGATATGTGAACGGCTTTAAAGGTGGAACTAAGCGTTTGACGTCATGTTGTCGGGGTCGCTGTCGTGACCCCGGCCGCTGACGAAGCGCAAATAAGGAATACTAATGAACTACAACTGGAATTGGTCGGTCCTGTTCCAGGAACCCTACCTAGGCTGGCTGTTCTCCGGCTTGCAGTGGACCCTGCTGGTCGCGATCGCGGCCTGGGTCATTGCCTTCGTGTTGGGGTCAGCGATCGGCATCCTGCGTACGGTGCCCAACCGCCTGGTGCGGACCCTGGCGGCGGCCTACGTCGAGCTGTTCCGCAATATCCCGCTGCTGGTGCAGCTGTTCATCTGGTACTTCGTCGTGCCCGAGCTGCTGCCCGAAGACCTGGGCCTCTGGGTCAAGCGCGATATGCCCAATCCCGAATACGTGACGGCCGTTGTGGCACTGGGCACCTATACCGCGGCACGCGTGGCCGAGCAGGTCCGCTCCGGCATCCAGACCATCCGAAAGGACCTGGTGAACGCAGGGCTCGCCATCGGGCTCACCCCCCTTCAGACCTATCTGTACATCCGGCTGCCCATCTCCTACCGGATCATCGTGCCGCCCCTGACCTCCGAATTCCTGACCATCTTCAAGAATTCATCGCTGGCGCTGACCATTGGCGTGCTGGAATTGACCGCCCAGGCGCGGCAGATCGAGAACTATACCTTCCAGGGCTTCGAGGCGTTCACTGCCGCCACGGTGCTTTACCTGGTCATCACACTTCTGGTGGTGCTGCTGATGCGTCTGATTGATCAGAAGACGCGTATCCCGGGCTCGGTGGGGGCAAACTAGATGGGTGATTTTGATTTCCAGGTCATTATTGAATCGCTTCCGTTCCTGTTTGACGGCCTGCTCATCAGCTTCCAGCTGACCTTGCTGGCCCTGCTGGCAGGACTCGCCTGGGGTACTATCCTGGCGGTGATGCGAATCTGGGGACCGGCGCCACTACGCTGGTTCAGCGCCATCTACGTCAACGTCTTCCGGTCGATCCCGCTTATCCTGGTCATCTTCTGGTTCTATTTCCTGGTGCCCCTGCTGATAGGCCGCCCGGTGGGCAACTTTACCAGCGCGCTGATCGCTTTCTCGCTGTTCGAGGCGGCATATTATGCCGAGATCATGCGTGCCGGGCTCAATTCGGTCTCGCGTGGACAGGTCTATGCCGGCCTGGCCATCGGGCTGTCGCCGCGCCAGAACCTCCAGTACGTGATCCTCCCCCAGGCGTTCCGAAACATGATCCCGGTCCTGCTGACCCAGGCGATCATCCTCTTCCAGGACACCTCCCTGGTCTACGTCGTGGCCCTGAGCGATTTCATGACCTCGGCCAGCACGGTGGCCAAAGTGGAGGGGCGTCTGGCAGAGATGTACCTCTTCGCGGCGCTGGTGTATTTCGTCATCTGCTTCTCCGGCTCCATGCTGGTCAAGCACCTGCAGAAAAAGAAGGTCGCATGATAAAAATCGACAACATCGACAAGTGGTACGATGACTTCCACGTCCTGAAGAGCTGTTCGCTCGAGGTCGAACGTGGCGAGGTGATCGTCATCTGCGGTCCGTCCGGCTCGGGGAAGAGCACTCTTATCAAGTGCGTCAACGCGCTCGAGCCGGTCGACAGCGGACACATCGTGGTCGAAGAGACCGACGTGACCGCCAAGGGCACCAAGCTGCCCTTGGTGCGAGCGCGTATCGGCATGGTGTTCCAGCATTTCGAGCTGTTCCCGCACAAGACGGTGATCGAGAACCTGATGATGGGCCAGATCAAGGTGCTGAACCGCTCGCGCGATGAGGCGCGAAAAAAGGCGGAGAGCCTGCTGGAGCGCGTCGGTCTGTCCGATCAGGCGGACAAGTATCCCTCTGCCTTGTCCGGCGGACAGCAGCAGCGGGTGGCGATCGCCAGGGCCCTGGCCATGGACCCCATCGCCATGTGTTTTGACGAGCCGACCTCGGCGCTCGATCCCGAGATGATCAGCGAGGTGCTGGACGTCATGGTCGAGCTGGCCAGGGAAGGCATGACGATGATGGTGGTCACCCACGAAATGGGCTTTGCCCGCAAGGTGGCGCGCCGGGTGGTCTTCATGGACCAGGGGGAGGTGAAGGAGGTCGCTACGACCGAAACCTTCTTCAATAATCCCGAAACCGATCGTGCCAAGGAGTTCCTGTCGAAGATCCTGGCGCACTAGGCGGTGTGCGGGATATCGCATTGACCCGTGTCGCCTATGCCTCGGCTGCCGAGGTGATCCGCCTCGAGGTCAATCGGATTCACCCTGGGAGAGCGTGTTACGGGATCCCACTGGCCTGGGTCCCTTGAGTCCTCAGGCGCCGATACCTCGGACGATAAAGCCAGCTGCGGGCGCCCCCCTCGAGCGATCGAGCGGGGCGCCCGCAGCATTGAGGGGGGTGAATCAACGGTCAGGGCGGCGGACAAGAGCGCTGCGGCGTCAGGATTCCCCGGCGGCCTGGATGGCGGTCAGGGCGATGGTATAGACGATATCGTCGACCAGCGCTCCTCGAGAGAGGTCGTTCACCGGCTTATTGAGCCCCTGCAGCATGGGGCCGACGCTGACCACCCCGGCGCTTCTCTGCACGGCCTTGTAGGTGGTGTTGCCGGTGTTGAGGTCGGGGAACACGAAGACCGTGGCCCGCCCCGCCACCGGCGAGTCGGGCGCCTTCTGGCGGCCCACGCTCTCGATGGCCGCGGCGTCGTACTGCAGCGGCCCGTCGATGCAGAGCGACGGCTCGCGCTCCCGGGCGATGCGCGTGGCCTCACGCACCTTCTCGACGTCGGCCCCGCTGCCGGAGGCCCCGGTGGAGTAGCTGATCATCGCCACCCGCGGCTCGATGCCGAAGGCCTCGGCGGAGCGGGCGCTCTGGATGGCGATCTCGGCCAGGGTCTCGGCGTCCGGGTCGGGGATCACTGCGCAGTCGCCGTAGACCACCACCTGCTCGGGCAGCAGCATGAAGAAGATCGACGACACCTGGCGATAGCCGGGGGCCGTCTTGATCAGCTGGAAGGCGGGGCGCACGGTGTTGGCGGTGGTGTGGATCGCCCCCGAGACCAAGCCGTCCACCTTGCCTTCGGCGAGCATCATGGTGCCGAGCACCACGCTGTCCTGGAGCTGGTCCGCGGCGGTCAGGGCGTTGAGCTTGCCGGGGCGGCGCCTGACCATCGGCTTGACGTAGGAGAGTCGCAGCGAGGCCGGGTCGAGGATCTCGAGCTCCTCGGGCAGCTCGAGGCCGCGGCTCCGGGCCACCGCCTCGACCTCCTCGCGCCGGGCCAGCAGCACGCAGCGGGCGATGCCGCGCCGCTGGCAGATCACCGCGGCCTCCACGGTGCGCGGCTCGCTGCCCTCGGGCAGCACGATGCGCCGGCTCGCCTGCTGGGCCAGCCGGACCAGCCGATGGCGGAAGGCCGCGGGGGAGAGCCGGCTCGGGTAGCCGAGGCTGAGGTTCTCCTTGAGCCAGCGAAGGTCGAGGTGATCGGCCACGAAGCGGGTCACCTGCTCGGCGCGCTCGGGGTCGTCGATGGGGATGTCGTTGGCCATGCGATCGAGCTGCTGGGCCGTCGCGAAGCTGTCGGAGTCCACGGCCAGCACCGGCAGGCCGCTCGCCAGCGCCGGGCGGCAGAACTCGATCATCGCCTCGTCCGGCAGTTCGCCGTGAGTCAGCAGCAGGCCCGCTAGCGGCACCCCGTTCATGGCCGCCAGCGACGCGGCGAGCAGGATGTCGTCGCGATCCCCCGGGGTGACCAGCAGCCGCCCGGCGCGGAACACGTGCAGGGCATGGGAGGCGCTGCGGGCGCACAGGCTGGTGCCCAGCACGCGGCGACGGTCGGCCTCGCCCTGATGCAGGATACGCGCCTCCAGGGCCCGGGCGACGTCCAGCACCCGGGGGGCGGAGAGGCTGGCGTGCCAGGGGACCGCGCCGATCAGGTGGAAACGGTCGTCGTCCAGCGCCGGCAGGTGGCGGCGCAGGCTGGCGAGCTGCGGGTCGTCGAGCCCGGTGGTGAGTGCGGGCGCCGCCAGCGGCGCGGTGGCCTCGTCGTCGTCGGGCAGCGGGCGCAGGCGCATCAGGATGCAGCCGAGGGTGCGCGGGGAGTCGACGCCCTCGAAGGGCTGGGCGTGCAGGTCCAGGCGCTCGGCCAGGTCGCGCGGGTCGCTCAGGTCGCCGTCGGCCACCAGGATGACCCGCGCATTGAGCGCGTGGGCCAGCGCCTCGTTGAGCCGGCTCGCATAGCTGCTGTGCGGGCTGGGGGCGAGCCCCTCGATCACCACGAGCTCCGGGGCGTCGCCCGCCTCCGGCAGGGCGACCCGAGCATGTCGCTCCACGGCTTCTTCCATCAGCTCGTCGGCGCGCTCCTCGCGCAGCAGGCGCTCGAGCCGCGCCTGGGGCAGCGGCGCGGGCGGGTCGAGGCCCAGGGTGCTGGCAGCCAGGGCGCAGGAGCGATCGGGCCCCTGGCCGTTGATCTCATCCTGGCGGAACGGCTTCATGAAGCCGGCCTTGAGCCCGAGGGTGTCCAGGGCGCGGAGCAGGCCCAGGCAGGCGGAGGTCAGGCCGACGCCGCTGTCGGTGGGCACCAGCAGCAGGTTGCGGGGATCGGAACGGCGTTCACTAGGCCGGTCATTCGGGCGGTCAGTTTGTGTCATGGAGGGTGGACTCTTCCTGGAGCAGCTGGCGGGTTTCCTCGGCGATGCGCCCCTCCTCGTCGGTGGGGATGACCCACAGCTGGGGCGTGCGGTCGTCCTCGGCGAGATCGATGCGGCCCTCTCGACCGCCCAGGGTATCGGCATTGGCCACGGCGTCCAGGCGCAGGCCGAAGTGGCGCAGCTGCTCGACCACCCGGGCGCGCACCTCGCTGTCGTTCTCGCCGATGCCGCCGGTGAAGACGATGCCATCAAGGCGCGGCAGGGCGCAGGTGAGTCCCGCCAGCGACTTGGCCAGGCGATAGCAGAATACCTCGATGGCAAGCTCGGCGCCCGCGTGGTGCTCGGCGGCGGCCTGGTGCAGGCGGCGCATGTCGTTGGAGAGCCCGGAGAGGCCCAGCAGCCCGCTCTCCTTGTTGAGCAGGGTGTCGATGCGCTCGAGCGACCAGCCCAGCTGGTGGGCCAGGTGAGTGTGCAGGCCGGGGTCCACGTCGCCGCTGCGGGTGCCCATCACCATGCCCTCCAGCGGCGTCAGGCCCATGCTGGTGTCGACGCTCGCCCCCTGCCACACCGCACAGGTGGAGCAGCCGTTGCCCAGGTGGGCGATGAGCCAGCCGCCGTGGCGGCGCTCGCTCAGGGCAGCGACCCGCGCGCTCACGTAGGCATGGCTGCTGCCATGGAAGCCGTAGCGTCGAATGCCATGACGGCGGTAGAGCGTGTCCGGCAGGGCGTAGCGGTAGGCCCGCGGGGGCAGGGTCTGATGGAAGGCGGTATCGAAGACAGCCACCTGGGGCAGGTCGGGGAACAGCGCCTGGGTGGCTTTGAGCCCCTCGAGGTTGGCCGGGTTGTGCAGCGGCGCCATGGCCACGGTGGCCTCGATGGCGCGCTTCACGGCGGCATCGAGACGGGCGGCGCGGGTGAAGCGCTCGCCGCCGTGGACGACGCGATGGCCCACCGCCACGGGATGTTGCCCCTCGAGGCCCTCGAGGATCGCCGCCATGGCCTCGGCATGGCCGGCCCCGTGCAGCGGCCGCGAGAAGGCGCGTCCTTCGCTGTCCACGCCCTTGAGGCGCGCGTCTTCGCTGCCCAGGCGCTCGGCCAGGCCGGAGAGGCGGGGCTCGCCGGGCGAGGCGGGCACCAGGGCATACTTGATCGACGAAGAGCCGCAGTTGATGACCAGTACCGGGTCGTTCATGGCACATCCTTCTGTGTCGAGGGGCGCGGGGCGTGCGATCGCCTATGAGCGGACGGGCACGGCGCCTGATTCTCGCGAAATTAACACGTTACGAGGCGAGAAACCGTGACATGGATCGAGGGATGGCGACCCGGGCGCCTTGTGCTTTCCTGCTGCTCGCCGTCCCGAGCATTGCACCTTGGTCGAAGGTGTACCAGAATGAAGGCGTGTATGAAAACAGTGTTTTCTAACTGGAGAGCTGCCATGAAGACCTTCACGATCTCTGCCGTATCCGCCGCCCTGCTGTTGGCCGGCACTAGCGCCTTGGCTCAGGGCAGCCCGATGAACTACGACCCGAGCCCCTACCTCGGCGGCGACGTCCTGTTCTGGGAGCTGGATCCGGACCGCGGCCCCAAAGCCGACAGCACCGGCCTGCGCCTGCGCGGCGGCGTGGCCTTCAACGACTACTTCGCCCTGGAGGGTCACCTCGGCGGCGGCGGCTCCGACGGCCCCGTCGAGCTGGACTACCTGGCCGGCGCCTATGCCAAGGGTATCCTGCCCATCACCCCGGACTTCCGCCTCTACGGCCTGGCCGGCTTTACCGAGGTGGACTTCGACCTCGACGAGGAGACCGGCTTCTCCTGGGGCGGCGGCGCCGCGTTCGACGTGGCACCGAACCTCGCCCTCGGCGCCGACTACGTCCGCTACCTGGACGAATCGAACTACACCTTCGATGCCGCGAGCGTGGGGATGACGTACCGCTTCTAAACGCCCGGCGCGCGTTCGCCGCGCCATGAAAAAACGCCCCCGCCGGACAACCGGCGGGGGCGTTTGATTAAGTGAAGGGAGCCCGCGGCCGTCAGGGACAGCGACGGCCGCGGCGTCGCCTCAGACCTCCTTGTAGAGCTCGGCGCCCTCCTGGCGGAACTTCTCGGCCTGCTCCTCCATGCCCTTCATCACCGCCGCCTGGTCGCCGTCGAGTCCCTTCTCCTTGGCGTAGTCGCGGACCTCCTGGCTGATCTTCATCGAGCAGAACTTGGGCCCGCACATGGAGCAGAAGTGCGCCACCTTGGCGGAGTCCTTGGGCAGGGTCTCGTCGTGGTATTCCCGGGCGGTGTCCGGGTCGAGGCCCAGGTTGAACTGGTCCTCCCAGCGGAACTCGAAGCGCGCCTTGGAGAGCGCATTGTCGCGGCGCTGGGCGGCCGGGTGCCCCTTGGCCAGATCGGCGGCGTGGGCGGCGATCTTGTAGGTGATGATGCCGGTCTTGACGTCATCCTTGTTGGGCAGGCCCAGGTGCTCCTTGGGCGTCACATAGCAGAGCATGGCGCAGCCGTACCAGCCGATCATCGCCGCGCCGATGCCGGAGGTGATGTGGTCATAGCCCGGAGCGATGTCGGTGGTCAGCGGCCCCAAAGTGTAGAAGGGCGCCTCGTCGCACTCCTCGAGCTGCTTGTCCATGTTCTCCTTGATCAGGTGCATGGGCACGTGGCCCGGCCCCTCGATCATCACCTGGACGTCGTGCTGCCAGGCGATGCGGGTCAGCTCGCCCAGGGTCTCGAGCTCGGCGAACTGCGCCTCGTCGTTGGCGTCGGCCACCGAGCCCGGGCGCAGGCCGTCGCCCAGCGAGAAGGCCACGTCGTAGCGCTTGCAGATCTCGCAGATCTCCTCGAAGTGGGTGTAGAGGAAGCTCTCCCGGTGATGGAAGAGGCACCACTTGGCCATGATCGACCCGCCCCGGGAGACGATGCCGGTGACCCGCTTGGCGGTCAGCGGCACGTAGCGCAAGAGCACCCCGGCGTGGATGGTGAAGTAGTCCACGCCCTGCTCGGCCTGCTCGATCAGGGTGTCGCGGAACACCTCCCAGGTGAGGTCCTCGGCCACACCGTTGACCTTCTCCAGTGCCTGGTAGATCGGCACGGTACCGATCGGCACCGGGGCGTTACGGATGATCCACTCGCGGGTCTCGTGGATGTTCTGCCCGGTGGAGAGGTCCATGATGGTATCCGAGCCCCAGCGGATGCCCCAGGTCATCTTGTCGACCTCGTCCTCGATGGAGGAGGTGACCGCCGAGTTGCCGAGGTTGCCGTTGATCTTCACCAGGAAGTTGCGGCCGATGATCATCGGCTCGGACTCCGGGTGATTGATGTTGCAGGGGATGATCGCCCGGCCGGCGGCCACCTCGTCGCGTACGAACTCCGGGGTGATCTCCTCGGGAAGGCGGGCGCCGAAGCCCTGGCCGGCGTGCTGGTGGCCGAGGATGCGCTCGACCTCCTCGCTGCCGAGCGCCTGGCGGCGCTGGTTCTCGCGAATGGCGATGAACTCCATCTCCGGGGTGATGATGCCCTGGCGGGCGTAGTGGAGCTGGGTGACGTTCTTCCCTTCCTTGGCGCGACGGGGCGTGCGGGTCAGGTCGAAGCGCAGGTTGGCGAGCATCGGGTCGTTGGCCCGGCGCCGGCCGTACTCGGAGGTCGGGCCGTCGAGGCGCTCGGTGTCGCCGCGCTCCTCGATCCAGGCGCGGCGCAGCTCGGGAAGGCCCTGGCGCAGGTCGATCTCGGCCTCGGGGTCGGTGTAGGGGCCGGAGGTGTCATAGACCAGCAACGGCGGGTTGGCCTCGTCCTCCCCGGAGGTCCTGGTCGGCGAGAGACTGATCTCGCGGAACGGGACCCGAATGTCGGGGCGCGAGCCCTCGACGTAGATCTTGCGCGAGCCGGGTAGCGGCTGGATGGCGGCCTCGTCGACGCGGGCGCTCTCGGCGAGGAAATGGGCGGTCTTGCTCATTGGTGTTCTCCCTTGGATTGTCGGGGTCTTGTTCAGGGAGGACACAGGCGGGAAGGACAGGGGCCGGGCGTCAGGGGGCACGCGGCCTGTCGCTTGATCCCTACGCTGGTCCTAGCCAGTTCAGGTTCAACGGGATCCATGCTGGCAAGCGCATGGTCTCAGCCGTCATCAACGGCGCCCCGTCAAGCGTTGGTGGTCGGGCAATCTCGCGATTCCCCTTCTATCCCGTGGGTGGGCGGCCTGACCAGAACCAGCCCGGGACGTCAGGTAGGGCCAGCTCAGAGGCGCTGATCTAGCCCCATCTGCCAGAAGTCGATCTCGAGCCGGGTGGCGTCGCGGAACACCGCGGTGAGCTCGGCGAAGCGCGCCGGCGTCACCTCCGCCAGCCGGGCGTCGAGCCAGGCGCGCTCGTCCGCCATGGCCTGCTGGAAGGCCTCGCTCTCGTACATGGCGATCCAGGCGTCATAGGGGTTCGCCTCGCCGCGCACCGTGGTGGCGCGGCCATTGAGCCACTGGGCGATCTCGCCGTAGCCGACCAGGCAGGGGGCGAGGGCCACGTGCAGGTCGAGCAGGTCGCCGCGATGGCCGGTGTCCAGCACGTAGCGCGTGTAGGCAAGCGTAGCGCGGGCCTCCGGCAGGCGCGCCAGGTCCTGCTCGGAGATGCCCCAGCCGCGGCAGTAGTCCACGTGCAGCCCCAGCTCCACGTCGAGGATGGTCTTGAGGCCCTCGAAGGCGTGGCGCAGCTCGCTGAGGTCGCGGCTCTTGTAGGCGGCCAGGGCGTAGGCCCGGGCGAAGTGGATCAGGAACAGGTAGTCCTGCTGGAGGTAGTGGCGAAAGGCGCCTTCCTCGAGAGTGGCATCGCCGAGCCGGCGCACGAAGTCGTGCTCGATATAGGCGCCCCAGTCGTCCTGGCAGGCCGCGGTAAGGTCGTCGAATCGGTAGCCCATCGTGTCTCCGGTCAGGGGGCGATCCGGAAGCGGGGCGGGAGAGGGTGACCGGAGAAGGTGCCGCGAGGCAGGGGTCACCGCTTGATTCCTACGCCGGTACTAGCCGGATCAGGTTCCACGGGACCAGCGCTCGGTGTCTTCACACCCCGCGCCATCTCAGCCGGCTCTACCGGCACCCCGTCAAGCGAAGCGCTTACTCTAGCATCCTGTCGTCGTCTTGCCACCCTCTGCGGGGATTCCGGTGTCGTCCACTACCGGGGCTTTCGGCACCGGTTCTCCGGCGACAGGGCCGGACGGCGTGGTGCCGTGAATCACTGCACCGGCATCTTGCCGGGTAGCGCCGCGGCGCGTCATTCCGGCTCGGCGTCCAGCAGCTCGAACCACTCCGTGCGCTCGGGAAGGGTCAGCTCGCTGGCGGGCCGGCCGCTGGCATACCAGTCGCGGACGTTGCGCAGCTGCCATCGACGGCGTTCGCCGTCCAGCTCGATGCCCAGCCGAAAGGGCCCGTAGCGGGCGAGGGCGCGGCCCGCCAGCTGGGCGTCGCGCAGGGCGATGTTGGCCAGCAGCTCCAGGCGACTGCCACCCCGCACGGCGAGGTCCTCCAGGCGCAGGGTGTCGTCGTCGAACATCACGCGCACCTCGCCGCGCACCTCGCCAAGGGTCAGCCGGTCGCGCAGCCAGCCTCTCTCCCGGGCCGAGTCGACGAACAGGTTGACCAGCAGGCCGCTGTCGCGCATGGCCAGGTCGAGCCGGGCGTCGAGCGCCAGCGGTGCCACCCAGCGCATCTCTCCCTCGGGGACCTCGAGGCGCGCCCACCAGCCGCGGGTCAGGGCGCCGGCGGCGTTCTCCAGGCGCATGTCGCTCAGGCTCAGCGTGGAGCCTGCGACGTCGAAGCGCAGCGTCTCCAGGTCGCCCTCGGAGAGGCGAGCCTCCAGCGCCAGGGTGCCCTCCAGGACCTGCTCATCGAAGGCGAGGCGGGCGTCGGAGGCGGTGAGCGAGAGGCTGCCCTCGGCCGACAGGCCCTCGAGTCGCAGCTGGGTGGCCATCGTCGCCTGGCCCGACAGGAAGGCGATGCCGGCATCCTTGGGCAGGTAGTCATTGAAGGCGGCGAGGTCCGGTACCGCCACATCGGGCATGTCGATGCGCGTGCTGAGTGCCTCCAGGCCCTCGCTCGGGTCGAAGCTCCGCGCCCGGCTCTGGATCTCCAGCAGGCGGCCGTCGATCAGCGCGTCGCCTCCCTCCTGGCGGCGCAGGCCGAAGCGGGGCAGGGAGAGGTGCAGCTGCGCGCCGGGGTCGCTGGCCTCCAGCACCAGCGAGCCGTCGCCGAAGGCCTCGTAGTGCAGGAAGCGCACGGCAAGTCGGTCGGAGTTAACGCGAAGCTGGCTCTCGAGCATCACCTCGCCGCTTTCCAGGCCGAGGTCGAGGGACAGGCGTCCGCCCCCCTGGACGGCCAGGCCATGCTCGTCAGGCAGGAAGGCATTGAGGAAGCCGAGCCGGTCGAGCTGGCCATCCAACCGCAGGGTGCCGGCCAGAGGGCGGCGTGGCGCCTCCCGGCCGGGCCAGTCGAAGCCGCCCTCGAGGCTCGCCCTGGGCAGCACCAGCAGGGTATGAAGCGGTTCCCCGCTTCGCGACGAGGCGGTCAGTTCCAGCCGGCTGCCAGACAGGTCGATCCGCTGGCGGTCGGGGAGGATCTCGCGAAGCTCCAGGGTCACGTCCAGTTCGCCCTGGAACTCATGCTCCAGCAGGCGGCCGCTGATCGCCTCGCCTGCCAGGGTGATGCGGCCTCGGCCTCGGTTGCCTTCCAGCACGATGCGCCCGCGGCTGTCGGCCCATCCGGCCGCCAGCCTCAGCGGCGCGGCCTCCGGCAGGTAGGCGTTGAGCACCGCTACATCGGGAAGGCGTGCGCCGTCCCACTCCACCGTCAGGGAGCGGGAGCCCGGGAGGTCCGGTCCTGCACTCGCCGTGCCGGTGAGGGAGAGCCGCTCGGCCTGGAAGAGCCGACGGCCATCGGCGAGGCGGGTGAGGTCCACCTCATTGAAGACGAGCGTGACGTCGGCCTGTGGCTGGGGATCATCGGGGCGCAGGGCGAGGTGCGCCCGACCCTCGCCGCGCGCCTGGACACCGAGGAAGCGCGCCCCGAGCGCCTCGGAGCGCACCTCCAGCTGGCTGCCCTCCAGCGGCTGCCCATCACGGATGCGCAGGGTCCCGGCGAGCCGGCCGCCGCCTTCCAGGGCCAGTCCGCCGCCGAATCGCTCGGCGAGGAAGGGGGTGAGCATGCCGAGACGGGCCACCCGACCATGCAGTTCCACCTCCGCCGACCAGGGGGTGGCGCCGCCGAGCAGGGGGGCGTCATCCAGCGCTCGCCAGGCCAGCGGTGACTGGAACCGGGCCGTGGGCAGTCGCAGCTCGGTGGTCAGCGGCTGCGCCTCGCCCGGGGCGGCGGCGTCGAGGTCGAGTCGCGTGCCGGAGATATCCACCCTGCCGCGCTCGACGTCGAGCTCGGCAATCGGCAGGTGCAGGCCGAGTCGTCCCCTCACCGCCTGCTCGCCGAGGCGCAGGGCCAGGGCCTCGCCGGACAGGTCGAACCCTCCGCTCAGGTGCTCGCCGTCGTAGTTAAGCTCGCCCTGCAGTCGTGCCACGCCGCCTTCCAGGGTCAATGGCACCCCGGCCGGGAGGTAGCGGTCGAGGGCGGCAATGTCGCCCACCTCGGTGTCGTGCCAGCGCAGCCGGGCCCGGACATGACGCGCCTCGAGACCCTGGTCGGATGGCACCTGAAGGCGCAGGGCGGGCGCGGTGAGGTCGAGCCGGAAGCCGTCGCCGCGCAGCAGGGGCAAAGGCGAGTGGGGAGCGTCGACATCGACCATCTCGATGCCCTCGAGGTCGACAGCGAGGTGGGTGCGCTCCTGCATCTCGGCCACCACCGACCCGGCGCCCTCGATGCGGTAGCGCGCCCCCTTCTCCAGCCAATGGCTCTCGTCGAGACGCACGCTGAGCTGCGGGGAGTCGAGGCGCAGGCGGCTGCCTGGCCGTATCTCGCCATCCTCGATCATGACCTCGCCGCGCAGGTCGCCGCGGCCACCGATCTCCAGCCAGCCCAGCGAGGCGAGGTAGGGGTTGAAGACGGTGTAGGCATCGCTGCGCCCGGCCAGGGCGACGGTGCCCGAGACGGCGCGTCCCGCCTCGGCGCCGGTGGCTTCGGCCAACGTCAGCGGGGCGAGGGTCAGGTCGGCCTCCAGGGTGACGCCTTCCACCAGTGGTGTGTCGTCTTGCAGCACGGCGCCGTCTTTCAGGGTCAGCCGTACCTCCCTCGCGGCCAGCATGCCGGCGTTCCAGTGAAGGCCCGCCAGATGCAGGCTGCCGCTCCCCCGCAGGCGGTACCCATCCAGGATGACGTGGCGGATGCCCTCGGCATCGAGGCGGCGAAGACGGAACTCGCGCCCGAGCAGCGGGGCCAGGGAGACCTCCAGCGTGGCGGTCTCCGCCTCCAACTCGACATGGTGCTCGGCGGCCGTGCCGGCAAGCTGGAGCTGCGTCACCCGCAGGTGGCCGGGAAAGGCCGTCCAGGCCTGCTCCCAGCTCAGCGTGATGTTCGCCGTGCGGTCGAGCTGGCGGCGCCCCCAGTCGCTGTTGAGCAGGGTGTTGGCGGTGACGAAATAGAGAAGATAGAGCGCCGCCAGGAAGAGGGCGAGCCAGGCCAGTGTCCTGAGCGGCGTGGAGCGAATCATGGAAGGCGCTGGCGTGCTTGATGCATGGGATCACCTTCGCGTCGAATGGCAACGGCCGGAATCAGTAGAGCCGGAAGCGCTTCCAGTCGGGCCTGCCCTCGGCCTCCTCGGGGGTCTTGCGATAGCGCTTGTACTCCCACTGGTACTGGGCTGGATCCAGGGCGATGGTCGACTCCACGCAGGCGTTGACCCCGGTGGCCGAGACGACCTCGTCGGGATCGTAGACCCGCTCGTCGGCGGCCAGGAAGTGCAGGGCATAGCCCCGGCCGGGCAGGCGCAGGGCCACACCGGTGACCACCCGCGCCTCGGTGCGGGCGACCAGCTTGGGCAGCAGAGTGGCGGTGTAGGCGGGTCGGCCGAAGAAGGGCGCGAAGACGCCGCTGCCCCAGCTGGGCTCCTGGTCGGGCAGGATGCCCACGGCCTCGCAGCGCTTGAGCGCCTTGAGCAGGGCGGCCACGCCCCGAGGGTTGGTCGGCACCAGGCTGGCGCCACGCCGTTCCCGGCCCTGGCGGATGATCGGGTCCAGCGGGGCGAGCTTGGGGGGTTCGTACATGGCGGTGAAGGGAAAGTGGCCGGAGAGCCAGAAGTTCAGCACCTCCCAGTTGCCGAAGTGGGGGGCCAGCACGATGACGCCGCGGCCCTCGGCCCGGGCGCCGTCGAGCAGCTCCCGGCCGTGGACCTCGACGATCGACGCCTCGACCCGCTCGGGGTCGCCCATCCAGGCGAAGCCGAGCTCCAGCATGGTGGCGGTGGAGTGGGTCAGGCTCTGTCGGGCCAGTCGCCGGCGCTCGGCGTCGCTGCGGGAGGGGTAGGCCTCGGCCAGATTGACGCGGGTGACCCGGCGCTCGCGGGAGCTGAAACACCCGACCAGCGGGCCGATCCCCCGGGCCAGCCGCCATAGGGTCGTCAGGCGGCGATTCGCGAGGCCGCGCCACAGGGTGGCGATGGCGCGTGCCTGGCCGGCCGGCAGGCGAGAGTCACCGTCACTCATGGCTCACACCCACCAGGTGTCGACGTTGTCCGGCGCGCGCCGCTCGTTCAGCGCCTTGAGCCCCTTCACGCAGCGGATCACCAGCCACACGACGGCGGCCAGCCAGGTCAGGAAGCCGATCAGTACCAGGGTGAGCAGGCCGGAGATGCCGAAGTAGAGCAGGGCCAGCCAGAAGGTACGGATCTGATAGCGGTAGTGCTCGTCGAGCCACCCGGGCCCGTTGCCGCGGTAGACGTAGGCGATCACCACGCCCACCAGCGAGGTCAGCCCGCCGGTGACCATGCCCGCCAGGTGCAGCACGTAGACCACGATGGGAATGGTCGTGTCGGGGGCGCCGTCCTGTTCGGCGACGGCCCGGTCGTCATCTCGATGCAGGTTGTCGTTCATGGCTCGTCCCTGATGGTCGCTTGGCTGGCGCCAATGATACCGCTCGAGGTCAACAATGCCACCAGGCCGACCCTGTCAGCGGGGTGTCAGTGCCCCTCGGCAGGCTGGGGCTTCACGGGGCGGCTGATCTCGATGAGGTTGCCATCGGGGTCGCGCAGGTAGAGCGAGGCGAGCTCGCCGACGGCGCCCTGGCGCGGTACCGGGCCGAGCTCCACCTCCACGTCCAGCGCCTCCAGATGGCGCTGCACCTCGTCCAGCGGCAGCAGGCTGCGCACGCAGAGATCCAGGCTGCCGGGCGTCGGCGTGGCGGCCCGGGGCGTGATGTCGGTGGCGGTCCAGTGCAGGCGCAGGGCCATGTCGCCCAGCATCAGGTCGACGCGTTCACGGTCGCGGTAGCGGACCTCGAGCCCGAGGACGCGGGAGTAGAAGTCCACGGCGCGGGAAATGTCGGTCACGGTGATGACCAGGTGGTCCAGACCTGACAGCATGCATGTCTCCTCGGAATGATGGCCTGGCAAGAGAATACGATGATGCTGATCTGTCCGCTATGCGCGTCGGTCGATACCGCGCCCTTTCACCGCGATGCACGGCGTGACTACCAGCGCTGCGGGCGCTGTGCGCTGGTCTTCGTGCCGCCGGCGCAGCGCCTCGATGCCGCGGCGGAACGAGCGGTCTACGACCAGCACGAGAACTCCCCCGACGACCCGGGCTATCGGCGCTTTCTCACGCGGATGTACGACCCGCTGCGCGAGAGGCTCGCCCCGGGCGCGCGGGGGCTCGACTTCGGCGCGGGACCGGGACCGACCCTCTCGGTGATGTTCGAGGAGGCCGGCCATCCGATGGCCATCTATGATCCCTTCTACGCGCCGGATGCCTCGGTGCTCGAGGGTCGCTACGACTTCATCACCGCCACCGAGGTGGTGGAGCATCTCTTTTCCCCCGGCGAGGAGCTCGAGCGGCTGGTCGAGCGGCTCGAACCCGGCGGCTGGCTGGGGCTGATGACCAAGCGCGTCACGAGTCCCGAGGCCTTCGCCGGCTGGCACTACATCCTCGATCCCACCCACGTCTGCTTCTTCAGCGAGGCGACCTTTACCTGGTTCGCACGGCGCCACGATCTTGAGCTGCATTTTCCCGCCAGCGACGTGGTATTGCTGCAGCGGGGGTAACCGGGCTTCTTTCGATAACGTGTCGTTATCATAAGGAAAAAAGCCTTGAATCGGCCTCGATAAGGGGATTGGCGGCGCTCGGCGCCGAGCGTATATTCGTTCTTGCAAGTGCTTGCTGCGCGGCCGCGGCGGCGCCTTTCCCACACCGTTCGTTTCGAGATCCTTGCCCATGTCCCGGCAGCTGCTGCTCATGGCCCTGGCACCCTTGCTGGGGCTCTTCATTCTAGGGATCGGCAACGGTTTCCTGGCCACCGTGATCACCCTGCGCCTGGACGCTGCCGGCGAGTCGCCGGTGGTGATCGGCTGGGTCTCCTCCGCCTACTTTATCGGCCTGGCGCTGGGCGCCATGCTCAACGACCGGCTGCTGCTGCGCATCGGCCATATCCGCGCCTACGGCAGTTTCGCCTCGCTGGTGGCGGTCACCGTGCTGCTGCAGGGCCTGGTGTCCGAGCCCTGGGCCTGGTTCGCGCTGCGCCTGATCGGTGGCTGGGCCACGGTGGGGGTGTATCTGGTCATCGAGAGCTGGCTGCTGGCCTCCGGCGATGCCCGGGTACGTGGCCGCCTGCTGGCGCTCTACATGATCGCGCTCTACGCCGCCGGCGTGCTCGGTCAGCTGCTGCTGGGCGTCACCGAGGCCATGGGCGGACCGGCGTCGTTCATGGTGATCGGCCTGCTGGCCTCGCTCTCGGTGTTGCCCATGGCGATGATCCCGCGCGTCTCGCCGCTGATCGAGAAGGCCGAGCCGCTCTCCCCGCTGCGCCTGATCACCCTGACCCCCACCGGGGTGATGGGCAGCTTCGGCTCGGGGCTGATGGTGGCGGCGGTCTACTCCCTGCTGCCGCTCTACCTGCAGCGCACCGGCCTCTCGGTCGACCGGGTCGGCCAGATGATGGCGGTGGTGGTGCTCGGCGCCATGCTGCTGCAGTACCCGGTGGGCCGCTGGTCGGATCGCCACGACCGTCAGCTGGTGCTGATCCTGATCGGTGCCTTCTGCACCCTGATCTCGGCGGCCATCCTGTGGCTGCCGATCCACCAGGGGATCCTGGCCGGCCTGCTGTTCCTTCTCGGCGGCGGCGTCTTCTCGCTCTATCCGGTGGCGGTGGGCCATGCGGCCGACCGGGCGCCGGCCGGCGCCCTGGTGCGCATGAGCCAGGGCCTGCTGCTGATCAATGCCATCGGCTCGGCGGTGAGCCCGCCGCTGATCTCCCCGGTGATGGGTCTGCTGGGCGATGCCGGCCTGTTCTGGGCCTTCGGCGCCGTCGGCGTCTTCCTGGTGGCCTTCTTCGGCTGGCGGCGCAGCGTGCGTCCGGCGCCGGTGCCGGTGGCGCCGTTCTCCGCCTCCACGCCGATGTCCTCGGCGGGTGCCGAGCTGGCCGTGACCGAGGAGTGGGTGCAGGGTGCCCGGGAGCACGAGCACGTGGAGGATCTCTCCGGGGCCGTGGCCGAGGTCGAGGTGGCAGAAGCCCTGATGGGCCCGCCGCCGCAGGACGAGCCGCACATCGTCTACTACGACGATGAGGCGGAACCAGAGGAGGCGCCGGCCGCCGATGAGCCGCCGCCGGCCCCTGTGCGCTCCTGACGCCTGGCCTTCGATGAACCGCCGAGCCCGCAGCCATGCCGCGGGCTCGCGCGTTGTCGCGGACGCGAACGGTGAGAGAGCGATCGCTCATGGGATCGACCTTGGGCTAATGGCCAACGAAAAGTAGGGAATCTACTATCGTTGCTATCATTTTTCCCAGAGGTGCTCCATGACCCCCTATGCTGCCCCCGTCCGTGACTTCCGCTTCGTGCTGGAGGAACTGCTCGAGCACGGCTCGCTGACCCTGCCCGGTTTCGAGGAGGCCAGCCCCGACCTGGTCGAGGCGGTGCTCGAGGAGGCGGCGAAACTCGCCGGCGACGTCTGGGCCCCGCTCAATGCCAGCGGCGACCGCCAGGGCTGCACCCGCGGGCAGGACGGCTCGGTGAGCGTGCCCGATGGCTTCATCGAGGCCTACCAGGCCTATGTCGAGGGCGGCTGGAACGGCATCGGCGTGTCCGAGGCGCTGGGCGGGCAGGGGCTGCCCGAGGTGGTCGCCAGCTCGGTGCAGGAGATGCTGCACGGCGCCAACATGTCCCTCGGGCTCTGCCCGATGCTCACCGCAGGCGCCATCGAGGCGCTGGCCCACCACGGCAGCGAGGAGCAGAAGGCCACCTACCTGCCGAAGCTGGTCGAGGGCACCTGGACCGGCACCATGAACCTCACCGAGCCCCAGGCCGGCTCCGATCTCTCCAAGGTACGTACTCGCGCGGTGCCATGCCCCAAGGGCGAGGGCGACTACTACCGGCTCAGCGGGCAGAAGATCTATATCACCTGGGGCGAGCACGACGCCGCCGAGAACATCCTGCACCTGGTGCTGGCGCGCACGCCGGACGCCCCCGAAGGCAACAAGGGTATCTCGCTTTTCCTGGTGCCCAAGTACCTGGTCGACGACGACGGGTCGCTCGGTGAGCGCAACGACGTCACCTGCGCCTCCATCGAGCACAAGCTCGGCATCCACGGCTCGCCGACCTGCACCCTGAGTTTCGGCGAGAACGCCGGCGCCATCGGCTACCTGGTGGGCGAGCAGGGGCGTGGCCTCAACCACATGTTCACCATGATGAACGAGGCGCGCCACAAGGTGGGCGTGCAGGGCATCGGCGTGGCCGAGCGGGCCTGCCAGCACGCCTTCGCCTACGCCCTGGACCGGGTGCAGGGCAGGCGCCCGCCGCACCGCGGCGGGGGTGAGTGCGCCATTAGTGATCACCTGGACGTGCGGCGCATGCTGCTCTCCATGCGCGCGCGCACCGATGCGCTGCGCGCGCTGGCGCTCTACTGCGCCGCCCAGCTCGATGTGGCGCGCCATGCCGCCGAGGAGGGCGAGCGCGAGGCCGCCCAGGCGCGGGCCGAGGTGCTGATCCCGGTGGTCAAGGCCTTCTCCACCGATCAGGCCGTGGAGATCGCCTCGCTCGGCGTACAGGTGCACGGCGGCATGGGCTTCATCGAGGAGACCGGCGCCGCCCAGCTGCTGCGCGACGCGCGCATCGCGCCGATCTACGAGGGCACCAACGGCATTCAGGCGCTGGATCTGGCCGGGCGCAAGCTGCAGCGCGACGGCGGCCGGGCGCTGGGCGGGCTGATCGACGAAGTGGAAGGCACCGCCCGGGCGCTCTGTGCCGCGCCCAGGCTGGCGCCGCTCGGCGAGGCGCTGGCCGCCGGCGCCGCCGATCTCACCGCGGCGCTGGCCGTGCTGCTGGAGCAGGGCAGCGATCATGAGCGCGGGCCCGACGCCATCCAGGCCTACGCCACGCCCTTCCTGAGCCTCGCCGGCCACGTGCTCTGCGCCTGGCAGATGGGGCGCTCGGCGCTGGCGGCCACCGCTGCCCGCCAGGCCGGCAGCCAGGACCCCTTCTATGCCACCAAGCTGCAGAGCGCCGACTTCGTCCTTCGCCAGTGGCTGCCCGAGGGGCGCGCCCAGCGCGCGGTGATCGAGGCCGGCATGGAGAGCCTCGTCGCCTTCGAGCCCGGCGCCCATCAAGTCTGAGTAGTGAGCCTCTCCGTCGCCGGCGCCACGCTGGCGACGGCCCTCCGGATATCCGTGGAGACCATCATGACCCAGAGCATCTTCGAGCAGGGCCTGCCCCAGACGCCGGCCAACCACGTGGCGCTCTCGCCGCTGACCTTCATCGAGCGCAGCGCCAGCGTCTATCCGGACTACCCGGCGGTGGTGCACGGCGAGATCCGCCGCAGCTGGGCCGAGACCTGGGAGCGCTGCCGGCGCCTCGCCTCGGCGCTGGAGAAGCACGGCATCCAGCCCGGCCAGACCGTGGCGGCCATGCTGCCCAACGTGCCGGCGATGTTCGAGGCGCACTTCGGCGTGCCCCTGGCGGGCTGCGTGCTCAACACCCTGAACATCCGCCTGGACGCCGAGGCCATCGCCTACATGCTCGAGCATGGCGAGGCCAGGGCCGTGCTGGTCGATCCCGAATTCGCGGACGTGATCGAGGCCGCGGTGGCCGGGCTTGCGCACAAGCCGCTGCTGATCGACGTCGACGATGCGCTCTTCGAGGGCGAGGCGCGCCGCATCGGCGAGGTGGAGTACGAGGCGCTGCTGGCGAGCGGCGATCCGGACTACACCTACACGCTGCCCCAGGACGAGTGGCAGGCGATCTCGCTCAACTACACCTCCGGCACCACCGGCAAGCCCAAGGGCGTGGTCTACCACCACCGCGGCGCCTACCTGAACGCGGTGAGCAATATCCTCGAGTGGGCCATGCCGCACCACCCCGTCTACCTGTGGACGCTGCCGATGTTCCACTGCAACGGCTGGTGCTTCCCCTGGACCATCGCCGCCCGGGCCGGCGTCAGCGTCTGCCTGCGCCGGGTCGACCCGCAGCGGATCATGGACCTGCTCGCCGACGAGGGAGTGACCCACTTCAGCGGCGCGCCCATCGTGCTCAACGGCCTGGTCAACCTGCCCGAGGAGCAGAAGCGCGACTTCGACCACCCGGTGAAGGTCACCACCGCCGGCGCCGCGCCGCCCGCCTCGGTGATCGCCGGGGTCGAGCAGCTCGGCATCGAGGTGACCCATGTCTACGGTCTGACCGAGGTCTACGGCCCGGTGACCGTGTGCGCCTGGCGCGAGGCCTGGGACGAGCTGCCCCTGGAGCAGCGCGCCCGGATCAAGTCCCGCCAGGGCGTGCGCTACCACATGCTCGAGGCGCTCTGCGTGGCCGACCCGACCACCATGGAGCCGGTGCCCAAGGACGGCGAGACCATCGGCGAGATCCTGATGCGCGGCAACAACGTCATGAAGGGTTATTTGAAGAACGAGGCGGCCACCGAGCAGGCGCTGGAGGGCGGCTGGTACCATACCGGCGACCTGGCGGTCTGGCATCCGGACGGTTACCTGGAGATCAAGGACCGCTCGAAGGACATCATCATCTCCGGCGGCGAGAACATCTCCACCATCGAGGTGGAGGATGCCGTCTATTCGCATCCGGCGGTGGAGGAGGCCGCGGTGGTGGCCAAGCCCGACGAGAAGTGGGGCGAGACGCCCTGCGCCTTCGTCAAGCTCAAGGTGGGTTACGGCGAGGTCACCGAGCAGGAGATCATCGAGCACTGCCGCAAGCACCTGGCCCGCTTCAAGGTGCCCAAGACCGTGATCTTCACCGAACTGCCCAAGACCTCCACCGGCAAGATCCAGAAGTTCGTGCTGCGCGAAGAAGCCAGGAATCAATAGGTTGTCAGAACCAACCGGATCAACGGAATCAAGGAGAGAACAATGAGTGAACAACCCATCGGCGTGGTCGGCGCCGGTACCATGGGCCAGGGCATCGCCCAGGTGCTGGCGGCGAGCGGGTTCGAGGTCAAGCTCTATGACGTGGCCGACGAGCAGCTCGGCCGCGCCACGGCGGCCATCGACAAGGGGCTTGGCAAGCTGGTGGCCAAGGAGAAGCTCAGTGATGCCGACAAGTCGGCCGCCATGGCGCGCCTGGATACCACCACCGCGCTCGACGCGCTGCGCGAGTGCGAGGTGATCATCGAGGCCGCCCCCGAGCAGCCGGCGCTCAAGGAGAAGCTGTTTCGCGACCTGAGTCGCCTCACTCACGATGCGATTCTGGCCTCCAACACCTCCTCGCTGTCGCTGACGCGCCTGGCGGGCGTCTGCGAGCGCCCCGAGCGGGTGGTCGGCATGCACTTCTTCAACCCGGTGCCGGTGCTGAAGCTCGTCGAGGTGATTCGCGCCGAGCAGACCAGTGACGCCACCGTGGCGCGCATCGAGGCGCTGACCGAGGCGCTGGGCAAGACCGCCGTGCCGGTGGGCGACTCCCCGGGCTTCGCGGTGAATCGCCTGCTGGTGCCGATGATCAACGAGGCGGCGTTCCTGGTGCAGGAGGGCGCGGCCACTCCCGAGGCCATCGACCAGGCGATGAAGCTCGGCGCCGCCCATCCCATGGGGCCGCTGGCGCTCGCCGACCTGATCGGCCTGGACGTCTGCCTGTCGATCATGGAGGTGCTGCAGGAGGGCTTCGGCGATCCCAAGTACCGCCCCTGCCCGCTGCTTCGGCGCATGGTCGATGCCGGCTACCTGGGGCGCAAGAGTGGTCGCGGCTTCCATATCTACGAGTGACCCTCTGGGGCTTTGCCGGCGACAGGCTATCGAGCAGGCGCTGTGAATACCTCCCTGTACGCTACCGACGCCCTGCGGCGCTCTCGCGTCCCGCTTCGCTTGCAGGACCGGTGCTGGCCATCCCTGGCCAGCCCGTTCGGAGGAATCCTCCTCACCCATGGCGTAGGACCTGCTCTTCAGCCTGTCCCCGGCGCCCCTTTCGTCACGGATGACCAGCCCCGACAAAAGAGGGGATTGCCGCCCAACCAAGCGTTCGCTAGGGTTGGGCGGTCTGCTGTCAATAACGCCTTCCCCCTCAACAACAATCCCAGGAGCCTTTCCATGAGCGAGACCCTGATCGAGGTCGCCGATAACGCCGGCGTCGTACGCCTGACCATCAGCCGCCCCAAGGCGCTGAACGCCCTGAACAGCGCCGTGCTAAGCGAGCTGGCCGGCGTGCTGGACGACCTGGAGCAGCGCGACGACCTGCGCGCCGTGCTGATCACCGGGGCTGGCGAGAAGTCCTTCGTCGCCGGCGCCGACATCGCCGAGATGCGCGACAAGACCCCGGAGCAGGCGCGCGCCTTCGCCGGCCAGGCGCTGAAGACCATCAAGCGCCTGGAGACCCTGCCGGTGCCAGTGGTCGCGCTGGTCAACGGCTTCTGCCTGGGCGGCGGCTGCGAGCTGGCCCTGGCCTGCGACTGGGCGGTGGCGAGCGACAACGCCATCTTCGGCCAGCCCGAGGTGCTGCTCGGCGTGATCCCCGGCTTCGGCGGCACCCAGCGCCTGCCGCGCCGCGTCGGCCCGGCCATGGCCATCGACCTGGTGACCACCGGGCGCAAGATCGATGCCAATGAGGCGCTGCGTATCGGCCTGGTCAACCGCGTGATGCCCCAGGCCGAGCTCGAGGCCTACGCCGAGGAGCTCACCAAGCAGCTCGGCGGCAACGGCCCCGAGGCCGTTCGCGGCGCCAAGCAGGCGGTGCACGACGGCCTGGACCAGGACCTGGACAGCGCGCTCGCGCTCGAGACCAGCCTGTTCGCGCTGTGCTTCGCCGGCGAGGAGCAGCGCGAGGGCATGAGCGCCTTCGTCGAGAAGCGCAAGCCGAACTTCTGATCCCGCTGCCTCTGTCCTGAAACCGCGCGGCCGTGGCCTTCCTGCCACGGCCGCGTTGTTTGTCGAGCGCATCTCCCACCGCTACCCGCGGTAGATGATCATCCTCGCCTACGACCTCCTCTCCCACCAGCCGGATGGCGTGCTCGAGGTTGCCCTCGAGGTATCGTCGATTTTTGCACTGCTTCTTCGAGTCCGATCCAGGGGCTCGATGACACCCCATAAATTCGAGTGCGAGCTCAGAGCGTCTTTCCCCAACCTTGCCATTTTTTAGCCCCCTTTGCCGATTTTACGCAGCCTGATTGTCGGCTTTCGCCGTTTCGGGAGCCGCCGGACCGGTATCGAGTTAGGCATCCTAAGCAAGTTGCTTAGTAAACCTCTCTTTACAGCCAACCTGCGGCGTTCCTATTCTTTCGGTTAAATCTCGCTGCTCGCACATGAATGTTTTTTTGAGGGCATGGCTGAAATGCTGGCTAGATAATTTAGCGAGCAGGAAGCAGTAGGTTTATGCGTGATGGTGTTAATGGCTTATTGAAGGAATGATCATGTCTGCTCCAAAAAAACGTATTCTCGTTGTTGGCGGTGGGATCGGTGGGACCATGACCGCGAATCATCTGGTCGCAAAGTTTTATCCTGAAATTCTCAAGGATGAAATCGAGATCATGATGCTCTCGAATTCGCCCGACCATGTTTACAAGCCGGCCAACATGTACGTGGCCTTCAACAGCTATCATCCGCATGAACTGGTTCGCAAGCAGCGCTCGCTGTTGCGGCCCGAGATTGTCTTTCATGTGGATGGAGTCGAAAGTTTCGAATTCGATAAAAGCCGCGTCTCCTGTGAGAGCGGCAAGCGCTACGATTATGAGTATCTCGTCATTTCAACTGGCTGTATCCCGGCGCCAGAACGTATCGAAGGTTTGAAGGAGGCCGGAGATCATTTTTATCAGACGAGGCCGGCCCAGCAACTCGCCAAGAAGTTAAGCAGCATTAACGAGGGGCGTATCTTTATCACCGTGAATTTCCCGAAGACGCCCAATGTCCCCCACCAATGTGGCATCGCGCCGATCGAAACCACCTTGATGCTTGATGAATATCTGCGTAAGCGCGGTGTGCGCGATCGCGTGGAGATCATATATAGCTACCCGACAGTTTCTCAGCTGTTGCGCAACTGCCTTTTCCTGCAGAAGCCGACCTGCGAGATATTGCCCGGCATTTTTGATAGCAAGAACATCAAGTATCAACGTGGCTTCACCCTGGACAAGGTCGATCCCGAGTCCAAGATAGCCTATTCGGAGGAGGGGGCTTCTCAGGAGTTTGATATCCTGATGGCGACGCCGCCTATCCGGGCGGTTGATGCCGTACTTAATTCAGGTAAATCACAAGCACAGAATAATGAAGGCTGGCTGCCCACCGACTTCGAGACGTTGAAGATGTACGGTACCGATAACGTCTATGTCATGGGAGATACCGTTGACTTGCCTGTGAGTAAGGCAGGCGGCTCATGTCATAACCAGTCGCCCATCATCGTGGAAAATATCGCCTCGGAAATCCGTCGTGGGTATACCTCTGCTATCTATGACGGGAAGGTTCAGGCAATCGCTCAGATGGGATTGGAGGCCGGCATGCCGCTCTGGTACGACTACAAGAGCGATGTTCAGGTCGCGCCACCTACCAAGCTGGGGGGCTTGATGCGAAAAACGTTTAATCGCGGAATTTATTGGGCCGTTGCACGTGGCATGGTTTGATTAACCAGGAGACTTTCATGTCTGATCAAGAGCAGTTGGCCATGGGCTTGGAGAAACTCACATCCGAGACGGCCCTTAATGACGATGCCACTATCGACGGCCTCAAGGCCTTGATTGATAAGGCAGCACCATTAGTTCAGGCTGGCCGGTTGAACAATATCATTGATCTGTTATCGGTCATCTCGGACAACATCGAGTTTCTGGACGAAGCGGCATTGGAAAAGACCACCAAGGTGGGTGAGGAGGTCCTGGCCCTGGGCTGGACAACTGGCAATGCCATGCGCATGGCGAATGCCCAGACCCAAGCCCTGGACAAGCCGCCGGGTCTGTTCCAATTGATGAGTTCCCTGAAGGATCCGGATGTGCGCCGTTCCTTGCATTTTCTTATCGGGACGATGCGCATCATCGGCAGGCAGATGAAACACGATTGAGCCTCTCGTGCCCCAGGCCGCCTGGACGCTCGCGTCAGCGCGATGGGGTGCTCGAGGTCGGCCTGGGATCCCAAGATGCCCCCAGAGCCACCATGGCCGTGCAGCGCAAGGCGACTGCGCGGCCTTGAGCGGCAAGCTGGTCATGTAGCGCAGTCCTTGGCGCGACGAACCGAGCGTTACTGCGGCGCGCGGTATGCGTTCAGGCGAGTGGGCAGGCGAGTGTGTAGGCGAGTGGGACAGGGATCTGCCGACATGAGAAACCTCCTCCTGTTGTCAGTCACGCTGACTCCAGTCGTTCTATATTCAGCGAATACGATGTAACTTCAATCCTTGGCATGGGAGCTCAGGGGGATCGCGCCCCTGAGGAGAGGGTGAAGAGGTGTCGCCGGGTCCGGCCGTGGCGCAATCGCCACGGCCGTCTTGCGTTGGGCATAGACTTATGGATAATCGCGACCGCAAACGTTTGCGTCCTACGCTGAAGCTCATTATCGCGATACCTCGCCTGGATGTGTCATGAAACGCCACGGCCTTCTCAATGCCCCCCTCGCCACGCTCATCGCCGAGCTTGGTCATACCGACACCTTCGTGATCGCCGATGCCGGGCTGCCGATTCCGCCGGGCGTGCCCCGGGTCGATCTGGCGCTGCGCCCGGGCCTGCCCGGTTTCCTTGAGGTGTTCGATGCGCTGACCGACGAGCTCTGCCTGGAGGGGGTGACCCTGGCCAGCGAGCTTCGCGAGGTGAGCCCCGACCTGCATGGCAAGCTCATGGCGCGCCTCGATGCCCTGGACGGCCGGGACAAGGGCCCTCTGGAGCGCCAGCGGGTTTCCCACGAGGCCTTCAAGGGCCTGCTGCCCGCGGCGCGCTTCGTGGTGCGCACCGGCGAGTGCACGCCCTACGCTAACGTCGTGCTGCGCAGCGGGGTGCCGTTTTGACTTCCACGGAGAACCCGATCGAGGCCGCGCTGCCGCGCATGGCGCTGCAGGGCATCGGCAAGTCGTTCGGCGCGGTCACCGTGCTGCAGGACGTCGATCTCGATCTCTATGCCGGTCACGTGCTGGCGCTGGCCGGCGAGAACGGGGCCGGCAAGTCGACCCTGATGAAGGTGCTGAGCGGCGTCCACCAGGCCGACGCCGGGGCGATCCGCCTGCATGGGAAAGAGGTGCGCTTCACCACCCCGCGCCAGGCCATGGATGCCGGCATCGCCATCATCCACCAGGAGCTCAACCTGGTGCCGACCCTCTCCGCCGGCGAGAACATCTTCCTGGGTCGTGAGCCGCTCACCGCCTGGGGCAGCGTCGACTGGCGGCGCCTCTTCCGCGAGGCGGCCGCGCTGCTCGAGGAGCTCGAGCAGCCCATCGACCCCCGCGCGCCGGTCTCGCAGCTGAGCATCGGCCAGCAGCAGATGGTCGAGATCGCCCGAGCGCTCTCGCTGGATGCCGAGATCATCGTCATGGACGAGCCCACCGATGCGCTGACCGACGTCGAGACGGCGGTGCTCGAGCGGGTCGTCGCCACCCTGCGCGCCGCCGGCAAGTCGCTGGTGCTGATCACCCACCGCTTGGCCGAGATCTTTCGCATGTGCGACGACGTGGCCGTGCTGCGCGACGGCCGCCTGGTGCATCAGGGGCCGACGGCGGAGTCCAACGAGGATCGGCTGATCCAGCAGATGGTCGGCCGGGAGCTCGCCGACCGCTATCCCTACGAGCCGCCCGAGGCCGGCGACGTGGTGCTCGAGGTCGAGCACCTGGTGGCGCCGGGCGTCGATGATGTCTCGTTCACCGCCCGCGCCGGCGAGGTGCTGGGCTTCGGCGGCCTGATGGGCGCCGGGCGCACCGAGATGTGCCGCGCCCTGTGCGGCGACGTGGCGCGCCGCGCCGGCCGGGTCAAGGTCAAGGGGCGCGAGGTGCGCTTCAGCTCCCCCCAGCAGGGCCTGAAGGCCGGACTGGTCTACGTGCCCGAGGATCGCAAGCAGTCGGGCCTGGTGCTCGAGCACTCGGTGGCCGACAACATGTCGCTGACCGCGCTGCCGGCCTTCTGCGGCCCGCTGGGCGTCATCCGCCACGGTCGCGAGACCGTCGCCATCGACCACTACATCGAGGCCTTCCGCATCAAGCTGAGCGACCCTCGCCAGCCCGTGAAGACCCTCTCCGGCGGCAACCAGCAGAAGGTTTCGCTGGCCAAGGCGCTGATGCCCGAGCCCGAGATCGTGATCCTCGATGAGCCCACGCGCGGGGTCGACGTCGGCGCCAAGCGTGAGATCTATCTGTTGATCAACCGGCTCAAGCGCGAGGGCAAGTGCGTCCTGCTGATCTCCTCGGAGATGCCGGAACTGATCGGCCTGTCCGATCGCATCCTCGTGCTGGCCAACGGGCATATCAGCGGCGAATTCGACCGCGATGAGGCCACCCAGGAAAAGATCATGACCGCGGCGGCACATGTCGCCACGCCGATGGAGACTTGAGAGACCATGACTGCTATCCCCATGAAGCGATCGGCGGTGCGCCTGCTGATCGATAACAAGGCCTTTCTGGCCCTCGTGCTGCTGGTCGTGGTCAGTGCCGCCATGAGCGACAACTTCCTGACCGGGGACAACCTGCTCAACGTCCTGAGACAGACCAGCATCAACGCCATCATCGCGATGGGCGTGACCTTCGTGATCCTGACCGCCGGCATCGACCTCTCGGTGGGCGCCGTGCTGGCCTTGAGCGGCGCCTTCGCCGCCTCGATGACCGCCTCGGGGCTCGCCCCCTGGATCAGCGTGCCCGGCTCCATTGCCGCCGGCGCGGCGATGGGCATGGTGTCGGGGCTGTTCGTGGCCTTCGGCCGCATCCAGGCCTTCGTGGTCACCCTGGTCGCCATGACCGTGGTGCGCGGGGCGACCCTGGTCTACACCGACGGCCGGCCGATCTCGATCGGTGGCGGCGACGTCGCCGATGCCTTCTGGCAGCTCGGCGGCGGCTACTGGATGGGCATCCCGATTCCCATCTACCTGATGTTCTTCGTCTTCGTGCTCTGCTGGGCCGTGCTGCACCACACCCGCTTCGGCCGCCACGTCTATGCCGTTGGCGGCAACGAGCAGGTCGCGCGGCTGTCGGGCATCAACGTCAACCGCATCAAGGTCAGCGTCTACGCCATCGCCGGGGGCTGTGCCGCCCTGGCCGGTGTGGTGCTGACCGCGCGCCTGGGCTCGGCCCAGCCCACCGCCGGCATGACCTACGAGCTCGACGCCATCGCCGCGGTGGTGATCGGCGGCACCAGCCTGATGGGCGGACGCGGGCGCATCTTCGGCACCCTGGTCGGGGCGCTGGTGATCGGGGTGCTCAACAACGCCCTGAACATCCTCGGCGTCTCGTCCTACTTCCAGATGATCGCCAAGGGCGCGGTCATCCTGCTGGCGGTATTGATCGACAGCCGCTCGCAGTCCTCGTCCTGAGCTCGCGCTGAGCCCGGACACTCGACAACAAGACCTCAGGAGCCTTGCCACATGAAAAAGCTGATCCTGGCCACCGCCGTGGCCGCCACAATGGGCCTCGGAACCGCCCAGAACGCCATGGCCGACCGTATCGCCCTGGTGATCTCGACGCTCAACAACCCCTTCTTCGTGACCCTGCAGGAGGGCGCCCAGGCCCAGGCGGAGGCGCTCGGCCATGAGCTGATCGTGCTCGATTCGAGCAACGACGCCGCGCGCGAGCTCTCCAACGTCGAGGACGCCCTGTCGCGCGACATCGACGTGCTGCTGATCAACCCCACCGACTCCGACGCCGTGGTCTCCGGGGTGCGCACCGCCAATGCCCGCAACGTGCCGGTCATCACCCTGGATCGTAGCGCCAACGGCGGCAACGTGGTCTCGCACATCGCCTCCGACAACGTGGCGGGCGGCGAGATGGCCGGTGAGTTCATCATCGAGCAGCTCGGCGGCGAAGGGCAGGTCGTGCAGCTCGAGGGCGTGCCCGGCGCCTCGGCGACGCGCAACCGCGGCGAGGGCTTCATGAACGCCATCGAGATGATGGACAGCATCGAGCTGGTGGCCACCCAGCCGGCCAACTTCAACCGCAGCGAAGGCCTCAACGTCATGGAGAACCTGCTCCAGGCGCACCAGGGCATCGACGCGGTGTTCGCCCAGAACGACGAGATGGCCCTCGGCGCCCAGCGCGCGCTGCAGGCGAGCGGGCTCGACGACGTCGTGCTGGTCGGCTTCGACGGCACCGACGACGGCATCCAGGCCGTCAACGACGGCAAGATGAGCGCCACCATCGCCCAGCAGCCGGCGCGTATCGGCGAGTTCGGCGTGACCGCCGCCGACCGCCTGCTCAAGAGCGAGAGCGTGGAGGCCAACGTGCCGGTGCCGCTGCAGCTGGTGACCCAGGAATAACGCCGGTGACCCAGGCGTAATGGCGGCCAAGCCATGATTCGTCTCAAGGACGTCGCCCGGCAGTCGGGCGTGTCGGTGACCACGGTGTCCCACGTGGTCAACGGCACGCGGCGCGTTGCCCCCGCCACCCAGGTGCGGGTGCAGCGCGCCATCGCCGAGCTCGGCTATCGCCCCGACAGCATCGCCCGGGCCTTGAAGTCGAACCGCAGCCGCACCATCGGCATGATCGTGACGGCCGCCAACAACCCCTTCTTCGCCGAGATCATCCGCGGCGTCGAGGATCACTGCTTCGCCCACGGCTACAGCCTGATGCTGTGCAACACCGGCGATGCCGATACGCGGCAGCTCTCCTACCTGCAGGCCCTGCGCGACAAGCGCGTCGACGGCCTGATCGTGATGACCGCCCATAGCGGGCCCGAATTCCTGGCGGCGCTGGCGCGCCAGCCGCTGCCCACCGTGCTGATGGATGCCGACCCGACCAGCGGCGAGGACATCGCCGTGGTCAACGACGATTCTCGCCTGGGCGCGCGGCTCGCCATCGAGCATCTGCTGGCGCGGGGCCTGACCGACATCGCCCTGCTGACCGGGCCCGAGTCGCATCCGCGTTCCCGCGAGCGCCTGGCCGGTGCCCTGGAAACGCTGGAGGAGGCGGGGCTTCACCCGCCCGCATCGCGCATCGTCGCCACCAACCTGATGGCCGACGGCGGCCATGAGGCCATGCAGCGGCTGCTCTCAGAGGCGTCGCCTCCCCAGGCGCTGTTCGCCTTCAACGACCTGGTGGCGATCGGCGCCATGCGCGCGGCCCGCGAGCACGGGCTCCGGCTGCCCGACGAGCTGTCGGTGGTCGGCTACGACGACATCGAGCTGGGGCGCTATCTCACCCCGGCGCTGACCACCGTGCACCAGCCGGTCTACGAGCTGGGGGCGATGGCCAGCGCCCAGCTGATCGAGCGCCTGGAGCGCGGCCGGCCCCTGCAGCCGGTGCTGCAGCTCGATCCGCGCCTGGTCGTGAGAGAGTCGGTGAGAGAGTCGGAGCGAGAGTCGGTGCGCGATTCGATCAGGGCTCATTCTCCCTGAGGTGACGCCGCCTGAGGCGCTCCACCAGTGCTTGCATCCGCGAGACGTGGCTGCCGTGCCAGTAGAGATGGCCGCACGCCTCGCACTCGAGAAACGTCTCCGCGTAGCGTCGCGTCAGCGGCTCCAACCGGTCGATCACCGAGGCCTTGTCGACGCTCGCCAGCCGGCCGTTGCAGCGCGTGCAGCGGGTGAAGGGGGCGAAGGCCGGGGCGAGGTCGAATTCGTCGCATACTTCCTCGACCTGACGCCAGGGATCGGTGTGCCGCACCCAGTGGGCGAGACGGATGCGCTTGCGCTTGAGCAGGGACCGGTCGCGGGTCAGCACCACGCGGGCCTCCTGCTCGGCGATGGCGGCCAGTTCGGCGTCGCCGATGTCGGGGCGGTAGTGGCAGTCGAAGCCGAGCAGGCGCAGGTAGCGGGCCAGTCGGCCGAGGTGGGCATCCAGCACGAAGCGCGGGCACGCCGGGGGAGCAGGGCGCAGGTGGCGCGCCGCTCGCGGGGCGCTGGGCCAGGGGTAGACTTCGACCCGCTCGCCGCCGGCCAGGCAGTGCTCGAAGCCCACCGAGGCGCCATCGACCAGGATGACGTCGACCTCGGTATGGGGCACGCCCAGCGACTCGATCAGGTCCTTGATCGCCGCCCGCCGCGTGGCGGCAAGCGTCAGCGTCCGGCCGCGGCGGGCGGGCGGCAGGAAGTCGTTCAGCCGGTCATGGAAACGGATCTCGGCGGCGGCCATGGCGTCTCTCGCCGGCGGGTGGGTGCTCGCTCAGTCTAGGCCAGCGCCCGACGCCCAAGCTGGATCATCCGCGTGGCGATGGCGGTTCCCGCCAGGGTGATCGCCATGCCGGCGAGGACCTGCAGGCTGAGCCCCTCGTCGAGCAGCAGGTAGCCCCACAGCAGGGCGCTGACCGGCACCAGGAAGGTGACGGTGGAGGTCGCGGTGGCCCCGGCGCTCGCGATCAGGCCGAAGTTGAGCAGGAAGGCCAGCGCGGTGCTGAGCACCGCGAGCGCCAGGCCATTGCCCCAGGCCAGGCCGCTGATCGGCTCCGCCGGCCACAGCAGCAGCCCGGGCACCAGCAGGATCAACGCCGAGGCGCTGGTGCTGCCGGCCGCCAGCACCCGCACCGGCAGATGGGCGAGGTGGCTCCTGGCGTAGTTGCCGGCCACGCCGTAGCAGAAGGTCGCGCCCAGCACGGCGAGGATGAACCAGCCATCGCCGCCCAGCGCGAAGTCGAGCCGGTCGGCCGAGAGCACATAGACGCCGAACAGCGCCATGGCGAGCCCCAGGTACTGCTGACGCTGTATCGGGGTGGCGAAGAACAGCGCCCCGAGCAGCGCGGTGAAGATCGGCGTGGTGGCATTGATCAGCGAGGTGAAGCCCGCCTCCAGCCGAGTGGTGGCGAGCGCCAGCAGCGAGAAGGGCAGCACGTGGTTGATCAGGCCCAGTAGGAAGAGCCTGCCCCAGTGTTCCCGCACCAGGCGCAGGTAGTGAACGCTGAGCAGCAGCGGCACCAGCAGCAGCGCCCCGACGCCCATGCGCAGCAGGATCAGCGGCACGGGGCCGAACTCGGGCACCGCCACGCGCATGAAGATGAACGACATGCCCCACAGCGTGGAGAGCAGGATCAGGCGCAGGGTATCGGCCGCTGACATTCGACGTCCTTGAGGTAGCGGAAAGGCGATGCTGAGAAAGCTAAGTCCATTGAACAGCAGGTTACGGTGATGGCGAGCAAAGCGAAAGCGGCCCTGTCCAAGAGTGTCCAGCATCCCCTCCAGGGCGTAACATAGCCGATTTCGCTTCCTGGCCGGTCGGCCCGATCCCTGCTGGATGGACCTGCCCCCCCTTATTGGTAAACTGGCCGCATGTGTGTGGCTTACGGAGAGACGATGGAAACAGAACTTAGCGAATTCGAACAGGTGATGCGTCGCCATATCGATGACTTCATGAGCCCCAAGCAGGGCGACAAGAAACGCAGTGGCACGACGGCTGCCTCGCCCATGGCCGACCCGGTTCCCAAGGCGCCCCGCAGCAAGGCCGCCGGCGCGCCTAAGACCGGCCACCTGGTCAAGCTGGCGGTGCGCACCAAGCCGCTGGAGATGGATACCGTGTTCGAGCATGCCTCCACCAGCATCTCGAAGATCGAGGCCCAGCTCGAGGCCGAGAAGGCCGCCAAGAAGGCGGGCTATCCGATCATCGGCTACGTGATCGAGACCCAGCGCCTCTGAGGCCATCCCGCGATACGCTCGGCGGCTCCCGATAGCAGATAGATGCCGGCCTCATGGTTGCTATGCTGAGGACTCCAGCCTTCTATCCCTGCGAGGAGTCCGGCGATGACGGAGATCGTCAAGACATCGACCCTGACCTGCCCGGAGTGCGGCCATCGCAAGACCGAGACGATGCCCACCGACGCCTGCCAGTATTTCTACGAGTGCGAGCAGTGCCATCGCCTGCTGATGCCCGCGGCGGGCGACTGCTGCGTCTTCTGCTCCTACGGCGACGTGCCCTGTCCGCCGGTCCAGCAGGAGTCGGGCTGCTGCGGCGGCGAGTAGCCATTGAATGAGCGCCTGAGTTCGCGTGTGCCCCAGGCAAGGCGTGACGATCCCCCGCCGGTCGGTGCTATGCCCGGGGGCGACGACACGGCACGATAGGGGCCCATCGTCGCGAGGAACGACCCGTGAAGATCACCCAGCTCACCATCTACCCCGTGAAGTCGCTGCGCGGCATTCCCCTCGAGCGCGCCGAGCTGACCGAGCGCGGCCTGGCCCATGACCGGCAATGGATGGTGGTCGACGACATCGGCCGTTTCGTCACCCAGCGCCAGCTCCCCGGCATGGCCTGTATCGGCGTGCGCCTGACCGACGAGGCGCTGGTGCTCGAGCACCCGGCCGCCGCGCCGCTGGTCATCCCCCTCGAGCGTTCGGACCAGCCGCGCCTGCCGGTCTACGTCTGGGACGACCTGTGCCAGGCGCTGGACGAGGGCGCCCACGCCGCCGCCTGGCTCGGCGACGTGCTAGGCGACTTCAAGGGCAGCGGCCTGCGCCTGGTGCGCTTCGCCCCGGACCAGCGTCGCGACGTGGAGCCGCACTTCCTGGCCTCCGGCGAGCGGGCCCACACCGCCTTCGCCGACGGCTACCCCTTCCTGGTGGCCTCCGAGGGCTCGCTCGCCGAGGTCAACCGCCGCCTGCAGGCCAAGGGCCTCGCCCCGGTGCCCATGGCGCGCTTCCGGCCCAGCATCGTGGTGGATGCTGCCGAGCCCTTCGCCGAGGACGGCTGGGACGAGCTGACCCTCCATGAGGGGGCGGTGCGCCTCGGCCTGCGCAAGCCCTGCCAGCGCTGCAAGATCACCACCGTCGACCAGGTGAGCGGCGAGATCGCCGTGCCCGGCGAGCCGCTGCGCACCCTGGTGGAGATGAACACCCGCCTCGCCCCGGGCGGCTATTTCGGCCAGAACGCCATCCTGCTGGCCGGCGAGGGGCGCACGCTCGCCGTCGGCGATGCCCTGGCGCCGAGCCCAGGGTAAGTCGGCAGTAAGCCGCCCGGCCCCGATGCCGTTTTCGGGGCCGGGCTATACTCCGAATACGGGCGGGCAACGTGACGTCCGCTGGTTCCCATCGACGCCCTCAGCCCGCCTGCCTCTGCTCCCATCGGGGGAGGGGGGTGGAGATAGGGAGGGCGCGTGATGAACGACACTCAGACGACTCAGGAAATCGAAGCCGCCCGCGGCTACGAGGCGCTCTTCGTGCCCTCGCTGTTTCGGCAGTGGGCCACGCCGCTGCTCGACCTGGCGCGGGTGGCGACCGGCGATCGCGTGCTGGACGTGGCCTGCGGCACGGGCGTGCTCGCCCGCGAGGCGCAGCCGCGCGTCGCCCCCGCCGGTCTGGTGGTCGGCCTGGATGCCATGGGGGGCATGCTCGAGGTGGCCCGCGAGCTCTCGCCGGAGATCACCTGGCGCCAGGGCGACGCCCAGCAGCTGCCCTTCGAGGCCGAGGCGTTCGACGCCGTGCTGTGCCAGTTCGGGCTGATGTTCTTTGCCGACCAGCCGGCGGCGCTGAGCGAGATGCATCGCGTGCTGGTGCCCGCGGGGCGATTGGCCGTGGCCGTGTTCGACGGCCTCGAGCACAACCCCACCTACGCCCGCGAGGTGGCGCTGCTGGAGCGCATCGCGGGCCCCGCCGCCGCAGAGGCGCTGCGCGCCCCCTTCGTGCTCGGCGACGCGGCCGCCCTGGCGGCCATGGCATGCGAGGCCGGCTTCGAGGACGTGGCGGTGAGCACCCGCCAGGGCATCGCCGACTTCCCCAGCATCACCTCCCTGCTCGAGGCGGACCTGCGCGGCTGGCTGCCGGTGATGGGCGTGAACCTCGACGAGGCGACCATCCAGCGGGTGCTCACCGAGGCCCAGGTCGAGCTGGGCGACGTCATCGAGCCAAGTGGCCGCGCGGTGTTCGAGGTCTCCGCGCACCTGCTCAGCGGGCGCCGCGGCTAGGGCCGCCACCCTCCACGACGGCCACCACCGCACGCTAAAAAATCCCCCTCTACGACCTATGCATTAGCATCCGTTCACGCACCCCAAAGGAATCTTTGGTAGCCTCGGTGTTACCAGATGTTTCCGCGTGGATGTGCGACGTCGCCGGATGGCGACGCTTCTTTTCCCGCAGTGGCCAGGAAGGCGGCACCTCATGGGCCTGTCTCAGCGGTAGCGTGCTTGCCTCTGAAATGTGAATTTTTGGCAGGGGCATTTGCATTGATGGGCAATGGTTCTTGCCAAACTTTTGGAGTCGGGGCACTACTCCTTCAGGGGCCGCTATCGACCCAAAGGGGACATTCTGGAAAATTCAGCATGCACGTTCATACAAACATAGAAATGGCAGTCTAATACCTTTTGGCGATATCACGAGCCGCGTGGGGCTTCAAAGAACCTAACAGAGGTGTCAATCCATGAAAAAATTTGAAGAATTAGAAGATGTTGCACAGGCATTGGGAGATGGCGGCCCCTTCAGCCCAGATACCGAATACGAGACAGTGGAAGAGCTTGTCGATGCTCTAGTTGAGCTTGGAAATGCCGATAAAGTCTTTGCACGCCACGACGACCATTTGGGATTAAAGAGCGAGCTACCTGATGATTTTCTCAGGTCGCCTTTGAGCGATATTGAAAAATCAGAATTTGAGTCTTTAATAGAGGCTGTTATAGATCAGGCGAATATAATTATACCCCTCTCCGAAAGGCAGCTAACTGAAGAAGATCTTGAAGAAATACAAGAAGACAAATTATATAGAGGTGAAGATATTGATGATTAATATTTTCTACTAACATTGCCAGTCACGGCGATGGAAACTGTCTTGCTTTTTCATCATCTCCATGGTGTAAACGCGCGTGCTGTCGGCATTGAGTCAGAGCTGATACCGCTCCTGGACGGAACTTTAGCTTTAGATAATACTGATAAAATTCTATGGCAGTCGACGACCCTGAGCGGGCATGGCGAAAAAGGATCATGCCCGTTTAAGTAAAACATCGAAAATGCAGTATAATATTGGTAATTCACAAATGTTAGAGAGGGTGCTGTGTCTTTGCTAGCCCAAATTATCGCGTACGTCGTCAGCCCGCTCGCAACTCTACTCGCTGTGTGGGTAGCCTATTTGGCTGTTTTGAGGGGATCTCAGCCTCAACTGCTCGCCTACTATCAACCAAATCCCGATGTGCCTACAATGATTGACCTCGTCGTAGAAAACATCGGTGGCGGTAGTGCTTTCGACGTGACATTTTCAAAACCACTGCCTATTAATTGCTTTGGCATCGAGAAGTCGGATGGAGATGGAGAACTGGTACCAAAAACTGGTTTTCCATCGGTATCTCCCGGGCAGCGCTACATTTTCAATGGTGGCCAGTATGCTGGTCTTGAAAGTAACCTGGGTAACGGGCTTTCCGTAATAATAAAATACAAGTTTAGAAGCCCTATTGGCTTTCTTAGAAAGAGCAGCGAATCTTATGTGCTTGGTATAAAACACCTCAAGGGCATGCCTACGCGTGTAAGTGCTGATCAAGCAGTTGTTGATGCTCTCAAGGGCCCGAATACTACAACAGTCCAGCAGATACGCAACGAGCTTAGAGCCATTAATAGGCAGCTTCAATTAATGGTCAAGCAACGAGAGAAGCAAAATGGCGATGTTGGAGACTAACAGGCGAATATTGCTAGACTGGTTTTTCGTTGCGCTACAAAGTAGTCGCAATCATCGGAATATATCGATTTTTTTAAGGTCCGATTTTGGCCGGAAATGGCTATCCTTAAGGAGTTTTAGGGGGTGGTTGGGTGCATGCAAATTTTCCTGTCAAGCGGTAAAAGTATGATTTTCTTAAGGTGTTTTGCGTTTAAGTAAACGCGCCTTAGAATAGCTTAATCTCATTCAGCTATGCGAGGTTTCTGGTGTCGAGTTACTTCAAATACAAGCCTCTGAGTTTGGATGCGGCTGGGTGGTTAGACGAAAGATCTATCCAGCATGTAATTGAGCCAATTGTGGAAAGTTACTTCTACCTTCCGGCAAGAACGCTGCTCAATGATCCTAATGAAGGAGTTTTCAATAATCAGCTTCAGGCTGGTATTAACACCTTTCTTCAAAGCGTGACAGCATTCGGAGAACGTGCAGAGTTATCAGGATCTCTATATGATGCAGCTCGGCAAATTGTGCAGTCTGCAGACAATAGTGGTGTTTTTTCCCTATCGAAGAATCCCGTTGATGAACTTATGTGGTCTCACTACGGCAATAGTCATTGCGGTATTGTAATTGAATATGACCTTGATCTTCTCAAGCGGTTCGCACCTAAAGGTCACATACACTGCTTCGATGTCTGCTACAAGGAATATCCACCAACCTTAGATCTGGGGTGTCTAATACAAAATGCTGATGAAGTTGTAAGAGCGATGCTTGGGAACAAGTCGCCACGTTGGTGTAATGAGGAGGAGTTTCGCGTTCTTCTGGATAATATTAATGGAAAACTTCCTCACGACTTTCGAGCTGTAAGAAGTATTACCTTTGGCCTAAACGTAAGCGGGGAAGTTAGAGAGAAAATCTACGAGATGACCAAGAAATGGGTGCCTAAATTCTTTGAAATCACTCAGGTTCATGGGGCATATCGTTTTGAGAAAACGCTGCTGGAAGAATTTTCGGGAAACAGTCCTGTCATAACTCTTCCCACCATTGACTGGAGTAGCTGCTTTGAGAAAGTGGATCAGGAATACAAAGAGAAAGCCATTAGAATAGCCCAAGGAATAGTGAGCAGTGATCCGCACTTCAAAGAGTTAATCCTGGCTGAGCTTTCAACGGTAGACCCCTCTCAGGCATTTGTGCAATACGAGGTTGAGCACAGTATGGAGCTATCACCGTGCTCAAAGTATACTAATGAATATTTCCCCTTGTAGAAGTACACCTAATTGAGCGATGCAGAGGCACATGAAGCCATCAGTTTCATTTTGTTTCCTCGCTATGTTTTCTGAAGGCTCTGAGCATCGCCTTTATATCAGGCTTTTTTAAATGACAGCTATTGGCCGTTTCCTGCCGCTTCGTCAGACTGGGTGCATAAGTGTAATCTAATTAGGTTGGCCAGGTGATATGAAAGTTTCTGTGGGAGAGTGTCTTTTACACGGATGGTGGAGGGATGAATGGCCGAAAATGGAAACAGTAAACTGGCGGTGCTAATTGATGCGGATAATGCGCAGGCATCTGTTTGTGCAGAACTGTTGGCGGAGATATCCAAGCTTGGTGTTGCTAGTGTAAAGAGAGCCTATGGGGATTGGACCACAACGAACTTAAAAGGGTGGAAAGCACACTTGCATAAGCATGCTATCCAACCTGTCCAACAGTTTAGTTACACTCAAGGAAAAAACGCGACAGATTCATCGTTGATTATTGACGCAATGGATTTGCTTCATGAAGACAGGCTTAATGGCTTCTGCCTGGTTTCTTCAGATAGTGACTTCACGCGGCTGGCAAACAGGTTGCGTGAGAGCGGTTTAGTGGTGTATGGCTTCGGGGAAAAGAAAACACCAGATGCATTTGTGTCCGCATGTGATAAGTTTGTATTTACTGAAATTTTACGTGAGCTTAAAGATTCTGATAAGTCGGATGAGTCTGATAATTCTGAACTAAAGGGTGTTATGATATCGGCGATTGATGCTGTGTCTAAGGATGATGGTTGGGCACCTTTGGCGGCGGTTGGAAGCTATATAAATAAGAATATCCCATCATTTGACCCACGAAATTATGGATATAACAAACTGGGGAAGTTGGTTAGGTCTCTAAGTTATCTGGAAATAGATGAAAGGTCTTTTGATGAAAAGTTGTTTAATTCTCATATTTTCATTAGGGAGAAGGTCTCATAATGATTTTTTGTGTCGGTAAAGCTACTTGTTGCGGTGTTGTGCTAGGGAGTAACTGAATTTCCTCTTATGGAGCATTGCTATCTAGAATCGATGTAGCCAAACGCTGCCTAGTCTTCAGGCGCGCCACAACGACCCACCTACACACAAAAGGGCCCGCGATATCGCGGGCCCTTTTCGTTGCGCTGCCGGAACGTCCTAGGCGACGTCGGCAGCCTTCTGGAAGTGCGCCCTGGCGTGGTGGTAGAGCACGCCGGCGTAGCCGTTGCGCTGCATGACCTTGAGAATCTTCGCCGGGTTGTTGTCCTCCAGCGCCTTGTGCAATTTTGCCCGCTGTTCGGCATCGAGGTCTTCGTACCAGTGGAAGGGCTCGCCTTGCGCGTTGCCTTCCTCGGCCTTGGCGATGAGGTCCATCTCGACGCGTCCACCGAGGCGGTAGAGGATGTCGTAGCCCTCCTGCAGGAGAGTCGACGGCACGTCGCTCGGCTTCTCGAGACCTTCCAGCACGTTGTAGTAGTAATAGCTCAGCGGTTGCATTTGGCTCCTCCGGGGGTAGGCCATGGATCCGTCCCTGGCGTGTTCTCCTGAGCCTTCATCCTGCCTGAGCCATGGCGAGGCGCTCAACTGAAAAATGCACGCCGTGCGCGCCCCGTCACCTCACCCCCCGAAGATATCCGGCCAGTGCGCGTCGGCCGCTTCGATCTTGCCGGGTATGTCGCGCTCCCAGCGCCACTGAATCCACTTGCTGTAGTTCAGGTAGAGCCTGTCGTCGACGATCTTCCACGCCTCGGGCACGGTCGAGGCGGCCTCGCCGTTGGCCGCCGCCCAGGCGCACCAGCCGCCATACTGCGGGGCATAGGCCTCGGGGTCGGCCTGGAAGAGGTCGCGATGCTCGGCCGAGGCGAACTGCCAGGTGGCCTCGTGCCACTGCCACTGGAAGTCGGGTGAGCCCGCTACCGGCTCGCCCTCGGTGAAGTAGGCCACCGGGTCGGTGCCGCCGATGGCCAGGCCATCGCGGGTGAAGATGCGTCCGTCGGCGGCCGCGCCCAGCGACCAGGCCAGGCCGATCGCCAGGGCGAGGGCCATCCACCAGCGTGTGTGCGTCATGATCTGTCTCCTCTCGAGCCTGCGCTCATGAGGGTCAGTCGCGCCGCGGCCATCGGCCTTACACGACCCGGCCCGAGAGCGCACGTCTGCTATATGGAATGCATTTCCACTAAGGAGGCGGCTGGGCTACCATAGCGGTTCGATTCCCTGTTCTGGAGCCCGCATGAGCTTTTACGTCTATCTCTCCGGCGAGATCCACACCGACTGGCGCGACGAGATCCAGCGCGGCGCCGAGGCCGCCGGCCTCGATGTCGTCTTCACCTCGGCGGTCACCGATCACGATGCCAGCGATGCCGCCGGCGACCACCTGGGCCCGCAGAGCGAGGGCTTCTGGCGCGACCACAAGTCGTCCAAGGTGAATGCCATCCGCACCAAGACGCTGATCGAGCAGAGCGACCTGGTGGTGGTGCGCTTCGGCGACCAGTACAAGCAGTGGAACGCGGCCTTCGATGCCGGCTACTGCGCGGCGCTGGGCAAGCCCTACGTCACCCTCCACGGCGAGTCGATCATCCACCCGCTGAAGGAGGTCGACGCCTCGGCCATGGCCTGGGCCACCACCACCGAGCAGGTGGTCGAGATCCTGCGCTACGTGCTCAAGGCCTGAGGCCGCACTTGGCTACACTGGGGGCGAATCCTTAGCAGGAGCTCGCCCATGGGCATTCGGCTGAAGCGCGTCTTCGAGGCGCCGGAGCGTGACGACGGCCATCGCGTACTGGTCGACCGCCTCTGGCCGCGCGGCGTGGCCAAGGCCGACGCACGCATCGACGACTGGCCCAGGGAGACGGCCCCCAGCGACGCGCTGCGCAAGGCGTATCACGCCGGTGAGCTCGGCTGGGGGGCCTTTCGCCGCCGCTACCTGGCCGAGCTCAAGACGCATCGCGAGAGGCTGCGGCCGCTGGCCGAGTGCGCCCGCCGCGAGACCGTCACCCTGGTGTTCGCGGCCAAGGATGTTCGCCACAACAATGCCGTGGTGCTGCGCCAATACCTGGAGATGTTGCGGAAATAGCCACTCGAGCGCCACCCGGGCGCTGAAGCGGCCGTGAGCTGGCCGGGGTCGGACGCTGTGCTAGCTTGAAGGAATCGGGCAGGGCCACCTGCCGCTCACCGCGAGGTGGTCCTTCATGCTCTTCATCACCAATCGCTTTCCCACCCAGAGCATCCGTACCCGGGTCAACCGCAACTTCAGTTTCGACCTCAACAACAACGCGGCCAGCAACTCCGTCTTCTATTGCGAGGAGTTCGGCGCGGGGCAGTACCAGGAAGTCGGCAGCAAGGCGTTCCTGCGCCGCTTGAAGGAGTCCAACGCGCGGCAGGTGCTGATCTATCTCCACGGCTTCTCCAACCTGCCAGAGGACGTCTTCGCCGCGGTCCGCGAGTTCCAGGACCTCTGCGATGCCAGCGACCCCGGCGAGGTGCTGGTGGTGCCGCTGATCTGGCCCTGCGACAATGACCTGGGCATCGTCAAGGACTACTGGGACGATCAGGAGTCGGCCGACATGAGCGCCTTCTCCTTCGCCCGGGTATTGCAGCGTTTCCTCGACTGGCGCGAGGTCGACCAGTTCGAGTTGGACCCCACCCCCTGCCTCAAGCGCATCAGCGTGCTGGCTCACTCCATGGGCAACCGGGTGCTGCGAGAGACCCTGCGGCTGTGGCGCAAGTACTACCTGCCGGGTGGCGTGCCGCTGCTGTTTCGCAACACCTTCCTGGTCGCCGCCGATATCGTCAACGAATCCCTGGAGGAGGGACGCGCCGGCGAGGCGATCCCCCACGCCTCGCGCAACGTCACCGTCTACTTCGCCTCCGACGATCTGGCGCTGCGCGCCAGCAAGGCCTCGAACCTGCGCAACCGCATCGCCTCGCGGCGCCTCGGCCACTCCGGCCCGGAGGACATGGACAAGGTGGGGCGCAACGTCTTCGCCGTGGACTGCGACGAGGTCAACACCCGCTATGACTACCCCAAGGGACACTCCTACTTCCGCTCGGGGGATGTCTTCGGCGAGCCCGGCGTGGTGTTCCTGCACCTGTTTGCCGCCATCAAGACCGGGCGCGTGTTCCCCGAGGACGAGACCCGCCGCATGACCATCCTGCGCGACTGAACCGCACCTCGGCTCAGAGCTTGGCCGCCTGCACGTGCATCCAGTCGAAGTTGCGCGTGCGGCCGAGGCTGACCCAGCCCTCTTCCTCCCACAGCCGCCACCAGGTGTCATATTCCGGCCGCGCCAGGCGGGCGCGGTCGCGCCCCCACTTGAGCTTGTTGTGGGCGGGATCCCAGTCGATGGCGATGCCCCAGGCGTGGGTCGACCAGGCGGTGCCGCCGCGCTTGCGCCGCTTGTTGTAGCAGCCGCCGTAGCGGTGCAGCCCCAGCTCCCTGAGCCGCTCGGGGCCGTAGTGATCGTTCACTCGCGAAAGGATACGCGTCAGGCTCTCCGCCACCATCTCGTGACAGCCGATCCCACTCGGGTGGGTGCCCAGGTCCCAGGCGAGGCAGAGCTGCCAGGGGCAAGGCACCACCACCATCGGCGGCTTGCGGGTCGGTGAGCCCAGCGCCGTCTTGAGCTCCGCCTCGCGGTGCCAGCCGTTGGGATTGGCCTCCAGCGGCTCTTGATCCCGCCAGGGAGCGGGCGGTTGGCCGGTCTCCTGGATCGTGGCCAGCACCTCGGCCGCATGCTCGGTCTGCGGGCCCCACAGGCCGTCGATCGGGCCGACCTCGATCTTCTTCAGGCGACAGGCGATCTGCAGGCAGGTGACGGCGCGCCGCCTATCGCTCCAGGCCTCGGCTCCGGCCGGCACCAGGTCGGCATGGGCGTGGAAGGCGTCCTTCATCGCGGCGAGGGTCTTCGGGCCACGCAGGCCGTCGATCTTGCCCCGGTAGCTGCCGCTCGTGGCGAGAAACCGCTGAAGGGTCCTGACGTCTGTCCTGTTCATCTCGACCTCCCCCCGACGCAAGCATCGTCGGCTGCCGCCACCCGGGCGGCGGCGTTTCTTGCAGTCTAGAGGCTCGGGAGGGTGCCGCCAGGCCACCGGTGGAGAGGGCGCCGCGCGGGGCTCAGCAGGAAAGGGGCTCAGCAGGAAAGGGGCTCAGCAGAAAAGGGGGGGGGTCAGGAGGGCGAAGGGGTCAGGAGGGAGAGCGCGCCTCCGGCAGCGGCGCGACCAGCTCCAGCGCCACGCACAGGCGCACCAGCTCGGCCAGGTTGGCGGCACCCAGCGCCTTCATGGCGCGCAGGCGGTAGACCTCCACCGTCTTCGCGCTGATGCCTAGCTCGGCGGCGATCTCGCGGCTGGTCAGCCCCTCGGCCACGTGCACCAGGATCTGGCGCTCCTTGGGCCGCAGGCCGGCGTAGCGCTCGCGCAGCGCCTCGAGGCGCGCCTGGGCCCGGCGGTGGCGGCGGTGCTGGGCGAGGGCCTGCTGCACGGTATCGATCAGCTGCTGATGGTTGAAGGGCTTCTCGATGAAGTCGCAGGCGCCCGCCTTGAGCGCCTGCACGGCCATGGGCACGTCGCCGTGGCCGGTCATGAAGATCACTGGGGTGTCGTCGCCGCGCTCGCCCAGCCGCTGCTGCACCTGCAGGCCGGAGAGGCCGGGCATGCGCACGTCGAGCAGGATGACGTCGTGGCGCTCGGGTTCGGCGTCGAGCAGCGCCTCGCCATCGCCGTAGGCCAGGGTCGAAAGACCCACCGAGTCGAGCAGCCAGGTGAGGGAGTCGCGCAGGGCCTGGTCGTCGTCGACCACGGCGATACAGGGCTTGTCGGGCACGTGCCCCTCCAGGTGGGGTGAGCGAACAGGAAGTGGGGTGAACGAAGGCGCTCAGCGGGCCGGCGGCAGCGGCCCGGGTTCGGCGAGCAGTGTACCGGCAAAGGTGGCGCCGCCGGAACCGCCGGCCGGCGCCAGGGCGAGCCGGCCGCCCATGGCCTCCATCAGCGAATGGCTGATGGCAAGCCCCATGCCGAGGCCCTCGGGGCGCCCCGAGTGGAAGGGGGCGAAGATCCGCTCGCGCTCGGCCTCGGGCACGCCGGGGCCGCGATCGGCGACCGTGAAGCGCACCTCCCGCGGGCCGCTCTGCCGGGCGGTGAGCGTCACCCGGTCGGCGCCGGGGTGGGGGCGACTCGCCTCCAGGGCGTTGAGCAGCAGGTTGACCAGCACCTGTTCAAGCGCCACCGGATCGGCCTGCACCCGCGGCAGGGCCTCGGGAAGCGCGTGATCCAGCGCGATGCCGGCCTGCTGGAACTGCCATTCGCAGAGTCGGCAGGCGGCCTCGACGACCTCGCCCAGCGCCACAGGCCGCGGTCGGGTCTGGCCCTTGCGCACGAAGGTGCGGATGTGGCGCAGCCGTTCGGCGAGGCGCTGGACCTGTTCGCTGATCCGCTCGAGCGGCACGGCCAGCTCGCCGGCCGGGCTCGTCGGGTCGGCCTTAAGGCGCAGCAGGGCGCCGCTCGCGTAGTTGGCGATGGCGCCCAGCGGCTGATTGAGCTCGTGAGCGATGTTGGAGGCGAGCTCGCCGGTGGTGGCCAGGCGGTTGGCGTGGGCGATCTGCTCCTGGTGGCGGCGCTCCTGGGCCTCGGCGGCCTTGTGCAGGCCGATGTCGCGGTTGATCAGCGAAAGATGGTCGGGCTCGGCGGCGGGGCCGTGGTGGGCCATCACCACGCTGAGCACCGGCACGGGGCCGCGCGGGCCACGCATCGCGAGCTCGCCGCTCCAGGAGCCGTAGCGGGCCACGGCGGGCAGCACGACTTCGCGCAGCACGCAAAGCGATTCGGATGTATAGGCCTGCTCGAGGTGCAGGGCGTCACCCTCCCGGCGGTCTCGGCCCGGGCGATCGCGCCCCGGGCGGGCCAGCAGGCGGCGAGCGGCCTCGTTGGCGGTGAAGATGCGCTCGTCGCCGTCGAGGAACAGCACGTAGTCGGTGGTCGACTCCACCACCCGGGCGAGGCGCTCGCGGTGCGCCTCGGCCTGCAGGCGCCGGCTGACGTCCCGGGAGACGCAGAGCACGTCGAGGAGCTCCCCGGTGGCGGGGTCGCGGCGGGTGCGGCTGGTGGTCTCGAACCAGACGTAGTGGCCGTCCTTGGCCCGGAAGCGATAGGTCTGCTGGTAGAAGCCGTCGTGGTAGTAGATGCGCGGCGACTTGTTGATCAGGTCGGCGAGGTCCGCGGGATGGAAGAGGTCGTAGGCCGAGACGCCGACCAGCTCATCGGGCGCGTAGCCGAGCAGTTCCCGGGCCGCCGCCGAGGCGTAGAGGAAGGTGCCGTCCCGGGCGTGGCGGGAGATCAGGTCGGTGGTGCTGTCGGCCAGCCAGCGGTAGTGGCGCTTCTCCTCCTCCAGTGCCGCGCTCTTTGACTCCAGCGCTGCGTTGTCCGCTTCCAGCTCGGCTTTTTCCGCTTCCAGCGCCAAGCAACGCGCCCTGAGCCGCTCGTGCTCCCCTTGGTCGGCCTCGCTTGCCATCAGCGCGCCGGGTCCACCAGGCCGCCCAGCGAGGCGTTGCGCCGGAACCAGCCGGCGATGCTCGAGCGCGGCAGGCGGGTCGGCAGCACCTCGTGGGGCACGCTGTCGGAGAGGAAGCAGGCGAAGGTGCCGGCCTCGGGGCGTACCCGGGCCACCTCGCGCTCGGGGTCGTCGGCGGCGAAGATCACCATCTCGCCGCCGCCGTCCTCGGGCCAGTCGGGGTTCAGGTAGCCCACGGTGGAGACCACGCGATTGGCGCGGCCGCGGAAGCTGTCGAGGTGGCGGCGATAGAAGGCGCCGGGCGGGTAGTGGGCGAAGTGCGCCTCGTACTCGAAGAGCCCCAGGAACAGCGCCCGGTTGAGCTCCTGCTGCAGCTCGGCCATGGCGTCGAGGTAGCGGCGCCGGGCCTGGCTCTCGCGGTCCAGCCAGCGAATGGCGTCGCCGCGGATGTCCCGGCGCAGGGCGTGCTCCTGGCCGCGGCCGATGCCGGCGGCCTCCAGCGCCTCGTGGTCGGCCATGGCGCCGAGCTCGTGGTGCAGCGCCGCGCACAGCTCGGCGGGAATGAAGTCCTCGCCGACGTACCAGCCCTGTGCCACCAGGGCATCGACCAGCTCGGCCAGGCGGGCGCGGGGCAGGGCGGTGGCGAAGGCGTCGCGTGTCGGCATCATGGGCGGGAGACTCGGCGTTCGGGAAGGTGGATCAATTCGCCCGGCGGGCGCTCGAAGAGGCTGATCGGCATGGCGAAGCCCTCGGCGAGCAGCTCCACCAGCATCATCGCCGAGAGCCCCCAGATCACGTGACCGTCGTTGGTGTAGCTGGGCACGTAGTAGTCCCGACCGTCCACGCGGATCACGTCGGTGTGGGTGCGCTGGTCCTCGAGGAAGTGCGTCAGCGGCACCTCGAAGATGGCATCGAGCTCGCCGGGATCGGCGATCAGCGGCAGGTCGGGCGGGATCAGCCCCACCCAGGGCGTGACGCGCAGGCCGTGCAGCGAGAGCACATCCGATAGCCGCCCGAGCAGCTCCACGCGCTCCGCTGGCAGGGCGATCTCCTCCCGCGATTCGCGCAGCGCCGTGGCCAGCAGGTCGGCGTCGCCCGGCTCGCGCTTGCCGCCGGGAAAGGCCACCTGGCCACTGTGGGTGGCGAGGTGGCCGGCGCGTCGAGTGAACAGCAGGGTCGGCTCGGGGCGGTCGACAATGGGCAGCAGCACCGCCGCCTCGGGCAGGCGCAGCCTGATCCGGCGCGGGCGGTGTGCTTGCAGGCGTTCACGAAGGTTCTCTAACATGGGGCTTCCATCGGGTTTGATTCCTTCTACTCGGCCGCCATGAGCGGCGTCAAGCCCTGACCGGGCGGCCGTCATGCCGCCCTCCGGCCTGCCAGGGAGCGCCATGAACTTCTGCAGTCACTGTGGCCATACCGTGCGCTTCGCGATTCCGGACGGGGACGATCGTCCTCGCCACTGCTGCGACGAGTGCGGCACCATCCACTACCAGAATCCGCGCATCGTCGCCGGCACCCTGCCGGTGAGCGGCAGCCGGGTGCTGCTGTGTCGCCGCGCCATCTCCCCGCGCAAGGGCTTCTGGACCCTGCCGGCGGGCTACATGGAGAACGCCGAGACCACCGTCGAGGCGGCGGCCCGCGAGACGCGGGAGGAGGCCTGTGCCGAGGTCGAGATCCACGGCCTCTACACGCTGATCAACCTGCCGCACATCGATCAGGTCTACATGATCTTCCGGGCCGATCTCGCCGGCAGCTTCGACGCCGGCCCCGAGAGCCTGGAGGTGGCGCTGTTCGAGGAGCACGAGATTCCCTGGGACGAGCTCGCTTTCCCGACCATCGAGCGCACCCTGCGCCACTTCTACGCCGACCGGCGGGAGGCCGCCTTTCCCCTGCACGTCAGCGATATTACCGCCGAGGATCGCGAACGCTATTTCGGCAGCGCCTAGGTTCGGAAGCATCCAGGCTCGCAAGCGCCTGGATTCGACAGCGCCTAGGTTCGGTAGCCCCCGCCCCGGGGCGCTGCTCGATTCTATCGTACTGCTCGACGGCCTCAGTCGCGCTCGACGTGGGTCGGCGACCAGCTCTGCCGAGTCGGCATGATCTCCAGGAAGTTGATGTTGATGTGCGCGGGCAGCGTCGCCACGTGGACGATCTGCTCGGCGACGTCCTCGGCCTGCAGCGGCGTGGTGTCTTGGTAGAGCGCCTCGGAGGCGGCCTCGTCGCCCTTGGTGCGCACCAGGGTGAACTCGGTCTCGGCCAGGCCCGGCGCGATGTCGGTGACCCTCACGCCGGTGCCCGTGAGGTCGCAGCGCAGGTTGTAGCTGAACTGCTCGACGAACGCCTTGGTGGCGCCGTAGACGTGGCCGCCGGCGTAGGGCCACTTGGCCGCCGCCGAGCCGATGTTGATGATGCTCGCCCCCGCGCCGGTGGCGATCAGCAGCGGCAGCATGGCGTGGGTGACGTTGACCAGGCCGGTGACGTTGGTATCAATCATGGTGTGCCAGTCGGCCAGGTCAACCCGCTGCGACGGCTGGGGCGCCAGCGCCAGGCCGGCGTTGTTGACCAGGCAGGTGACCCCGCGAAACGCCTCGGGCAGCGTCTCGACGGCCTGCTTCACCGCCTCGGCATCGCGCACGTCCAGCGTCAGGGTCAGCACCTCGACGCGCTCGGCGAGCTCCTGCTTCAGGGCGTCCAGCCGCTCCTGGCGGCGACCGGTGAGAATCAGCGACCAGCCGGCGTCGGCGAAGCGCCGGGCGGCGGCGCGGCCGAAGCCGGACGTGGCGCCGGTGATCATGGCGATGGGCATGGGGGAATCCTCCTGATCGTGAACGGGTCATGCGGCCTCGCATCATAGGCCGAGCCGCGGCCCGTCTCCAGCGGCCGTCCGCATCCTCGCGGGCCCGCAACGCTCACCAGGTCTCCAGCCGCCAGACATCGAAGGCCGGCTCCTCATAGGGGTGGGCCGCCCTGAGGGCGGCTACCGCCTCACGAATCCGCGCGTCCTCGCAGACCAGCTCCACCTTCAACTCCTCGACGCGTTCCAGATCGCCGACCTGGCCGATGTGCGGGTCGGCGCCCGGCAGCGGGCGAAACTGCCCGGTGCCAGGCGTCTGGAAGCAGCACGCCTCGTAGTCGCCGATGCGCCCCGCGCCGGTGGCGAAGACGGCTTCCTTGACCGCCTCGGCATCCGCCATCGGCACGAAGAAGGCCAGCTTGTACATGGTCGTGTCTCCTCTCTGCGGAAATGTCCCCCTCGTTGTGCCATATCGCGATGGCGGCGTCAGCCATGATGTGGCGGAGAAAAAGAGGCGGCGAGAAAATAATACTTGTCCAATAGCTATACAGGGTCTAAGTTCTGTACAGGTTGAGGCGAAGCACCCTCCACCCACCGTCAGCGCCTCCGAACGAGAGACGTCCACGGCTCCCAATGACACGGTTCTAGATGACAAGAGGTAAGTGACCCATGAAGACCCTGACCACTTCCATCGCTGCCCCCTTCACCACCCCCCTGACCCGCGCCATCGGAGCCGGCATGCTGGGCCTGATGCTCGCCAGCGGTGTCCAGGCCGATAGCCACGGGATGAAGAAGGATATCGTCGACACCGCCGTGGGCGCGGGTCAGTTCGAGACGCTGGTCGCCGCGGTCAAGGCGGCCGAGCTGGTCGACACCCTCAAGGGCGAAGGGCCCTTCACCGTCTTCGCCCCCACCGATGAGGCTTTCGCCGCGCTGCCGGAGGGTACCGTCGAGGATCTGCTCAAGCCCGAGAATCAGGAGACCCTGCAGGCCGTGCTCACCTATCACGTGGTGCCCGGCAAGATCATGGCCGAGGACGCCATGGCCGCCGATAGCGCCACCACCGTGCAGGGCCAGGACATCACCATCACCACCATGGACGGCAGTGTGATGATCGATGATGCCACCGTCATCCAGGCGGATGTCGAGGCGAGCAACGGGGTCATCCACGTCATCGACGGCGTGCTGATGCCGGAGTGACGCTTCACCGATCATCTGATGCTTTAACGCAGCGATCGCGTTATTTGGCCGCCCCACGGGGCGGTCTTTTTTGTTCATCGCCTTGTCTCGTCCGGCAGATCCATCGCTTTGACAGCGCCGGGTGCTTTGACAACGTCGGCTGGGCTGGCGACCCTCGGAGCAATCGACACGGCAAGGGAGGCACGATCCCCATGGAGCGAACACTGGAGCGGCTGCTGGCCTCGGTGGCCCTGGTGCCCCGCGGCGAGCCCGTTTCCCTCGGCGGTGGCGATATCGCCGAGGTCCGGCGCCTCGCGACCGATCAGGGGGCGGTGGTGATCAAGCGCGATGATCCCGCGCGGCTGGCCGGTGAGGCCGATGGCCTGCGCGCCCTGCGCCAGGCCGGCACGCCACTGATCGTGCCCGAGGTGCTGGCCGAGGGTGACGGCTGGCTGGTGATGGAGGCGCTGGAGAGCGGTGGCGGCCGCTCCGGCCGCGACGCGTCGCGCCTGGGAGAGGGCCTGCGGGCGCTGCACGCCGATGTCGGCGACGCCCATGGCTGGCCCCACGACAACGCCTGTGGCCGCACGCCCCAGCCCAATGCGCCACTCGCCGACGGTCGTGCCTTCCAGCGCGAGCGGCGGCTGCTGCCGCTCGCCGAGGCCTGCCATCAGCGCGGCCTCATGGACGCCAGGCTGCGCCGTCGCCTGGAGGCCGTCGCCCATGGGCTCGAGGCCTGGCTGCCGGACGCCCCGGCGAGCCTGGTGCATGGCGATCTCTGGTCGGGCAATGTGCTCTTCACACCAAAGGGGCCGGCGATCATCGACCCGGCGGTCTATCGCCACTATCCGGAGGTGGACCTGGCCATGCTCACGCTGTTCGGCGCGCCGGGGGAGGCCTTCTTCGAGGCCTACTGGAACGGCCGCGCCCCGGCCGATTGGCCGAGGCGCGAGGCGCTGTTCCAGCTCTATCCGCTGCTCAACCACCTGCTGCTGTTCGGCGGTGGCTATCGCTCCGGGGTCGAGCGGGCGGTGACGAGGCTGGAGGCCGCCTGAGGCGGAGGGCTAATGACTCCTGTCGAGGCCTCGGCGAAGACTGTCGGGCGTGGCAACCGAGATGCCGGAATGGGCGACGGTTCTGGGGGAACGCGCTCGTCGGCCACCAACGCGCTGCGGATTGGCCGGTTCGATGAAGGGCGAATCGCCCCACGCGTTTCCATTGAGACCGCCACCCCGGCGGTCGTACCGTCGCGCCCGACCCGCAAAGGGCCTGTCTCTTGCCTCGACGCGGCTATCGCCCTGGAGATTGCTCTTGAGATCGCCCCGGAGATCGTCAAGAGAAGGCAAGGCCTCGGCACCGACACGACGCACGGGCAGCCATGCCGGCAGGGCGGCCATCAGGGCCAGGCCGGCGGCCAGCTTGCCGAATCGTCGTCGCTCTGCGTCCGGCCTGTTCGGAGGTTCGATGCCCGGCACCGCCGGTGCCGGATGGATGACGTGCTCGATGCGCTTGCGGACGTGGTGTCCCATCGCGTGTACCCCTTGTGTGGTGGGTGACACTGCCGGCCGTCGGCCTCTACCGAACGGATCGGCGCCTTGCCTGGGAGATCCTGCGAGCGGCGTGCCATTCCCCTTGCCTTGCTCAATAAGCGATAAGAGAACAGCGGATTGAGATACTCGGTCGTTCGCTCGTTTTTGCTCAAAAGCGCCGATATTTCCAGAAAAATGCGCGACATAGACGCATTTTCAGGGGGCAGTGCGACATGCGGGTGCATCGCCTTCGGCCTGCGCGCGCTGCACACGAGACGCGATGCCCCCGTCGAGGGCCGTTCAGGAGGAGGGGCTGGCCAGCTGCGCGAGCGTCCAGTCGACCACCTCGACGGCAAGCCGGTCGGAGGCTCGCCCGAAGGCCGCGACCACGGCTTCGAGGCCGTCGTCCTCGCTCGCTACCACCGTCTCGACGCGTCGGCTCGCCCGTATCTCGCGGCTGACTTCGTCGAGCAGCTGGACATCGAGACGCACCACCACCTCGGCGCTGCCCTCGCGATAGCGGACGTGAAAGGCCCCCAGGTGGCTGGTCAGCGCCGCGTCGCTCTGTGCCCGGCTGGTCTCGTCGATCACAGCGGCCAGGCGGCCGTCGCGGCGCAGGGCCTCGATCAGGTGGTCGCGCAGCAGCCGCGGGGCGTCGTCGCGCCAGCGCGCCCCGCCGTAGGCCTGGAACTCCCCGGGGGAGGGCATGACCAGCAGGCGTCGACCATCCAGCGGCGCGCTGGCACCGGGCGTGTCGACCCGCAGGGTCAGGTCGCGGGTAGCCTCGGTGGAGGCCGGCAGCGTCGGCGCGGGCAGCGTGAAGAGTCGCACCGGCTCGCTCTTCGGGATGACGCTGCAGCCGGCGAGCAGCCCGGCCAGCATCAGAGCCAGCAGCCGGACGCCGCGTGAACGGCGGGGGGCGGCGCCGGGTAAACGGCGGGGGGCGGCGCCAGATATAGGGCGGAACAGGCTCATGGGCGAAACTCCTGGATCTCATCGCGGCCCAGCAGGGTCTCGGCGGGGTTCTCCTCGAGGCGCTGTACCAACCGGTTCAGGGTACGCAGCGTGGCGTGCAGCTCGCGCATCGCCGGCTCGAGTTCGCCGACGCCCCGCAGGCCGCGATCCAGCGAACCCTCGTGGCGTGCGGTCAGGCGATCCAGCCGCGCGGCGGTGGCGGAAAGCGACTGCATCGCGCCTTGGGCATCCTGCAGCGCGGCGGTTCCCTGGTCGTCGAGCAGCCGGTTGGCTCGCTCGCCCAGGCCCTCGAAGCGCTGCAGGGTCGTCGTCAGCTGCTCGCTGGCGCGCCCGATCCCGGTCATGGCCTCGCCGATGGCGTCGCGCTGATCGACCAGGCTGCCCGACAGCGTCTCCAGGTGGCCCAGGGTACGCGTCAGGCTCGCGGCGTTCTGTTCGGAGAGCAGCCGATTGGCGTTGGTCAGCAGCCGGTCCACCTTGGCGAACAGCGCCTCGCTGCCGGAGAGCAGCGAGCTCAGCGGTGAGGGCTCGGCCTGGATCAGCGGGGGATCGTTGCGGCTTCCCTCTAGGCGGGGGCTCTGCGGGCTGCCGCCGGAGAGCTGGAGATTCTTGGTGCCGGTGATGTTGGCCAGCGCCAGGCTGGCGCGGGTGTCCTGCCTGATCGGCACCTCGCTGTCGACGCGAATCAGCGCCCTTACCCGGCGCGGATCCGCGGGGTCCAGGCGCAGCCGCACCACGTCGCCGACCTCGATGCCGCTGTAGAGCACCGCACTGCCCTCGGAGAGCCCGCTGACGGCGCGATTGAAGCCGATCTCGTACCAGGCATAGTCGCGATCGACGCTCGACTTGCCGAGCCACAGGGCGAACAGCAGGGCGCTGCCCAGGGTGATCACCGTGAACAGCCCGATCAATACATGGTGGGCGCGGGGTTCCATGGTCAGGCGTCCTCTGCCGGGTGAGCCGCCCGTCGGGCGGCGCGGCCACGCGGGCCGTGGAAATAGTCGTGGATCCAGGCGTCGTCGGTGGCCTCGACCACCGAGAGGCGATCGGCGACGCGGACCCGCTTCTCTGCCAGTACGGCCACCCGGTCGCAGGCGGTATAGAGGGTGTCCAGGTCGTGGGTGACCAGGAAGACGCTCAGGCCCAGGGCGTCACGCAGCGTCAGGATCAGGCGATCGAAGGCCGCCGCGCCGATCGGATCGAGGCCCGCCGTCGGCTCGTCGAGGAACAATACCTCCGGGTCCAGCGCCAGGGCCCGGGCCAGCGCGGCCCGCTTGATCATGCCACCCGAGAGCGAGGCGGGATACTGGATCGCAGCCTCCGCGGGCAGCCCGGCGAGGGCCAGCTTGACCCGTGCCAGGGCCTCGGCATCGGCGCGACGGAGGCCAGCATGCTCGATCAGCGGCAGGGCGACGTTCTCCTCGAGGGTCAGCGAGGTGAACAGTGCACCGCGCTGGAAGAGCACCCCGAAGCGGCGCTCCAGCCGCGAACGGGCCGATGAGGAAAGCCGCTGCAGGTCTTCGCCGAACACCTCGATGCGCCCTTCGCTGGGCCTCAGTAGGCCGACGATGCTGCGCAGCAGCACCGACTTGCCGGTGCCCGAGCCGCCCACCACGCCGAGGATCTCCCCGGAGTAGAGGTCGAGGTCGAGAGCCTCGTGGACGACGTGGCGACCGAAGCGGTTGGACAGTCCGCGCACCCGAATCAGCGGCTCCCGGCTCGGTGGTTCCTGACTCTGGGGCTCCTGGCTCTGAGGCGCCTGGCTCCGGGGTTCCTGGCGCTGTGATGTCCGCATCGGTTCGCTCACCAGCCCATCTCCATGAAGAACAGCGCCGCCACCGCGTCGAGCAGGATGACCATGAAGATCGACTGCACCACGCTGGAGGTGGTGTGCTCGCCCACCGACTGGGCGCTGCCGCTGACCTTGAAGCCCTCCAGGCAGCCGATCACCGCGACCAGGAAGGCAAATATCGGCGCCTTGGCCAGGCCCACCAGGAAGTGGTTGAGGGGGATGTCGCGCTGCAGGATGGAGACGAACTGGATGAGCGAGATATCCAGCGCCAGTCCGCAGATCAGGGCCCCGCCGAGGATGCCGCTGAGCATGCCGACGAAGGTGAGGATCGGCAGCGTCAGCATCATCGCCAGCACCCGCGGCAGCACCAGCAGCTCGATCGGATCGAGGCCGAGGGTGCGCACGGCGTCGAGCTCCTCGTTGGCCTTCATGGCGCCGAGCTGCGCCGTGAAGGCGCTGGCGGTGCGACCGGCAAGCAGGATGGCGGCCAGCAGCACGCCGAACTCGCGCAGGAAGGCGAAGGCGACCAGGTTGACCGTATAGATGGTGGCGCCGAAGTCGCGCAGCACCGTGGCGCCGAGGAAGGCCACCACGGCGCCCACCAGGAAGGTCAGCAGGGCGACGATGGGCAGGGCGTTGAGGCCGGTCTGATGCAGCTGGGCCACCACCGAAGTGAGGCGCCAGCGGCTCGGCCGCCAGGCGGTGCCGGCCAGGGTGGCGAGCACCTGGCCGATGAAGCCGAGCAGCTGAACCTGCTGGTGCCAGAGCCCCTCGACGAGCTGGCCGGTTTGCGCCAGGCCATCCCTCAGCGGCCGGCGGGATCGCGCGGCCGGGGCCGGGCGGTCGACCATGGCCTCGCCCAGGGTGCGCAGCAGGGCGCGGCGCGTCGCCGGCAGCTCCGGCGCCCAGTCGTCGATCGCGGCGAGCCGCTCGGCGCCGGTCAGCTCCATCAGCAGCACGGCGCCGGCGGTGTCCAGGGCGGCCAGCGGCGTCAGGTCGATCCTCTGGGCAGAGGGCTCGCGGCCCTTGGCCAGGCGTTCGACCTCGCGCTTCAGGCTCGCGTGGTGCTCAAGCGTCCAGTCACCGCGGATGGCCAGGCGCTCGCCTTGGGGGTCGATATGGCCGGGCTCTGGCGTGGATGCGGTCATGGGCTCGGGCATGGGATCGGATCGTTCGGGCGAGTCATGGTGTCCGATGGTATCAGTCCGTGGGTCGTTATATTAGCGTATCCTGCGTTTCGCCTGGCCGCCCGTCACGACGCCCGTCACGACGCCGGTCACGACGCCGGTCACGAAAGGGCCGGTCCGCGCGGGGCGCACGAGGAGCCGGCGACTTTCCCGATGATGGCGGCGAAGGGGCCGGGTCCATGAGGCGTCGATCAACTACCATTATGGTCTCTCTCATGATTTCCACTGGCTGACAGGATGGACACGATGACTACACCTCTCTCCTTGGCCCGAGTCCTCCTGTGGCTGGCCCTGCTGGCGCTGCTCGGCGGCTGTTCCCTGCCGTCTCTCGAGGGGCGGCTCGAATCGTCGGCGCTGGACGAGGCGCAGAGTCGTGACACCTCGCTCGGCGAGGCCCTGGCGCCCGCGGTTGACGCTCACCCCGGCCTCAGCGGCATCTACCCGCTGGGCAAGCCCACCGATGCCTTCGCCGCCCGGATAGTGATGGCGCATGCCGCCGAGCGCACCCTGGACGTTCAGTACTACATCTGGCATCCGGATATCACCGGCATGCTGCTGTTCGAGGCCCTCTACGAGGCCGCCGAACGCGGGGTACGGGTGCGCGTGCTGCTCGATGACAGCGGGACCGGGGGCATCGATGCGGAGCTCGCCGCGCTCGCCAGTCATCCCAATATCCAGGTGCGGCTGTTCAATCCCTTCGTCGTGCGCTCCCCCAAGTGGGTCGGCTTCTTGACCGACTTCTCCCGAGCCAACCGGCGGATGCACAACAAGTCCTTCACCGCGGACAATCAGGTCTCGGTCATCGGCGGGCGCAACATCGGCGACGAGTACTTCGGTGCCACGGGCGACGTGACCTTCTCGGATCTGGACGTGCTGGGTGTCGGCGAGGTGGTCGACGACGTCTCGACCGACTTCGACCGCTACTGGAGCAGCGGCTCTTCCTATCCAGTGCCGCTGATTCTGCCGGACGTCGGGCCCGAGGGGCTGGTGCGGCTCGAGCAGGCGTTCGCCGAGGTCGCGCGAGATCCCGAGGCGGGCACCTACCTGAAAGCCGTGAGCGAGACGGAGATCGTGCAGAAACTGCTGGCCAACGACCTCGGCCTGGTCTGGGCGCCGGTGCGGATGCTCAGCGACGATCCGTCCAAGGGGCTCGGCGAGGCCCGCGGACAGGCGCTGATGAGTCACGACCTGGAGCTGATCTTCGCCGATGCCGAGCGCGAGGTGGCACTGGTCTCGCCCTATTTCGTGCCGGCCAAGGCGGGCACCGAGTACTTCCGGCGCCTGGAGCGAGACGGGGTCGAGGTCCAGGTGCTGACCAATGCCCTGGAGGCCACCGACGTGGCCGCCGTGCATGCCGGCTATGCCAAGCGGCGCAAGGCCCTGCTAGAGGCGGGGGTCGAGCTCTATGAGCTGCGACGCGGCGCCAACCAGCAGGGGCGCAACCCGAGTGCGGGGCCGTTCGGCAGCTCCGGCGCCAGCCTGCATGCCAAGACCTTCGCCGTGGATGGTGAGCGGGTCTTCGTGGGGTCGTTCAACTTCGATCCCCGCTCGGCCAACCTGAATACCGAGCTCGGTTTCATCATCGAGGATGCGTCGCTGGCCCAGCGGATCGATACCGCCTTCGACGAGGCCGTGCCGCTGAAGGCCTATGAGGTACGCCTGGATCCCGAGGGCGATCTCTACTGGCTGGAGCGTCGTGACGGCCAGGTCATCCGCCATGATGTCGAACCCAATTCGGGCCTGTTTCGGCGAATGGTCGTCTCGGTCATCGCGGTGCTTCCGGTCGATTGGCTGCTGTGATGCCCGGGCAGCCGCTAGCCGCGTCCGGCGTACCCCAGGCGCTTGAGTAGGCGCTGCCACCACGGCGATCGCGTGTCCCCGGACCGTGGCGCCGGCTTCCCGGCGGACGATTTCGCCAGGAAGGCGGCGATCGGGGCGACCTGGTCGTGGCGGTCGAGCATGGGCGCGTGTCCGCAGCCCGGCACCTCGTGACTGACGAGCTCGGGCTGGGCCTCGGCCATGCGCGTCACGCTCTCGGCCTTGAGCAGCGGCGACTGCCGGCCGCGGACGACCATCAGCGGGCAGCGGATCGCGGCCCAGTCCGCCCAGGTGTCGCGGGGCGTGTCGTGGACGAATTGCTCGACGATGCGCGGATCGAAGTGGTAGGTCCAGCTGCCGTCGGGCAGGCGGCGGGCGCTGCCCAGCGCCAGGCGACGCCAGGCGTCGTCCCCCTCGATGCCGAAGCCGGCGTAGTGGCGCCGGAGCTCGGCCTCGAGCTCGCTGAAATGCAGGAAACGATGGGGCGCCCCGAAGTAGGCGGCCAGTTCCGCCAGGCCCTCGGGAGCGAGTTCCGGGCCCACGTCGTTGAGCACCAGCCGCTCGATGCGTGCCGCGCTCGCCGGCTCGGCGGCCATCAGCATGCCCAGCAGGCCGCCCATGGAGGTGCCTACCCAGGGCACGCGTTCCAGGCCGAAGTGATCCATCACTGCAGCTGCTATGGTCATGTAATGTGAATATATGTAGTGGCAGGATGGCGACAGCGACCACCCGGACAGGCCCCGGCCCGGGGTGTCGGGCGCCAGGATCCGCCACTCGGGACCAAGCTCCCGGGCGAAGTCTTCGAAGTCGCCACCATGGCGGGCCAGCCCGTGCCAGGCGATGAGCGTACGCGGCGCCTCGGGATGCCAGATCCGTATTGCGACCTCCAGTTCCTTTACCCTGACGAGTTCCAAGGCATCCATGAGCATTCTTCCTGAGTGGGCGACGTCGATGGCGCATGCTGCAAGGCAGCATAGCGGACGCGGTCGGATCATCGCCAGCTTCCTTGGTCGTAGGCGGCCGGCAGTGGACTCGAACGATAAACATGCGACAATGTATGTAAAGTTACCCGTCAAGATACCGAGGATCTACCGATGATGCGTTCCCGTTCCCTTCGCTGCACCGGCACGCGGTTCGCCCGCCGCGCGTTGCTGCCGGCCCTGGTCGCGGCGGCCGTCGCTGCGCCGGTGCAGGCGGCGGATCTCCTGACCATCGCCCGCGATGCCATGCAGAGCAATGCCGAACTCTCCGCGGCCCGCTCGCAGACCCGCAGCGTCGAGGCGGGGCGGGACGTCCAGCAGGGCGATCTGCTGCCCCAGGTCGACGTCTCGGGCAACGTGACCCATAACCGTCAGTACGAGAGCCAGACGAGCGCGTTCCAGACCGGCGGGGACGACAGCTACAACGGCGCCAGCCTGACCCTGGAGGCCACCCAGGCGCTTTTCGATGCCCGCAATGCGCGGGAGGTTGAGCAGTCCGAGCGCGAGATCGACCAGCAGCTCTATCGGCTGGCCGCCACCGAGCAGCAGGTGCTGATCGATGTCTCCTCGGCCTATTTCGAGATCCTGCGCGCCTATGAGGTGCTCGAGGCGCGGCGCGCCCAGGAGCGTGCCATCGGTCGTCAGCTGGAGCAGGCCCGCGAGCAGTTCGAGGTGGGGCTGATCGCCATCACCGAGGTCGAGGAGGCGCAGGCGGCCTTCGACCAGGCGCGGGCGGAGCGCATCACGGCGCAGAGCAACCTGCAGGTCAATTTCGAGGCCCTGGAGCGCCTGACCGGGCAGCGCTATTCCAGCATCGATTCGCTGGGCGAGGAGATTCCCATCGTGCCGCCCACGCCGAGCGATCGCGACCAGTGGGTGGCGCTTGCCATGGAGAACAATCCGCAGGTGCTGGCCAGCCAGGCCGGGGTCGAGGTCTCGCGCAGCGGCGTCGATATCGCCCGGGCGGATCGCCTGCCCACGCTCAACGCCTTCGCCGACTACAACTACGCCGATGATGATCGGGACTCGGTCGAGGGCAGCAACTCGGGTAGTCGGGTCGGCGTGCGCGCCAGCATGCCGCTCTATACCGGCGGGCGCACCTCGGCCAGCATCCGCCAGAATACCTACCTGCTGGAGGCCAGCCAGTACGACTTCGAGTCCCAGCGGCGCGACACCGTCCAGCAGGTGCGTTCCTTCTATACCCAGGTCAGCAACGACGTCTCCACCGTGGAGGCGCGCGCCCAGGCGATCGTCTCCAACCAGAGCGCGCTGGACGCCACCCGTGCCGGCTACGAGGTGGGCACCCGCAACATCGTCGACGTGCTCAACGCCGAGCAGAACCTCTACAACGCCGTTGCCGAGTTCGCCAGCGCCCGCTACGACTACGTGATCAATCTGCTGACCCTGCGCCAGCAGTCGGGGACCCTGGACGTCCCGGCGGTCGAGGAGGTGAACGCCTGGCTGGATGGCGGCAGCGTCTCCTTCACGCTGCCCGAGAATGCTGAGTCGAACGATGCGGTCATGGATATCGGGGCGCCCCCGCGTCTCGAGGAGTAGCGATCGGCACCCGGAAATTTACAAACATTCATGAATGAATGTAAAATTCGTTCCTCCTCCGACGCGCCTAATGGAAAGCACCCATGACAACCTTCATCAAACGAGGCCGGGGCGGCCTGGTGCCGCTGGCCCTGGGTCTCGTGCTCGCCGCCTGCGGTCAGCAAGAGACTCCCGAGCAGCAGGCGTCCGGCCAGGGTGATGCGCCCCCGACGCCCAAGCAGGTCATGGAGATGGCCCGCCAGGATCTGCCGCTCGCCAAGTCCTATCCCTCCAAGCTGCGCAGCGACGACGAGGTCACCATGGTGGCCCGCGTCACCGGCTTTCTCGAGGAACGTCACTTCGAGCCGGGCGAGATGGTGGAACAGGGTGAGAGCCTCTACTCCATCGAGCCGGACCTCTACCAGTCCGTGGTGGCCCAGCGCGAAGCCGACCTCGAGAGCGCCCGCGCCGAACTTTCTCGCGCCCAGCGCGATGCCAACCGCTTCCAGCAGCTGCTCAGCCAGAACTCGGTGAGCCGACAACAGGTCGATCAGGCTCAGGCCGAGCTGAACGTGGCCCGCGCCTCGGTCTCCCAGGCCGAGGCGGCGCTGGCCAATGCGCGCATCGACCTCGGCTACGCCGATGTCACCGCGCCGGTGGCCGGCATGATCGGCCTCAGCGAGGTCAACCTGGGTAACCTGGTGCAGCCGGGCACCACGCTGACCACCATCACGCCGCTGGACCCGCTGGAAGTGCGCTTCCAGCTGCCCCAGGAGGATGCCTTCGCGCTGCGCCGCCAGCTGAGCGACCAGCCCATCGAGGCGATCACCGCCTGGCTCGACCTGCCGGCTGGCGTCGAGGGTGCGGGCGAGCGCCTCGAAGGCCACCTGGACTTCCTCGGCTCGCGGGTCGACGAGGCCACCAGCACCGTGCAGGCCACCGCGACCTTCGCCAATCCCGATGCCCAGGTGCTGCCCGGCCAGTTCGTGCGCGTGCATCTCGAGGGCATGAAGCGTTTCGACGTGCTGGCGGTGCCCGAGATCGCCATGACCCAGGGCCTCATGGGCCCGCAGGTCTTCGTGCTCGACGAGGACGACAAGGCGCGGGCGCGCACCGTGCAGCTCGGCGAGATTGCCGGTCCCTGGCAGATCCTGCGCAGCGGCGTCGAGCCCGGCGAGCGGGTGGTGGTGGGGGATCCCGCCGGCCTGCAGCCCGGCACGGCCATCGAGCCCCAGCCCTTCGCGGGTATTGAGCAGGGCGCCGGAGAGGGCGCCGAGAATGCCGGTCAGCAAGGCGCTGCCCAGGGAGAGAAGCAGGGCGCTGAAGCGAGCGGCGAACCCACGGCCGAGGCCGAGGGAGACGCCGGGCCATGAACTTCTCCAACTTCTTCATCAAGCGGCCGATCTTCGCGACGGTGCTGGCGATCATCCTGACGCTGATCGGGCTGATGAGCATGCGGGTGCTGCCCATCGAACAGTACCCGAGCGTGGTGCCGCCCACGGTCTCGGTCAACGCCACCTTCCCGGGGGCCGACGCCGAGACCATGGCCCAGACGGTAGCCGCGCCCCTGGCCGAAGCCATCAACGGCGTCGAGGACATGCTCTACATGACCTCGACCAGCGCCGACAACGGCTCGATGCAGCTGCAGGTGGCGTTCAATATCGGCACCGATGGCGACATCAACACCATCAACGTCAATAACCGCGTGCAGGGCGCGCTGTCGCAGCTGCCCGAGGCCGTGCAGGCCCAGGGCGTGACCGTGGAGCTGAGTTCCAGCTCGATCCTGATGCTGGTGGCGCTGACCTCCCCCGAGGAGGACTATGACCGCATCTACCTGCAGAACTATGCCACGCTCAACGTCCTGGACGAGCTGCGCCAGGTGCCGGGGGTCGGCGATGCCGAGGTGCTCGGCGGCGGCGAGTTCGCCATGCGCGTGTGGATGGACCCGGACCGGCTGGCGCAATACGACCTGACGCCCAGCGAGGTCGCCGCGGCCATCCGTGCGCAGAACACCGAGGTGCCGGCGGGTAACCTGGCCGCCACGCCCCAGTCGGACCCGCGGGCCTTCACCTACACCATCACCGCCGGTGGCCGGCTCTCCAGCACCGACGACTTCCGCGAGATCTTCCTGCGCACCAACCCGGATGGCTCGGCCCTGCGCCTGGCCGACGTGGCGCGCATCGAGCTGGGGGCCTCCTTCTACGGCGTCGAGGCGCGGCTCAACGGCGGCACCATGGCGCCGATCATCATCAATCAGCAGCCCGGTGCCAACGCCCTGGAGACCGCCAAGGCGGTCGAGGACGTCATGGAGGAGCTGGGGGGACGTTTCCCGCCGGGGCTCGAGTACGTGGTGCCCTATGACACCACCCAGTTCATCGATGCCTCCGTGGAGACGGTCTTCCACACCTTCATCGAGGCCTTCCTGATCGTCGGCGTCATCCTGTTCATCTTCCTGCAGAACTGGCGCTTCACGGTGATCGCCATGTCGGTGGTGCCGGTCTCGGTGCTGGCGACCTTCGCCGGCTTCTTCGCCTTCGGCTTCACCATCAACCTGCTGACGCTGTTCGCCCTGGTGCTCTCCATCGGCATCGTTGTGGACGATGCCATCCTGGTGGTGGAGAACGTTGAGCGGGTGCTCGGCGAGGACGAGGAGATCACCGTCCGCCAGGCGACGATCCAGGCCATGAAGGAGGTCGGCGGGCCGGTCATCGCCACCTCGCTGATCATGGCGGCGGTGTTCGTGCCGGTGGCCTTCCTGGGCGGCTTCACCGGACAGATCTACCAGCAGTTCGCGCTGACCATCGCCATCTCGGTAGGCTTCTCGGCGCTGATGGCGCTGACCTTCACCCCGGCGCTCTCGGCGATCTTCATCAAGCACGACCTGCACCGCAAGGAAACGGCCCTCAGCCGTGCGCTGCGCACGCCGCTGCGCCTGTTCGATCGCCTGTTCGCGGGCATCACCGCGGTCTACATGTGGATCGTCAAGAAGCTGGTGCGCTTCTGGGGGCTGGCGCTGCTGCTCACCGGCCTGACGGTGGGGGGCTCCTGGTGGCTCTACCAGGCGACCCCCTCGACCCTGGTGCCGGAGACCGATCAGGGCATCGTCCTCACCGCCGTGCAGCTGCCGGACTCCGCCTCGCTGTCGCGGACTCGGGAGTACATGGGCAAGCTCAGCGCGGCCATCGAGGAGATTCCGGGCGTGCGCTTCTCCTCGGCGGTGGCCGGCTATGACATCCTGTCGAGCTCGGTGAACACGGCCCGCGGCATCATGTTCGTGACCATGGACCCCTGGGCCGAGCGCGAGCTGACCGCCAGCGGGCTGATCGGGCGCATCATGCAGCTTGGCGCCCAGATCGAGGGCGGCTCGGCGATGGCCTTCAACATGCCGCCGATCATGGGGCTCTCGACCACCGGCGGCTTCACCGGCTACCTGCAGTCCTTCGAGGGCGCCTCGCCTCAGGAGCTCTTCCAGGCGTCGCTGAAGGTCATGCAGGCGGCCGGCGAGCATCCGGCGCTGAAGCAGGTGTTTACCACCTTCAACGTCAACGTGCCGTCCTTCCGTGCCGAGATCGATCAGCAGAAGGCGCTGAGCTACGGGGTCAGCCTGACGGACCTGAACGCCACGCTGTCGAATACCTTCGGCAACGGCTTCGTCAACTTCTTCAGCTATCAGAACCGCAACTTCCAGGTCTACCTGCAGAACCAGGAGGAGTTTCGCAAGACGCCCTCGGACGTCGCCAATGTCTTCGTTCGCGGCGGCAACGGCGAGCGCATCCCGCTCTCCGAGTTCGTGACCCTCGAGCGCCAGACGGCGCCCGCGGTGGTCACCCGCTTCGGCGTCTATACCGGCGCCCAGTTCCAGGGCGGTCCGGCGCCGGGCTACAGCTCGGGGCAGGCGATCACCGCCATGGAAGAGATCGTCGCGGAGCAGCTCGGCGACGGCTGGGGCATGGGCTGGACCGGTACCGCCTATCAGGAGAGCCAGGCGGGCAGCGCCGCGACGCTGGCCATCGTCTTCGGCCTGCTGATGGTGTTCCTGATCCTCGCCGCCCAGTACGAGAGCTGGTCGCTGCCGCTGGCGGTGCTGACCGCCACGCCCTTCGCCCTGCTGGGCGGGATCGGCGGCATCTTCCTGCGCGGCCTGGACACCAGCGTCTACGTGCAGATCGGCATCCTGGTGGTGGTGGGCCTGGCGGCCAAGAACGCCATCCTGATCGTCGAGTTTGCCGAGCTGCAGCGCCGCGAGATGGGCAAGTCGATCCGCGAGGCGGCGATCACGGCGGCGGAGCTGCGCTTCCGGCCGATCGTCATGACCTCCCTGGCGTTCATCTTCGGCACCCTGCCGCTGATGCTCGCCACCGGCGCGAGCGATACCAGCAGCCACCATATCGGCACCACGGTGGCGATCGGCATGGCCTCGGTGGCGATACTCGGCAGCCTCTTCGTGCCGACCTTCTACGCCATGATCGCCGCGGTCTCCGCCCGGCTGCAGCGCAAGTCGCAAAATGGCGATGAGTCGCCCGGCGAGACGGCCGACGCCGAGCCGCACGGCAACGGCTGATGCCGGCTTGACCCGGCGGGACCTGAGGTCCTGCTGAACGCCAAGGGGCGCCCGCATGCGGGCGCCCCTTTTTCATGTCGATGGCGACAGGTGTTTCATAAGGATGTGTGAATACATCCTTGATTCGGATCAGGACCGGGCCGACCCGATGGTCTAGGATGAAAAAAAAGACTCATTCGTTGGCTAAGTGTTATCGGGAGGTACGCCGCATGGATACCATCATCGAGATCGCCCTGAGCTTCCCCGTGGTGATCTTCAGCGCGCTGCTGGCGCTGGTCGCCTGCTACTGGCTGCTGGTGGCGCTGCGCCTGGCGCCGGTCGAGCTCTTCGAGCACGACAGCCTGCGCAACGACACCCTGGCCAGTGCGCTGGTCTCGCTGGGGTTCATCGGCGTGCCGGTATCGCTGTCGCTGACCCTGCTGATCGCCCTGGCGGGGGGGCTGACGCTGGCCGTCGAGGTCGCCGTGCTGCGCTGGCTGCCGCTGGGCTTCTTCCGCATCCCGCTGGGGATCCTGGTGATCTGGGGCGCCTTCGCGCTGGCCTCGCCGCTGGCGGCCTGGCTCTGTCATCGGCTGCATCGGCGGCTCCACCAGCGCTTGCCCGGAGCGCCGGAGCGCCTGCCGCGCTGCCTGCTCGGGGAGCGGGTGCGCATCACGGCCGCGACGGCCGACGAGGAGGGGAGGGTCACGGCGGTGCTGGAGAGCGACCCGAGCCATGAGGTGGCGCTGGCCACCAAGTCGGGTGACGCGACAGAGGCCGGGGAACATCGGGTGCTGGTGAAGTACCTGCCGGGAGACGGCCGCTATCGCGCCGTGCTCGAAAGCGACTACCTGGATGCCCGCACGCGGCTGCGGCGGCTGCACCTGCTGCACCGCCCGAGCGAGCACAACGGCTCGTCGGCCTGAGGGCCGGGTCTTTCGCGATTGGCGCCTTCTCGCGGCTAAGCCGCCTCGTGGCGGCTCAGCAGGGCCAGCTGAGCCTCCACCAGCACCATGCCGCGCTCGTGGATGGAGTAGGCGTCGGGATCGCGCAGCCAGTCGTGGAAGATGCCGCTGAGGATTGCCTGCATCAGGCGGGTGGCGACCTCGGGGGCAACCCCTTCCTTGAGCAGCCCCAGACGGTGGGCGTCGGCGAAGTAGCTGCCCAGCGCATCCAGGCATTCGCCGGCCATCTCCGCCTGGATGGCGCAGGGGTCGATGTCGCCGAAGAACTCGCAGCGGTGGATCAGGATGGCCAGGACGCGCCGGTGGCGGGGCTGCTCCATGCGCAGGAAGCTCTGCTGGTAGCCCAGTCGAACGGTCTCCAGCGGCGAGGCATCCGTTGCGCCGGTCTCCGCCACCAGGGCCTCGAAGGGCATGCGCACCCGGTCGAGCATGGCGCGAAAGAGGTCGGCCTTGTTGTGGAAATGCCAGTAGACCGCCCCACGGGTCAGGCCGGCGTGGCGGGCGATCTGCTCAAGCGAGGTGCGAGCGACGCCATTATCGAAGAACACCTCCTCGGCGGCGTCGAGCAGTGCCTCGCGGGTGGCTTCGGCTTCGGCCTTGGTGCGTCTTGCCATGGCGGGGCTCTCAAAGTGTCACAGTTCTCCATATTCTACCCGAGTGGCCCGCTTTTTACATTCATGTATGTATGGATATGTAAGCGCCGGGCGAGGGCCATCGGGCTCGTCTTCCACGGGCCAGAAGCGTATAAGAAACGCCTGAAAACACCGTTTCGTGATGCAAGGAGCGCAGCATGGCCCGTTCCCCCTTCGAGATCGCCGGCACCCGCGTGGCGCCGGGGTCGCGCACCCAGATCGACGTGCCCGTGGCGCGCCTCTATACCCATGCGCCGCTCTACATTCCCCTGGAAGTGGTCCACGGCCGACAGTCGGGCCCGGTGCTGCTGGTCTGCGGCGGCATCCACGGCGATGAGATCAACGGCGTGGAGATCGTGCGCCGCCTGCTGCGCTCCAAGCAGCTGCAGGGGCTGCGCGGCACGCTGATCGGTGTGCCCATCGTCAACGTCTTCGGCTTCGTACAGCACAGCCGCTACCTGCCGGACCGGCGCGACCTCAACCGCTGCTTCCCGGGCAGCGAGTCGGGCTCGCTGGGCGGCCGCGTGGCGGCGCTGTTCCGCGAGCAGATCGTCGATCAGGCCAGCCACATCATCGACCTGCACACCGGGGCGATCCACCGCACCAACCTGCCGCAGATTCGCGCCCAGCTCACTCCCGGCGGCGAGACCGAGCGCATGGCCAACGCCTTCGGCGCGCCTGTGATCCTCAACGCCGACCTGCGCGAGGGCAGCCTGCGCCACTACGCGCAGAACCGCGGTATCCCGGTGCTCACCTATGAAGCGGGGGAGGCGCTGCGCTTCGACCAGTGGGCGATCACCCCGGGCGTGCGCGGCGTGCTGCGGGTGATGCGCCGGCTCGGCATGCTGACCGGTGAGCATCGCCGTCGACCGGTGCCGTCGGCGGAGATCGCCAACGGCTCGAGCTGGGCGCGGGCGCCCATCGACGGCATCCTCAGGCCCAAGGTGCGGCTCGGCGCCCGGGTGGCCAAGGGTGAGCTGCTGGGACGGGTAGCGGACCCCTTCGGCAACGCCGAGGGGGAGGTGCGCGCGGTGGCCGACGGCATCGTCATCGGCATGAGCCGGCTGCCGCTGGCCAACGAGGGCGAGGCGCTCTTCCACATCGCCCGCTTCGACGCCATCGAGGAGGCCGAGAGCGCCATCGAGGACTTCCACTCCAGCCTCGAGCCGCCGCCCGATGCGCTCTACTGATCCACTCGCCCGACACGCAGCCAACACGACAACGGCGCCGATCACTCGGCGCCGTTTCGCGTATCAAGGGTCTCGCAGGCGGCGTGGAAGCTACGCCACCTCGGCCGTCTCGCGCTCCGCGACCAGGCCCAGGGCGTCGTCGAAGACCTGCAGGCTCGCGCCCTCTTGATGGGCATTCTCGGAGAGGTGGCGGCGGAACTTGCGCCCGCCCGGCTGACCCTGGAAGAGGCCCAGCAGGTGGCGGGTGATGTGGTTGAGCTTCGCCCCCTCGTCGAGGCGACGGGCGATGTAGGGGCGCAGCGCGCGGGCGGCCGCGTGGCGGCTCTCGGCCGGGCCCGGCTCGCCGTAGAGCGCGGCGTCTACGCCTGCCAGCAGCCAGGGGTTCTGGTAGGCCTCGCGGCCGATCATCACGCTATCGACGTGGGCGAGCTGCTCGCGGCACTCGTCCAGGGTCTTGATGCCGCCGTTGATGCCGATGTGAAGCTCGGGGCGGCTCGCCTTGAGGCGATGCACCCGCGGGTAGTTGAGCGGCGGCACGTCGCGGTTCTCCTTGGGGGAGAGCCCCTCGAGCCACGCCTTGCGGGCGTGCACGATAAAGGTATCGCAGCCGGCGTCGGCCACCGTGGCGATGAAGCGCGACAGGTCCTCGTCCTCGTCCTGGTCGTCGATGCCGATGCGGCACTTCACCGTGACCGGGATCGACACCGCCGCCTGCATGGCGCGCACGGCGGCGGCGACCTTCTCCGGGTGGCCCATCAGGCAGGCGCCGATCAGGTTGTTCTGCACTCGGTCGCTCGGGCAGCCGACGTTGAGGTTCACCTCGTCATAGCCCCACGCCTCGGCGATCGCCGCGCACTCGGCGAGCTCCCCAGCATCGCTGCCGCCGAGTTGCAGGGCGAGGGGGTGCTCGACCTCATCGAAGCCGAGAAAGCGCGAGCGCGGGCTGCCGTGCAGGATGGCGCCGGTGGTCACCATCTCGGTGTAGAGCAGGGCGCGGCGGCTCAGGGTCCGGGCGAACGCGCGGTAGTCGCGGGTCGTCCAGTCCATCATGGGGGCCACGGAAAAGGTGCGGTCGAGCGGTTGCATCGGCATCACAGGGGTGTCGGTCGGGAGGCCGCATAGTCTACCAGCCCTGGTCACTTTCTGCCCAACCCCGAAAGCGGCGACAGGCAAGCGCTCCCTTTAGCGTCAAGGGGGCAGCGATGGCATGCTCCGTTTTTCGTGGATGCCTCCGGGTCTACAGTGATGGTTAATACTCGCTTCCGGTGATTTATGTGCGGACGATTTGCGCTCTATAGCCCTTACCCCAGGCTTTCCGAGGCCCTGCGCTTGCCACTGGAGGAGGCCGGGGAACTGACGCCGCGCTACAACGTGGCGCCGGGCACCTGGATCACGGTGGTGCGTCATCCGAATGATGATGCGCCGCTGGTGATGAACGAGGCGTGGTGGGGCTATCGGCCGCACTGGGCCAGGGAGAAGGCGCCCGAGCCGATCAACGCCACCGTCGAGAAGGTGGCCACCTCGAACTACTTCCGCGGAGCCTTCGCCCACCATCGCTGCCTGGTACCGGCGGACGGCTGGTACGAGTGGCTGCCGGTGGAGGGCAGGAAGCAGCCGCACTTCCTGTGCCGCGAGGATCGCGAGCCGCTCTGGCTGGCGGGCATCTGGAGCGAGCGGCCGGACGGCAAGCCCGGCTGCGCGATCCTCACCGAGCCAGCCCGTGGGGTGGCGAGCGAGATCCATGATCGCATGCCGCTGGTGCTGGACGATAAGAGCCTGGAACCCTGGCTCGACCCGCACCTGACCGACCGCGAGACGATTCGCGTTGTGGTGCATCACCTGGCGGCGGGGCGGTTTACCCATTGGCCGGTGAGCACGCGGGTGAACAAGCCGACTCACGATGATGAGGGCCTGATCGAGTCCGTCGACGCCTAACCGACCCGGTGCTCATTGGTGTTGCCGCAGGCATGGCAGCGTATGCGGTAGCGTCTCTCCTCGAGCTTCTCCAGCGTGAACATGCTCCAGTGCGGGCCCTCCTCGGCGCGGATCTCGGCCGCCCCGCATGGGCACATCATCACCCAGCGTCGCATCGGAGCCGGCATCATGGTGATCTCCGACATGGTCTCGCTCTCCCTGTTGTCCCTCCACGGTACGCTCAGTAAAGGGCCGCGGATGTAGGCGATTGACGATGGGAGCTGTGCTGTAACGACGATCTCTTCGGCGAGGGAGGCGGTCTGGCAGTCAGGTGTCGTCGGGTAAGCTCGATGGGGGCCGGCGAGGTTCTTGAAACAGGCCCTCGAGCCAGGTGCTTGTGCAAGCGGGGCGACGCAGGGGGAGGGGCGAACCAGGGGCTGCTATCTATCGGGCGAGCCGGATAGTCGGTTAGGTGCCGGTGAAGGCGGGTGCAGGCGGCAGGCACCAGAGAGCAGCGGCACGTCGGGCGCTGGGTCCCGTGTCACGCGTCAGGAAACCGGACACGCAGAAACACCAAGGCCCGCATCAGCGGGCCTTGGTACTCGTAGCCTTACGGCTCGATAGGTCTGTCTGATCGGCGATCAGATGGCTTCGATGTTAGAAGCCTGCAGGCCTTTCTTGCCCTGCACTACGTCGAAAGAGACCTGCTGGCCGTCCTGGAGGGACTTGAAGCCTTCAGCCTTGATTTCGGAGAAGTGGGCAAAGAGATCATCGCCGCCGTCGGTCGGGGTGATGAAGCCAAAGCCTTTTGCGTCGTTGAACCACTTAACAGTGCCAGTAGCCATGTCATGACTCCTTTCTTTGGCGCAGTGCGCCGGATACGAAATTACCGGGTGTAGCCCCGAATGCTAGTGGGTAAAACAAGGGGATATAACCAGACAACCGAAAGGATTCGACTACTACTGACAATATGCATCTTGCTAACCAACTGGACACACGGTGTCATGCTTGGCGGCCGGCGTCAACTCCTGTGGTGAATCGCAGCGCATCGGACCGGCCGCCAGGGGCGTGTCCGCCCCGCGACGCGCCCCTAGTCCATACTGGCGATATGAGCACCCGACCGGTGAAAAGAAGGAGAGGCTGATGAGCATCGATCTCACCGAATACCAGAGAGAGCTGCTGGCCCGCGTGCTGCAGCACGGCGGCGTGCTAGCCGCGCCCTTCGGCCATCCCGGCGGCGACAGCCTGGAGGCGGCGCTGCTGGAGGACATCGACGCCCTGGAGGCCGAAGGGCTGATCACGGTCGAGCGCAGCCGGGGACACGAGGCGCCCGAGCGGCTTTCGCTGACCGAGGCGGGCTACGGCGCCCTGGGCATGACCTAGCGGATCACCCGGTCGAGGCGCGGCGCGCCGGGGCGTGATCTTCGTCAGCGTGCTGGGCGGAAAGGGTCTGCTATAAAGAAGGACAATCGAGAACGACTGCCCAGAAGGATGATCAATAAGGCGGACAAAGATGAACTACCGCGGCGCCGGGCGCCGAGGGTGGACCTCGAGGACGGAAGCCGGGCGGTGCCGAGCGAGAAGGTCGGGGCGCCCAGGGTGCGATGATAAGGAGAGCGGCTATGGCGGATCGCAAGCAGGAACTGGAAGGGCTGCGCGAGGAGCTGATCGAGCGGTTCGATCGCTACCAGGCCCATAAGGAGCAGAAGGGCGGTCCCTTGGACAAGGACACGGAGGACCAGTCGACCGAGCTTGCGAATGACGAGGTCATCGAGGCCCTGCAGCAGGAAGCGGAAGACGAACTCCGCCAGGTGTTGCATGCGCTGAAGCGCATCGAGGCGGGGGAGGGCGATGCCTGCGAGCGCTGCGGCGGGCCTATCGGTGACGGTCGCCTGCAGGCGTTGCCCTACACGACGCGCTGCCTCGACTGTGCGGAGCGCCAATGAACATACCCGCTAAGACCGGGAATGATAGTCTGGTCACTCATCGACAAGGCGGGAGGCGTGCATGCAAGCGTGGTTTCGAGCGATCGGGGCAGGCGTGATGCTGATGTGGCTGGCGGGCTGCGGCGGCAGCGAGGAGGAGGCGGCCAACGCGCCTGACGACCCGACCCCGGTGGCCGAGATGGCGGAGGAGACGCCCGATCCCGCGCCAGCGACCCCCGAGGTGGAGCCCTTCGAGGAGCCGGTCACGATCGATGTCTCGTCGCGCCTGGGCAGCGATCGGCGCCTGACGGTCGAGGGCGAGACCAATCTGCCCGCCGACACCCGCCTGCAGGTGCTGGTGGAGCGCGAGCTCAGCGGGGTGCGCTGGCGGGAGCGGGTGTCGGTGGCCGACGGCGGCTTCGTGGCCGGGCCTTTCGGCCCTGGTAGCGGGCTGCCCGACGGCGACTATCTCGTGATAGTCGAGGTGCAGGAGGGTAGTGTCCAGCCGGCCGCGGTGCGCGACCGGCTGGGCAAGGACAACGAGCACCTGCAGGGGCCGCTGGTCGCGCAGTCGCGTCATGGCCTGGGTCAGGTGGCCCGTTACACCAAGCGCTTCCTGGTCGGCGACGAGACGCGCCGCACCCAAGATCATGTCGAGGTGATAGAGATCGAGTAGCGCCTCTTCGGGTAGTGCCTTAGAGGGGTTGGGCGCGCCAGTGAGCCACCAGCTTGCCGATCAGCCGACAGCTGGGCGCGTAGGGGATGAGCTCGTCGCTGTCCTGGCGCTGGAAGATCAGCTCTCCGGTGGGGCCCTGCGAGACCCGCCGGATGGCCAGCTCGTCGTCGTCCTCGATGAGGTAGAGGCCCGGCTGGCGGAAGATGTCGCTGGTCGCGATAGCCACCAGGTCGCCTTCCATGAGGAAGTCGAACTGCTCGCCCGGCGCCGGCGTCACCAGGTGGCAGTCGCCATCCCAGCGCTGCCCGGGCACCATCTCGATCGGCAGCTCGATGACGCGCTGCTTGCCATCCTGCCAGGGTAGCGGAAGCCGGCGGCGCAGGTAGAGCGGTGAGGCGTGGGACCCTTCGTCTTCGAGCAGCCGCGACAGTGGACAGTTGAGCGCCTGGGCCAGGGCGACGAGGCGTTCATGGCCGATCTGCTTGATGGCACCCGATTCCCAGTAGGAGATCGTGACGTCTGACACCCCGACCCTGCGTGCCAGGGCCGCCTTGTTGAGCTTGGCCTCCAGCCGAAGTTTCTTGATGCGAGGGCCGAGTGTTTCCATTACGTCATCCTATGGTCAAAAAGCGTCATATGAATCTTCCTGGCTCGGTATTGACCAGGCAACGGTGGGTATCAACGGTAATTCTGCCCTAATCGCCGGCGCGTCACCATGCCACCCGCTCGCCGGCCCAGTCCAGGAAGATGCCGCTCTGGTCGGGCGTGCAGGTCTCCAGTACATCCAGCAGTCGTTCGGCCACGAAGGCCGGGGTGAACAGCTTGCCCTCGGGCACCCGGGCCTGGAAGGGCGCCGAGAGCGGCGTGTCCGTGGTGCCGGGGTGCAGGCAGGCGATCGCCGCCTGGGGGTTGAGGCGGCGAAGCTCCACGGCGGCGGTCTTCATCAGCATGTTATGGGCGGCCTTGCTGGCCCGGTAGGCGTACCAGCCGCCCATTCGGTTGTCGCCGATGGAGCCTACGCGCGCCGAGAGGCTGGCGAACAGCGCCGGATGGCGCCCCTTGAGGCTCGGCTGCAGCGCCTTGAGCAGCAGCGCCGGGGTGATGGCGTTGACGTGGTAGAGCCGGGCCATGGCCTCGGCGTCCAGCTCGTCGAGCTTCTTCTCCGGCCCGATGCCCAGATCCTCGTCGTGCAGCATGCCGATGGCGTTGAACACCAGGTGCACGGGGGCGTCGTCCAGTGCCTGGGCGAGGGCCTCGCCGCCTTCCTCGGTGCCCAGGTCCAAGGCGAGGGTTTCGACGCGAGGGTCCGGGTGCGGATGACCGCCGCGGCTGACGGCGATCACCCGGCCGGGGCGGTCGCTCGCGAGCAGGGCTTCCACCACGGCGCTGCCGATGCCGCCGGAGGCGCCGGTGACCACGGCGGTGAAGTCGTCGGGGAGTCGCGTGAGCATGGCATTCCTTGTTCGCCGGAGTTCGGGTTCAGCGTGGACCGCGCCGCGGGGGAATGATTCCCGGCCACGGCTGCCCGGCGCTGGCCAGGTGCGTATAATGCGGCCATTCGCCCGCCATGTCAGGGCGGCCTTCCTCCATCGACAGGACCAAGGACGACATGACCGTACGCACTCGCATCGCGCCGTCACCCACCGGCGATCCCCACGTGGGCACCGCCTATATCGCCCTGTTCAACCTCTGCTTCGCTCGTCAGCACGGCGGCCAGTTCATCCTGCGCATCGAGGACACCGACCGGGCGCGCTCGACGCCCGAGTCCGAGCAGATGATCCTCGACTCCCTCAGCTGGCTGGGGCTCGAGTGGGACGAAGGCCCCGACGTCGGCGGCCCCCACGGCCCCTACCGCCAGAGCGAGCGCGGCGATATCTACGGCGAGTACGCTCGTCAGCTGATCGAGTCCGGCCACGCCTTCAAGTGCTACCGCACCAGCGAGGAGCTCGACGAGCTGCGCGAGGCGCGCAAGGCGGCCGGCATGCACCTGGCCTTGAAGCCCGCCGACCTGGCGCTGCCCGCCGAGGAGCAGGCACGTCGCGAGCAGGAAGGCTGGCCCTTCGTCGTGCGCATGATCGTGCCGGCCACCGGCACCTGCGTGGTCGAGGACATGCTGCGCGGCGTCATCGAGGTCGAGTGGGCCCAGGTCGATGCCCAGATCCTGCTCAAGTCGGACGGCATGCCCACCTATCACCTGGCCAACGTGGTCGACGATCACCTGATGGGCATCACCCACGTGCTGCGGGGCGAGGAGTGGATCAACTCGGCGCCCAAGCATCAGCTGCTGTATGAGTACTTCGGCTGGCAGATGCCGGTGCTCTGCCACATGCCGTTGCTGCGCAACCCGGACAAGTCGAAGCTCTCCAAGCGCAAGAACCCGACCTCCATCAACTACTACCGGCGCATGGGCTTCCTGCCCCAGGCGGTGACCAACTACCTGGGGCGCATGGGCTGGTCGATGCCCGATGAGCGAGAGAAGTTCAGCCTCGACGAGATGATGGCGCACTTCGACGTTCAGCGGGTCTCGCTGGGCGGGCCGGTGTTTGACCTCGACAAGCTGACCTGGCTCAACGGCGTCTACATCCGCGAGGATCTCGACGATGCGGCGCTGCTCAAGGCGCTGATGGAGTGGGCCTTCAACGAGGAGTACGTCGGCCAGATCCTGCCCCAGGTGCGTCCGCGGGTGGAGACGCTCGCCCAGGTGGCGCCGTTGGCCGGGCACTTCTTCTCGGGCCTGCCGGCCATCGAGGAGGGCGATTTCGATGCGGTGAAGCTCTCTCGCGAGGAGCTGCTGAAGCTGCTGCAGTTCCTGGTGTGGCGCTTCGAGCTGGTGCCGGCCTGGCACAAGGAGGCGCTGCTCGCGGAGATCAAGGCGCTGGCGGAGCACTTCGAGCTGAAGATGAAGGCCTTCCTGGCACCGGTGTTCATCGCCGTTACCGGCTCCTCGTCGAGCACCTCGGTGATGGATGCCATGGCGATTCTCGGGTCCGACGTGACCCGGGCGCGCCTGCGCCACGCCATCGAGGTGCTGGGCGGCGTCTCCAAGAAGCAGGCCAAGCGCTTCGAGAAGGAATTTCGCGACCTCGCGTGATTTCCTGTTGACGAAGGCGGGGCTTATCAGTAACATACGCCCCGTCTTCGAGAGATCGGGGCCTTAGCTCAGCTGGGAGAGCGCGACACTGGCAGTGTCGAGGTCAGCGGTTCGATCCCGCTAGGCTCCACCATCTTCTTAGATGGCAGCCATCTCTAAGCAAGACATTGCGTCCCATTCGTCTAGTGGTCCAGGACACCGCCCTTTCACGGCGGTAACAGGGGTTCGAACCCCCTATGGGACGCCACCTCGATTCATTCCCCCTAATACTTTCTCATGACCAGCCGGCCCTTACGCCTGCCTGGCCCCTTTTGTCGTGTCTGCCTTTCCGGTTCCTTCCGGACGGCGAATCGTGCCGATTTCGACGCGAAATTTCCTTGACTTGTCCACTTGGCCCGCCTAGGGCGTCGGGGCTGTGCATAGGCGCGGCGCTAACCCGCTTGGTTGCTGGCTTTCTTATATAAGTCTTTTATTTCAACGACTTACAGTAGGTCAAAAATTGATCAATCTAAGGCGGTGCCGCTGTTCATGGCGTTCCGGCGACCTTTTCGAGAGGTTGTGAACAGGGTTATCCACAGAATGTGTGGAAAACGGGCGACACCCTCGCGGAGGCGCATGTCGGTGGGGAAGTCAACCTGAAGTGATGAGAATTCTAGTTCTCTGGTATCAAGGCGATACCCTGTCCTGCCGCGGCCTTCGAGGCGCGTCGTGCGATGCGAGGGCCGCCACTGCCCGGCGGGGCCAGCAGTGGCCTCCTGGCGTCGCGAGGACCGCCTGAGCGGTTCTCTCGAGGTAAGGGGGTCTCGATGGTGCCCTCGTCGCGATGGGTGCCGGCAAGTGTGGGCGCGCATCGCGGGTTAGGCGACCGCTGGGCCGGCTGAGGCGCCAGCCATCGAGAGGGCCGGGCAGGCCGGTAGCGCGCCAGGAGGGGGCGGGGTAGGGCAGGGCGTGAAAGGGTCCGCCAACGAAAAAGGCCGCCCGAGGGCGGCCTTTGTGGATGCTGGCGGCGAGAAGGGCGCTCGGGCTCAGCTTGCCGGATAGTCGCGCTTGTCGTGGCCCGTGTAGAGCTGGCGCGGGCGACCGATCTTGTAGCTGTCGCTGAGCATCTCGTTCCAGTGGGAGATCCAGCCGATGGTGCGGGAGACGGCGAAGATCACGGTGAACATGTTCTTCGGGATGCCCATGGCCTTGAGGATGATGCCGGAGTAGAAATCGACGTTCGGGTAGAGCTTGCGCTCGATGAAGTACTCGTCTTCCAGGGCGATCTGCTCCAGGCGCTTGGCGATCTTCAGCTGCGGGTCGTCGGCGAGGCCCAGCTCAGCCAGCACCTCGTCGCAGGTCTCCTTCATGACCTTGGCGCGCGGATCGAAGTTGCGATAGACCCGGTGACCAAAGCCCATCAGCTTGAAGGGGTCATCCTTGTCCTTGGCCTTGTCGATGAAGCGCTGGATGTTCTCTTCGGAGTCGTCGCCGATCTCGTCGAGCATGTTCAGCACGGCCTCGTTGGCGCCGCCGTGGGCCGGGCCCCAGAGCGCGGCGATGCCGGCGCTGATGCAGGCGAAGGGGTTCGCCCCGGTGGAGCCGGCCAGGCGCACCGTGGAGGTGGAGGCGTTCTGCTCGTGGTCGGCATGGAGCATGAAGATGCGGTCCATGGCCTTGGCGTAGACCGGGTTGATCCGGTACTCCTCGCACGGGTTGCTGAACATCATGTAGAGGAAGTTCTCTGCATAGCTCAGGTCGTTGCGGGGATAGTTGAACGGCTGGCCGATGTTGTACTTGTAGGACATCGCCGCAATGGTCGGCATCTTGGCGATCAGGCGGATGGCGCTGATCTCGCGATCTTCCTGCTTGGCGGTGTCCAGGTGGTCGTGATAGAAGGCGGCCAGGCCACCGACCACGCCGCACAGGATCGACATCGGGTGGGCGTCGCGGCGGAAGCCCTTGAAGAAGTTAATGATCTGGTCGTGGACCATGGTGTGGTTGGTCACGCGCGACTTGAAATCTTCGTATTGCGCGTCGTCGGGCAGTTCGCCGAACAGCAATAGATAGCAGGTCTCGACGAAGTCGGAGTGCTTCGCCAGCTGGTCGATCGGGTAGCCGCGGTGCAGCAGCACGCCATTGCCGCCGTCGATGTAGGTGATCGCCGACTGGCAGGAAGAGGTAGCCATGAAGCCGGGGTCATAGGTGAAGAGGCCTTGGGCGCCGAGGCCGCGGACGTCGATGACGTCGGGGCCCAGGGAGCCGGAGTAGATCGGCAGGTCAATCGGGTCGTCCAGGCCGTCTACCGTCAGTGTCGCTTTCCTGTCAGCCATAACTGGCCTCCTCTCGAGTTCATGGGGGCGATATCGGGGGTTTTCGCTGAAATTGCCGGCGAAAAGGTTCGCCCACTATAGAAGCGTCCTCGAGATTGTCAATTCCACTATTGTGCGCGCGCGCCTGTACATTTACAGCAAGTGTGGAGTAGTTTTGTATAATAAATGGTGCCGTGCACCATTTTGCGGCGCGAGGGGGTTCGTCAACGCCCCGGGTCCCGTCCAAGACCGCGCCAAGGCCGATAACTCGGCCTTCCACCATGGTCGACTGGGCCCCGTGTTCATTTGTCATGAAGGGGTGATGACCCTATAATCTCAGCGCGCGACTGGCAGGAGTCGGTGGTCGTGTCCAACTCGGCCACGATCGTGTCCCTTCCCGTAACCACCGCCCGCTCGGGCCTTGTCGGACGAAGAAGAGCGGGCCAAGAGAGTGTGTAGAGCCGTGAATAGCAAACGACCCGTAAATCTGGATCTGTCCACGATACAGTTCCCCCTCCCCGCCCTGACGTCGATCGCTCACCGCATCACCGGCGTCATCCTCTTCATCGGCCTGATCTTCGCCTTCTGGGCGCTGGACGCGTCACTGTCCTCGCCGGCCGGCTTCGCCGCCGTGAGCGATGCCCTGGCCCATAACTTCCTGGCCAAGCTGGTCGCCTGGGGCTTGCTCTCCGCGCTGGCCTTTCACTTCGTGGCCGGCATCAAGCACCTGCTGATGGACATGGATATCGGCGTGACCCTCGAGGGTGGCGTCAAGAAGGCACAGATCACCGTGGTGGTGAGTGCGGTCCTGATCATTCTGGCTGGAGTCTGGGTATGGTAACCAACATCACGAACTTCGGGCGCAGCGGCCTCTCCGACTGGCTGCTGCAGCGCGTCTCTGCCGTCATCCTGGCGCTCTACTCTCTCTTCATCGTCGGTTTCCTGCTGTTCAGCTCGGGCCTCGATTACGCGGCCTGGAGCGGCCTCTTCGCCCAGACCTGGATGCGCATCTTCTCGCTGCTGGCCTTTATTTCGCTGGCCGCCCACGCCTGGGTCGGGCTGTGGACCGTGACCACCGACTATCTCAAGCCGACCGGTATTCGCATCGGTACGCAGCTCATCATCATCCTGGCCATCTTCGTGTTCCTGGTCTGGGGCATCACCGTTCTGTGGGGAGCCTGATTCATGTCCAACATGCGTAGCCTGTCTTTCGACGCCATCATCATCGGTGGCGGCGGTGCCGGTCTGAGGGCCGCCCTGGAGCTGGCCAAGTCCGGCAAGAAGACCGCCGTGCTGTCCAAGGTCTTCCCGACCCGCTCGCACACCGTCTCCGCCCAGGGCGGTATCACCTGCGCCATCGCCTCCGCCGACCCGAACGACGACTGGCGCTGGCACATGTACGACACCGTCAAGGGCGGCGACTACATCGCCGACCAGGACGCCTCCGAGTACATGTGCTCCGAGGGCCCCAAGGCGGTGTTCGAGCTCGAGCACATGGGCCTGCCGTTTTCCCGCTTCGATAACGGCCGCATCTACCAGCGTCCGTTCGGTGGCCAGTCCAAGGACTTCGGCAAGGGCGGCCAGGCGGCTCGCACCTGCGCCGCGGCCGACCGTACCGGCCACGCCCTGCTGCACACGCTTTATCAGAACAACCTGAAGAACAACACCACCTTCCTCAACGAGTGGTACGCCGTCGATCTGGTCAAGAATGCCAACGGCGACGTGGTGGGCTGCATCGCCATGGACATCGAGACCGGCGAAGTGGTGCACGTGAAGTCCAAGGCCACCGTCATGGCCACCGGCGGGGCGGGGCGCATCTTCGCCTCCACCACCAACGCCCTGATCAACACCGGTGACGGCATCGGCATGGCGCTGCGTGCCGGCTTCCCGATGCAGGACATGGAGATGTGGCAGTTCCACCCGACCGGCATCTACGGCGCGGGTACCCTGGTGACCGAGGGCTGCCGCGGTGAGGGTGGCTACCTGGTCAACAAGGACGGCGAGCGTTTCATGGAGCGCTACGCGCCCAACGCCAAGGACCTGGCCGGCCGCGACGTGGTCGCGCGCTCCATGGTCATGGAGATCCTCGAGGGCCGCGGCTGCGGCGAGAAGGGCGACCACGTCTTCCTCAAGCTGGATCACCTGGGCGAGGAAGTCCTCGGCAAGCGCCTGCCCGGCATCGTCGAGCTGTCCAAGACCTTCGCCCACGTGGATCCGGCCAAGGAGCCGATACCGGTGGTGCCGACCTGTCACTACATGATGGGCGGGATCCCGACCAACGTGCACGGTCAGGCGATCATGCAGGACGCCGACGGCAAGGACCAGATCGTCAACGGCCTGTTCGCTTGCGGCGAGGCGGCCTGCGTGTCGGTCCACGGCGCCAATCGCCTGGGCGGCAACTCGCTGCTCGACCTGGTGGTCTTCGGCCGCGCGGCCGGCATGTTCATCGAGGGGGCGCTCAACGAGGGTATCGAGTACCTCGACGCCTCCGAGTCCGACGTCGCGTCGGCGATGAAGCGCATCACTCGCTGGAACGAGTCCGAGGACGGCGAGACCGTGCCCGAACTCAAGCGCGAGCTGCAGGACATCATGCAGACCTCCTTCGGCGTGTTCCGCGAGGAGAAGAACATGGTGGAGGGCGTCAAGCGTCTGGAAGAGCTGCGCGGCCGCATCGACAATGCCTACCTGCCGGACAAGTCCAGCACCTTCAACACCGCGCGCGTCGAGGCGCTGGAGCTGGATAACCTGATGGAAGTGGCCGAAGCCACCGCCATCGCGGCCCTGGAGCGCAAGGAGAGCCGTGGCGCCCATTCCCGCTACGACTACCCGGACCGCGACGACGTCAACTGGCTGAAGCACTCGCTCTATTTCCCGGCCGACAAGCGTCTGGGTCAGCGCGACGTGAACTTCGCGCCCAAGACCGTCGATATGTTCGAGCCGAAAGTCCGCACCTACTAAGGGGGAGTCACGATGTCCAAGCTTCAGGTATCCCTGTACCGCTACAATCCGGAAACCGACTCCGCGCCCTTCATGCAGGAGTTCCAGGTCGACACCCAGGGTCGCGATCTGATGGTGCTCGACGTCCTGCACCTGGCCAAGGAGCAGGACAACGGCCTGGCCTTTCGCCGCAGCTGCCGCGAGGGCGTGTGCGGGTCCGACGGCATGAACATGAACGGCAAGAACGGCCTGGCCTGCATCACCCCGCTCTCCGAGGTGGTCAAGGGCAACAAGCTGGTGCTGCGTCCGCTGCCCGGCCTGCCGGTCATCCGTGACCTGGTGGTCGACATGGGGCTGTTCTACAAGCAGTACGAGCGCATCCAGCCGTACCTGCAGAACGACGAGCCGGCCCCGGCCATCGAGCGCCTGCAGTCGCCGGAAGAGCGCGACAAGCTCGACGGCCTCTACGAGTGCATCCTGTGCGCCTGCTGCTCGACCTCCTGCCCGTCGTTCTGGTGGAACCCGGACAAGTTCGTCGGCCCGGCCGGCCTGCTGCAGGCCTACCGCTTCCTCGCCGACTCGCGTGATGGCGCGACCCGTGAGCGCCTGGCCGAGCTGGAGGATCCGTTCTCCGTGTTCCGCTGCCGCGGGATCATGAACTGCGTCGCGGTCTGCCCGAAGGGACTGAACCCGACGCGCGCGATCGGCAAGATTCGCGAGATGCTGCTGGCCGATGCCACTTAAATCGTGGCGTCCAGCTTGTTATCATGTGCTCCGCTCTCGGGCTGCGGCAAGGCGCCGCAGCCGAGTCCGGTGCGGAGCGTGATGTGAAGAGCCGGTGCCCTGGGCACCGGCTCTTGACCATGGAATTCAGGATGCTCTTCCTCCGGCAGAGCATCAGCGATGTCGATACGGTCGAGTCGTGTCGGCGCCGATACCACCCCATCAGTGCAGGGTGACCAAGAGATGCAACAAGGCATAATGGAGTTGATGTGGCGCTCCTCCCATGTGAGCGGCGGCAATGCCCACTATGTGGAAGCGCTCTACGAGCAGTACCTCGATGATCCCTCCGCCGTTCCCGACGAATGGCGCCAGTACTTCGATCAGCTGCCGCGGCCCGAGGGCGGGGCCAGCCAGGATGTTCCTCTCACCCCGGTTCGCGACCAGTTCTATCAGCTGGGCCAGCAGCGTCGTACCGCGCATGTCGCGGCCGATAGCGGGGAGGGCAAGAAGCAGGTCAAGGTACTCCAGCTGATCAACGCCTACCGCTTCCGCGGGCACCAGAAGGCCGACATCGACCCCCTCGGTCTGCGCAGCCCGACCCCGGTTCCCGACCTCGATCTCTCCTTCCACCAGCTCTCCAAGGCGGATCTGGACACCGAGTTCCAGACCGGCTCCTTCTTCATGGGACTGGACAAGGCGCCGCTGAAGGAGATCGTCGGTGCGCTGGAGCAGACCTACTGCCGCTCCATCGGCTGCGAGGTCATGCACATCGTCGACACCGAAGAGAAACGCTGGCTCCAGCAGCGCTTCGAGTCGGTGCGCAGCGCCCCGAACTTCAGTCCCGACGTGCGCAAGCATGTGCTCGAACGGCTGACGGCCGCCGAGGGCCTGGAGAGCTACCTGGCCTCCAAGTACCCGGGCACCAAGCGCTTCGGTCTCGAGGGCGGCGAGAGCTTCATTCCGATGATGGACGAGCTGATCCAGCGCGCCGGCAGCTACGGCACCAAGGAAGTGGTGATCGGCATGGCCCACCGCGGGCGCCTCAACATGCTGGTCAACATCCTCGGCAAGAATCCCTCCGAGCTGATCGACGAGTTCGACGGCAAGAAGGTTATCGAGCGCGGCTCCGGTGACGTGAAGTACCACCAGGGCTTCAGCTCGAACGTCATGACCCCGGGGGGCGAGGTCCATCTGGCGCTGTCGTTCAACCCCTCCCACCTGGAGATCGTCGCGCCGGTGGTCGTGGGCTCGGTGCGGGCCCGTCAGGATCGCCGCAACGACCCGGTCGGCGACAAGGTGCTGCCGATCAACGTCCATGGCGATGCGGCCTTCGCCGGCCAGGGCGTGGTCATGGAGACCTTCCAGATGTCCCAGACCCGTGCCTACAGCACGGGCGGCACCCTGCACATCGTGATCAACAACCAGGTGGGCTTCACCACCTCGCACCCGCTGGACTCACGCTCCACCGAGTACTGCACCGACATCGCCAAGATGGTTCAGGCGCCGATCTTCCACGTCAACGGCGACGACCCCGATGCCGTGCTGCACGCCACCCAGGTGGCGCTGGACTACCGTCAGCAGTTCAAGCGCGACGTGGTCATCGACCTGGTCTGCTATCGCCGCCGCGGCCACAACGAGGCCGACGAGCCGTCCGGCACCCAGCCGATGATGTACAGCAAGATCAAGGACCACCCGTCCTCGCGGACCCGCTACGTCGAGCGCCTGGTCAAGGAGGGCCTGATCTCCGACGACGACGCCAAGGCGATGATGGAGAAGTACCGCGACGACCTGCTGGCCGGCAACCACGTGGCCAACGCCCTGGTGCAGAAGCCCAACAAGTCGCTGTTCGTCGACTGGACGCCCTATCTGGGCCACGAGTGGACCGGCCATGCCGACACCCGAGTCGAGATGAAGCGCCTGCAGCGCCTCGCCGGCAAGATGTGCGAGGTGCCCGACGGCGTGACCGTGCAGCGTCAGGTGGCCAAGATCTACGAGGATCGCCGCAAGATGCAGGCCGGCGCCATGGCCATCAACTGGGGCTTCGCCGAGACCCTGGCCTACGCCACGCTGCTCGATCAGGGCCACCCGGTGCGCCTCACCGGCCAGGACGTGGGGCGCGGCACCTTCTCCCACCGCCACGCGGTGGTGCACAACCAGCAGGACGGCAGCGCCTACGTGCCGCTGCAGCACATGGCCGACGGCCAGCCGCGCTTCACCATCCACGACTCCTTCCTCTCCGAGGAGGCGGTGCTGGCGTTCGAGTACGGCTACTCGACCACCGCGCCCAACGATCTGGTGATCTGGGAGGCCCAGTTCGGCGACTTCTTCAACGGCGCCCAGGTGGTGGTGGACCAGTTCATCTCCTCCGGCGAGACCAAGTGGGAGCGCCTTTGCGGGCTGACCATGCTGCTGCCCCACGGCTACGAGGGGCAGGGTCCCGAGCACTCCTCGGCGCGCCTGGAGCGCTTTCTGCAGATGTGCGCCGAGCACAACATGCAGGTCTGCGTGCCGACCACCCCGGCGCAGATCTTCCATCTGCTGCGCCGCCAGGTGATCCGTCCGCTGAGAAAGCCCTTGGTGGTGATGACGCCCAAGAGCCTGCTGCGCCACAAGTCGGCGACCTCGAGCCTCGAAGAGCTGGCCGAGGGCAGCTTCCAGATGGTGCTGCCCGACCAGGGCAACCTCGAGGCGCAGAAGGTCGAGCGCATCGTGCTGTGTGCCGGCAAGGTCTACTACGACCTGGCCAACTGGCGCGACGAGAACGCCCGCGACGACGTGGCTATCCTGCGCATGGAGCAGCTCTACCCCTTCCCCAAGGAGGAGCTGCTCGAGGCGATCCAGGACTACACCAACGTCGAGGACGTGGTCTGGTGCCAGGAAGAGCCGCTCAACCAGGGCGCCTGGTACTCGAGCCAGCACCACATGCGGGCCGTGGCCGACCTGCTGCGCGACGGCCTGGGCGGCAAGCTCAAGTTCGCCGGTCGCCCGGCATCGGCGGCTCCCGCGGCGGGCTACATGTCCGTGCATACCGAACAGCAGCGCCAGCTGGTGGAAGACGCCTTCAATCTGTAAGGCGTCCCACCGGGACGAGAAAGAACATACAAGGGATACGACATGGCTACCGATATCAAGGCACCCACCTTTCCGGAATCCGTTGCCGAAGGCAGCGTCGCCGCCTGGCACAAGAAGCCCGGCGACAGCGTCGAGCGTGACGAGCTGATCGTCGAGATCGAGACCGACAAGGTGGTGCTCGAGGTCGTGGCTCCCGAGGCCGGCACCCTGTCCGAGGTGCTGGCACAAGAGGGTGACACCGTGGAGTCCGAGCAGCTGCTGGGTCGCCTCGGCGCGGGCGAGGCCAAGGGCGAGGCACCGGCCGAAAATAAGCAAGAGAAGCAGGACGAGCCGAAGGGCGAGGCCGAGGCGCCGGCCGCCGGCGGCCAGGCCCACGAGGTCAAGGCCCCGACCTTCCCCGAGTCCATCCAGGAAGGCACCGTGGCCAGCTGGAGCAAGCAGGTCGGCGACGCCGTCAAGCGTGACGAGGTGCTGGCCGAGATCGAGACCGACAAGGTGGTCCTCGAGGTCGTCGCTCCGGCCGACGGTGCACTGACCGAGATCAAGGCCGAGGAGGGCAGCCAGGTGACCTCCGAGCAGGTGCTGGCGGTCTTCACCGAGGGTGCCGGCGGCGCGTCCAAGCCGGCCTCCAGTGCCGACGAGAAGCCGGCGGCCTCCGCCGATGACGGCGCCAGCGACGAGAAGGTCGGCGACAAGATCCTCGCCCCGGCGGCCCGCAAGCTGGTCGCCGAGCACGACCTCGACGTCGCGAAGATCGAGGGCACCGGCAAGGGTGGCCGGGTCCTCAAGGAGGACGTGCAGCGTGCGGTGAACGACGGCAGCGCCAAGAAGGCGGCCAAGCCGGCCGGCGGTGCCCAGTCCGCCGCCGCGGCGGCCCCGGTGGTGGAAGGCGAGCGTCCCGAGAAGCGCGTGCCGATGAGCCGCCTGCGCCAGACCATCGCCAAGCGCCTGGTCCAGGCCCAGCAGACCGCCGCCATGCTCACCACCTACAACGAGGTGGACATGAGCGCGGTGATGGAGCTGCGCGGCCAGTACAAGGAGACCTTCCTGAAGGCCCACGACGTCAAGCTCGGCTTCATGGGCTTCTTCGTCAAGGCCGCCTCCGAGGCCCTCAAGCGCTTCCCGGACGTCAACGCCTCCATCGACGGCACCGACATCGTCTATCACGGCTACCAGGACATCGGCGTGGCGGTCTCCACCGACCGCGGCCTGGTCGTCCCGGTGCTGCGCGACACCGACAGCATGAAGATCGCCGACGTCGAGAAGGGCATCGTCGACTTCGGCAAGCGGGCCCGTGACGGCAAGCTCGGCATCGACGAGATGCAGGGCGGCACCTTCACCATCACCAACGGCGGCACCTTCGGGTCGCTGATGTCCACGCCGATCCTCAACCCGCCGCAGACCGCGATCCTGGGCATGCACAAGATCCAGGAGCGCCCCATGGCGGTGAATGGCAAGGTCGAGATCCGCCCGATGATGTACCTGGCGGTCTCCTACGACCACCGCATGATCGACGGCAAGGACGCGGTCCGCTTCCTGGTGACCATCAAGGAACTGCTCGAAGACCCGGCGCGCCTGCTGCTGGACATCTGATTCGCGAAGCCGGCAACGTCTTCCAGCAACAAGCCACAAAGGAGCCAACATGGCTGACAAGTTTGATGTGATCGTGATCGGCGCGGGCCCCGGCGGCTACGTGGCCGCCATTCGTGCCGCCCAGATGGGCCTGAAGACCGCCTGCGTCGAGAAGTGGATCGGCAAGGAAGGCAAGGTCGTGCACGGCGGCACCTGCCTCAACGTGGGCTGCATCCCGTCCAAGGCGCTGCTCGAGGCTTCCCACAAGTTCGTCGAGGCCAAGCACGACTTCGACGATATGGGCATCCAGGCCGGTGACGTCAGCATGGACGTCAAGAAGATGATGGCCCGCAAGGACAAGATCGTGAAGAACCTGACCGGCGGCATCTCCGGTCTGTTCAAGGCCAATGGCGTCACCGCCATTGAGGGCACCGGCAAGGTGGCCTCCGCCAAGCAGGTCGAGGTCACCGACCAGGACGGCAAGGCGACCACCTATGAGGCCGACAGCATCGTCGTGGCCGCGGGCTCCGTGCCGGTGGAGATCCCGCCGACCCCGCTGGAAGAAGGCCTGGTGGTCGACTCCACCGGCGCCCTGGAATTCCAGGAGACCCCGAAGCGCCTGGGCGTGATCGGCGCCGGTGTCATCGGCCTGGAGCTCGGCAGCGTGTGGAACCGCCTGGGCTCCGAGGTGACCGTGCTCGAGGCCATGGACGACTTCCTGCCGATGGTCGATGGGGCCGTCGCCAAGGAGACCCAGAAGCTGCTCAAGAAGCAGGGCCTGGACATCAAGCTGGGCGCGCGGGTGACCGGCTCCGAGGTCAAGGGTGAGGAAGTCGTCGTCAAGTACGCCGACGCCGACGGCGATCAGGAGATCACCTTCGACAAGCTGATCGTCTGCGTCGGTCGCAAGCCCTACACCAAGGGCGTGATCGCCGACGGCGTGGGCGTCGACACCGACGAGCGTGGCTTCATCCACGTCGACGACCAGTGCCGCACCAGCGTGCCGGGTGTCTACGCCATCGGCGACTGCGTGCGCGGCCCGATGCTGGCGCACAAGGCCTCCGAAGAGGGCATCATGGTCGCTGACATCATCGCCGGCCATAAGGCCGAGATGAACTACGACGCCATCCCCAACGTCATCTACACCTTCCCGGAGGTGGCGTGGGTCGGCATGACCGAGCAGGACGCCAAGGCGGCCGGCATCGAGGTCAAGGTCGGCGCCTTCCCGTTCGCGGCCAGCGGCCGTGCCATGGCCAACAACGCGACCGAGGGCATGGCGCGCATCATCGCCGATGCCGAGACGGATCGCGTGCTGGGCGTGCACATCGTCGGCCAGCACGCCGGCGAGATGATCGCCCAGGGCGTGATCGCGCTGGAGTTCGGCTCCAGCGCCGAGGACCTGGCGCTGACCTGCTACGCGCACCCGACCATGTCGGAAGCGGTGCACGAGGCGGCGCTGGCCGTCGAGGGCCATGCCATCCACATGGCCAACCGCAAGAAGAAGAAGTAAGGACAACAAGCGCCACCGTCAGGTGGCGCATCGCTTCCGACCATGTATCGGAAGCGAACGGTGGTGACACGATACCCGCCGCCCCGAGGCGACGGGTGGTGTCACCGTTCGAGTCACATGCAACCAATGGCATGAATCGATGAACCTTCACGAGTATCAGAGCAAGCAGCTGTTTGCCGATTACGGCCTGCCGGTGTCCAAGGGCTTCGCCGTCGACACCCCCGAGGAGGCCGCCGAGGCCTGCAAGAAGATCGGTGGCGACATGTGGGTGGTCAAGGCCCAGGTCCACGCCGGCGGCCGCGGCAAGGCCGGTGGCGTCAAGCTGATCAAGGATCCGGAAGAGGCCAAGACCTTCGCCGAATCCTGGCTGGGCAAGAACCTGGTGACCTTCCAGACCGACGAGAAGGGTCAGCCGGTCACCAAGATCCTGGTCGAGACCTGCACCGATATCGCCAACGAGCTCTACCTGGGCGCCGTGGTCGATCGCGGCACCCAGCGCGTGGTCTTCATGGCCTCCACCGAGGGTGGCGTGGAGATCGAGAAGGTTGCGGAAGAGACCCCCGAGAAGATCCTCAAGGCCGAGATTGACCCGCTGGTCGGCGCTCAGCCCTACCAGGCGCGTGAGCTGGCCTTCGCCCTGGGCCTCGAAGGCGCTCAGGTGAAGCAGTTCACCAAGATCTTCCTGGGCCTGTCCAAGCTGTTCCATGACAAGGACCTGGCGCTGCTCGAGATCAACCCGCTGGTGGTGACCGACGAGGGTAACCTCCACTGCCTCGACGCCAAGATCGGCCTGGACGGCAACGCCCTCTATCGCCATCCGGACCTGCAGGCGATGCGCGACCCGTCTCAGGAAGACGAGCGCGAGGCCGAGGCGGCCGCCTGGGAACTGAACTACGTGGCCCTGGAAGGCAACATCGGCTGCATGGTCAACGGCGCCGGCCTGGCCATGGGCACCATGGACATCATCAAGCTCAACGGCGGCCAGCCGGCCAACTTCCTCGACGTGGGCGGCGGTGCCACCAAGGAACGCGTGGCCGAGGCCTTCAAGCTCATCCTCTCCGACGATTCCGTGAAGGCCGTGCTGGTCAACATCTTCGGCGGCATCGTGCGTTGCGACATGATCGCCGAGGGCATCATCGGTGCCGTCGAGCAGGTCGGTGTCAACGTGCCGGTGGTGGTGCGTCTGGAAGGTAACAACGCCGAGCTGGGTGCCGAGAAACTGGCGTCCAGCGGTCTGAACATCATCGCTGCTACCAGCCTGACCGATGCGGCTCAGCAGGTCGTCAAGGCAGCGGAGGGCAAGTAATGAGCATCCTGATCGACAAGAACACCAAGGTCATCTGCCAGGGCTTCACCGGCGGACAGGGGACCTTCCATTCCGAGCAGGCGATCGCCTACGGCACCCAGATGGTCGGCGGCGTGACCCCGGGCAAGGGCGGCCAGGAGCACCTGGGCCTGCCGGTGTTCAACACCGTCAAGGAAGCCGTCGAGCAGACCGGCGCCGAGGCCAGCGTGATCTACGTGCCGGCCCCGTTCTGCAAGGATTCCATCCTGGAAGCCGCCAACGCCGGCATCAAGCTGATCGTCTGCATCACCGAGGGCATCCCGACCCTGGACATGCTCGACGTCAAGGTGAAGTGCAACGAGCTGGGCGTGCGCCTGATCGGCCCGAACTGCCCCGGTGTGATCACCCCGGGCGAGTGCAAGATCGGCATCATGCCGGGCCACATCCACAAGCCCGGCAAGGTCGGTATCGTGTCGCGTTCCGGCACCCTGACCTATGAAGCCGTCAAGCAGACCACCGACCACGGCTTCGGCCAGTCCACCTGTGTGGGCATCGGCGGCGACCCGATCCCGGGCTCCAACTTCATCGACATCCTCGAGATGTTCGAGAAGGACCCGGCGACCGAGGCGATCGTGATGATCGGCGAGATCGGCGGCACCGCCGAGGAAGAGGCCGCGGCCTACATCAAGGAGCACGTCTCCAAGCCGGTCGTGTCCTACATCGCCGGCGTGACCGCCCCTCCTGGCAAGCGCATGGGCCACGCCGGTGCGATCATCGCCGGCGGAAAGGGCACCGCGGACGAGAAGTTCGGCGCCCTGGAAGCCGCGGGCGTCAAGACCGTGCGCTCCCTGGCCGAGATCGGCGATGCCCTGAAGATCGCTACCGGCTGGTAAGCCGCGCGACGTTCAGCATCGACAAAGGGCACCCTCGGGTGCCCTTTCTTGTGCTCGGCTATCGGCGAGCTGCGAGCGGCGTCAACGACCGGGCGTCGATATCGGGACAGCAGCGACGTCGGAACGGCATTAATCGCCCCCAACGCAGGACGGCGACCCGAGGGTCGCCGTCCTGATCTACGCGTGGAGGGTCACGACTGGCCGGCTGGGGCTCAGTCGGCGGGGCGGCCGACCAGCGAGCGGGTCTCCTCGCGGGCCTCGGTCAGCGTCACGCGGATGACGTCGCCGAGCTTGAAGCGCTCCTCGTCCTCGATGTGGATGCGCCCGTCCTTGTCGTCGATCGCCACCTTCTTGCGGTCGCTGTGCATCAGCGGGGCCGGGATGAAGGCGGTGGCGCCGTTGGCGGTCAGGCGCACCCGCATGCCGCCGCGGTTGACCGCGATGATCTCGGCCTCGAAGGTCTCGCCGGCCTTGGCGGCGGGCGTCAGATAGCGCACGTAGAGCCAGTCCTTGACGTCGCGCTCGGCCATGCGGTTCAGCCGGCGACGCTCGGTGAGCTGCTCGGTGAGCGCCTGGCTGGCCTCGGCCGGGGCCTGCTCGCCCTTGAGTACCCGCTTGATCAGGCGGTGGTTGACCATGTCGCCGTACTTGCGGATCGGCGAGGTCCAGGTGGCGTAGGCGGCGAGGCCCAGGCCGAAGTGCGGACCGGGCTGGGCCGACATGCTGGTGAAGCCCTGGAAGCGGCGCAGGCGCGCGTCGAGCCAGGCGTCGTCGCGGCCCTCGAGCTCGCGCTTGAGCTCGGTGTAGCGGGACAGCTCGGTGAGCTGCTCGCGCTCCACCTGGATGTCCTGGTCGGCCAGGAACTCCTGGGCGGCCTCGGCCTTCTCGGGCTCGAAAGCGCGATGCACGTTGAAGATGCCGTGGCCGACGTGCTCGGCGAGCAGATGCGCGCAGCAGGCGTTGGCGGCGATCATCGACTCCTCGATCATGCGGTTGGCGATGCGCCGATGCTCGGTGCGGATGTCCAGCACGTTGCCGGCGTCGTCCAGGTCGAAGACGAAGTCGGGACGATCCTTGAACACCAGGGCGTGGGCCGCGCGCCAGGCGCTGCGCGCCTCGGTCATCGCCGCCAGGGCCTTGAGCTGCTCGCCGATCGTCTCGGCCGGCGCCCAGTCGCCCTGGCCCTCGAGCCAGTCGGAGACCCGGTCGTAGGCGAGCTTGGCGTGGGAGCGGGCGGTGGCGGCGAAGAAGCGATAGTCGCCGAGGCTGCCGTCGGCGCCGATCTCCAGGGTGCAGGCCAGCACCGGGCGGTCCTGATCCTGCCACAGCGAGCAGAGGTCGTCGGCCAGCTGCTCGGGCAGCATGGTGACGTTCTGGCCCGGCAGGTAGACGGTGAAGGCCCGGGTGCGGGCCTCCAGGTCGGCGGCGTGACCCTCCTCCACGTAGGCGGTGGGGTCGGCGATGGCCACGGTCAGCGACCAGCCGCCGTCCTCGCGGGTCCGGATGCGCAGGGCGTCATCCATGTCGCGGGTCTTCTCGCCGTCGATGGTGAAGAACGGCTCGGCGGTCAGGTCCTCGCGCTCGAGGCCCTCGTCGCGCAGCGGCCAGTCGTCGCCGGCATCCGGGCACTCCTGCTCGAGGGCGTGGCGCGCCAGGGTCACGCGCCACGGCACGGCGGGATCATCGGTCTTGGCGACGAGCTCGTCGATCTGGGTGAAGAAGGCGCGATCGTCGGGCTTGAGGGGGTGGCGGACCAGGCGGGCCACCACCCAGTCGCCGTCATTGATGCTCGCCTCGTCGAGGCTGCGCTTGATGCGCGCCTTGAGCGGGGTGTTCATCGTCGGATGATCGGGGATCACCGCCAAGCGACCGTCGCGCTTCTGCACGCGGGCGATGAAGCGCTCCATGCCGGTCTCGATCAGGGTATCGGGCTCCACCGACTTCTTGTCGCCCTCCTCGTGGAGGACGGCCGCGACGCGGTCACCATGCAGCACCTGCTTCATGGCGGGGGGCGGCACGAAGTAGGAGTCACCGTCGTCGGTCTCGAGGAAACCGAAGCCCCGGTCGGTGGCCTTGATCACGCCCTCTACGCGAGGGGTGTTGTCGCGGATCTGTTGCTTGAGCTGAGCAAGCGCCGAATTGTTCTGCAGCATGGTCACGATCGGTTGGCGAGTAGGGGGGCCACTATACGGATTCGCGACCCTGCCGCCAAACGCCGTGGGCCGCCCCCACGGCGAATCAAGCGCTTGCGTCGAGTCCCCCTCAGCGCACGGTGATCACGGTGCAGTCGGCGGCGTGGCTGACCTTGTGGGAGACGCTGCCGACCACCAGCCCTTTCAGATCGCCCAGGCCCCGGCTGCCCATCACGATGGCATCGACGTTGCGCCGCCGCGCCTCGTCGAGGATGGTGCGGGTCGGGTCGCCCTGGGCGATCATGGCCTCGACATGTTCCACGCCAGCGTCGCGGGCCGCCTCGGTGGCCCGGTCCCTGATCTGGCGCCCGGCCGCCTCGAGATCCTCCTCAGAGGCCTTCATCTCGACGGCGCCGATGCCCCAGACCAGCAGGGTGTCCTGGGCGAGTTGCTCGGGAATGTGCAGCAGGATCAGCGACGCCTGCTCCTGCTGGGCCAGCTGGCAGGCCACGGCGAGGGCCTTCTTGGCGTGTTCGGAACCATCGATGGGCACCAGGATGGAATGGAACATGACGCGGTCCTCCTTGCGAAGACGAGGGGTGGCTTCCTACCGATGAGCCTAGTCATCTCACTGGACGCTGTCATGATCCGGATCAAGGATGGCGGGTCTTCTCCCGCGTGCGCTGCTCGCTGGTCTCCAGGCGCCTGAGCTGGCGCCATAGGTCACGGCGCAGGTCGGCCAGGCGGGGCGACTCCTCGGCGGTGAAGGCCAGCGGCCGCGCCAGGCGCTGGGTGCGCAGCCCCAGGCGGGCGCCCAGCACCCCGATGCCGAGCCCCTGGGCGGCCCGGGTCGAGAGCTTGCCGGCCAGGTTCATCGTCAGCATCTCCATGCTGGCTTCGCTGGCGATCTCGCTGGCGCCGGCGAAGGCCATCTGATAGAGCACGCTGCGCAGCAGCCGTAGGCGCGCCGCGTAGCCGAGCTCCAGCCCGTAGAGCCGACACAGCCGGTCGACCATCGCCAGGTGGCGCCAGGCGACCAGGCCCATGTCCACCAGGGTCAGCGGGCTGACTGCCACCATGATCGCCGTCTCGCCGGACATCCGCGAGATCAGCCGGCTCGCCTCGCGATCCCGGGGCGCGAGCAGGTGGTGGTCGAGCAGGGCGCGGACGTCGCGCCCGTCGTGGTGGGGCTCCCTGGCCGCCAGGAAGGCCTGCCAGTGGGGGTGGTCGTCATCCAGGGCCAGGTCGCGGCGAAGCCGTTCGGCAAGCGTCCGCGCCTGGGCCGGGGTGGCCTCGGGCAGCGCGGCCAGGCGCTCGCGCAGTCGCGCATGGCGCGTCAGGCGACGCAGGCGCCAGAGTTCGCGCAGCACCGCCGAGCCGCCGAGGCCGAGCGCCAGCAGCAGCAGCAGGCTCCAGGCGCCGGCCAGCCAGTCGCCGCCGAGGCTCACGGCATAGAGCGTGTGGCCGGCCTCCAGGGCGCCCAGGCCGAGGCTGCCGCCGAGCAGCGCGGCAAGCCCCCAGCGACGCTTGCGCGGGCGCATCAGGCCCTCGTCCAGCGCCTGTGCCTCCCACTGGCCCTGGCGCTCTATCTCGACCGGGGGCCGACTTTGCGCCTCATGATCGAACTGCCGGCCGGGCTGCGGGTCCTTCTGGGCCACGTCGTCGTGCGACTCGTCGAGGGGGAAGTGCTCCCCCGGGCGCGGGTCGGTCTCGCGGGGAGGCATCATGGCAGCTTGTCTCCGATCAGCCAGTCCAGGGCGGCGTCCATGCGGATGTGCGGCAGGGGCGTGCCGGGTTCGCGGGGCAGGGGGCGAAAGGCGGTGAAGGCGAAGCCCTGGCGTGCCCAGAAGTCGGCCCGAGGCAGGCGGTCCGGCACCTCGCCGGGAAACAGCAGCCGGGACTCGCCGTCAAACGTCGTGCCGCGCAGGGCCGGCGAGCGACGTCCCTGCTGGTTCACCTCGCGGCTCTCGGTGGACCGAATCGCCGCCAGCGACAGCGCCCTCACCGGCACGTCGGCGAAGCGCAGGTCCTTGAGCGGCTCGGCCAGCAGCGCTTCGAGCAGGGTGACCAGGCGGCCATGCTGCTCGGGGGTGACGTGATCGGCCTTGGTGGCGGCGATGGCCAGGCGATCGATGCGCGGCGCGAAGAGTCGCGTCAGCAGGCTGCGCTTGCCGTAGTCGAAGCTCTGCATCAGGCGCGACAGCGCCCGGGAGAGATCCTCGAAGCGCTCGGGCCCGGCGTTGAGGGCGCCGAGCACGTCGACCAGCACGATCTGGCGATCGAAGCGCCGGAAGTGCTCGCGGTAGAAGGGCCGCACGATGTGCTGCTGGTAGTGGCGAAAGCGTCGCGCCAGGGTGGCGTAGAGGCTCTCGGCCGGCAGCGCGGCGAGGGTGTCGCGGTCGGCCTCGGCGATGCCGGGCAGCGGGAAGAACTGCAGCACCGGGGCGCCCTCGAGCTCGCCGGGCAACAGGAAGCGTCCCGGCTGCAGGTCGGCGAAGCCGGCCTCCCGGGCGGCCCGAAGCCCGGTCGCGTAGCGTTCGGCGATCTCGGCCAGGCGCGCTTCATCAACCTCCTCGGCAGGATCGAGATCGCCCACCGCCGCCTGCCAGTCGGCGAACAGGGCGGCGCGCTCGCTGCCGCCGTCGTGGCGCTGGGTCTCGCTCCAGCTCAGGTAGTCGTGGCCCAGCAGCGGCAGGTCGAGCAGCCACTCGCCGGGATAGTCGAACAGGTCCAGGGTCAACTGGCGCGTCTCGCCGCCGAACAGGCCGCTGCGCGAGGGCCGATAGCGGAGGGTCAGGCGCAGCTCGCTGATGCCGCGGGTCGGCTCGGGCCAGCGCGGCGGCTGGGCATCCAGCGCCGCCATGGCCTGGTCGTAGGGGAAGCGCGGCACGCCCAGGTCCTGCTGCTGGACCCGGCGGGCGCCGAGCAGGCGTCCCTGGCGGGCGGCGGGCAGCAGGTCGAGGCGCGCCTCCAGGCCGGCATGGCGCAGCTGGTTGACCAGCGAGGTGAGAAAGGCCGTCTTGCCCGCCCGCGACAGGCCGGTCACTGCCAGGCGCAGCTGGCGGTCGCGGCCGCGCTCGAGCAGGTCATGGAGTTCACGGGGCAGGGAGGGGCGCATCGGGCATCCTGGCAGGCGGTTTTTCGTTGCTCTAATGTGCGGGTCGCGACGGCGCCTGACAAGGGACGGTGTGACGAAACGCCGCCGCCTCTCCCGGCACGGCGGAAGGTCGGGTTCAGGCGCCGGCCGGCGGCGCGACTAGCGCGGTGGCATGGCCCCCGCCGGGATCGGCTGGACCAGCCCGAACAGCTGCAGCAGCAGGGGGGTGGCGGCAATCACGAACCCCAGCACCGCCAGGCTGCGGCCGAGCACTCGCCGCTCCGGGCGCCGCGCCAGGGTCAGCCCCCCGATGCAGATCAGCAGGCCGAGGATGTTGAAGACATAACCGAGCATCTGCAGCAGTTCGTAGGTGGTCATGAGGCTCCCTTGTGGTGGGTGGGGAAGGGGACGGCTACGCTCTGATGGTATCAGCTTCATCCCGGTGCATGAGGAGGACCCCATGGAAGAGCGTCGGCCCGAGGCGGTGATCGACTTCTGGTTCGGGGAGCTCAAGCCCGCCCAGTGGTTTCGCAAGGATGCCGGCCTGGACGGCGAGATCACGCGGCGCTTCGAGGCGCTGCTGACGGCGGCCGGGCGAGGCGAGCTGTGGCAATGGCGAGCCTCGGCCCGCGGGCGCCTGGCCGAGGTGATCGTGCTCGACCAGTTCCCGCGCCATATCCATCGCGGATCAAAGCTGGCCTTCGCCTGGGACCCGCTGGCCCTGGTGCTGGCCCAGGAGGCAGTCGCCCACCAGGCGGACCGCCTGCTCGACGTGGCCTGGCGCGCCTTCTTGTTCATGCCCTACATGCACAGCGAGTCGCTGATGATCCACGACGAGGCGCTGCGACTGTTCGCCCAACCGGGGCTCGAGGAGAACCTGCGCCACGAGCAGCGCCATCGTGACGTGCTCAAGCGCTTCGGGCGCTACCCCCACCGCAACGCCCCGCTCGGGCGCGACTCGACGCCCGCGGAGCGGGCCTTCCTCGACCGGCCCGGCTCGTCGTTCTAGCTAGCGCGTTTCGCTCGCCTGGGATCGCCGCCTGGGCACGTCGGGCTTTTCTCTCGTGCGCCGCCGAGGCACCATCGAGGCTTCGCGACTCATCGGTCTCGTGACTCTGGGTCTCCTGTGACCCCCTGTGTCTCGAGACCCGCATCGTCACCCAGCAAAAAGGAGTGTGTCCCATGGGTATCATCGCCTGGCTGATCATCGGTGGTCTGGCCGGCTGGATCGCCGGCCATATCATGCGTGGCGGCGGCTTCGGCCTGCTCGGCAATATCGGCGTCGGCGTGGTCGGCGCGGTGGTCGGCGGGGGACTGTTCAACCTCCTGGGGCTGCATGCCGGGGGCTTCATCGGCTCGCTGGTCACCGCCATCGTCGGCGCCGTGGTGCTGCTGTGGGTCATCGCCAAGGTCAAGAAGGCCTGACGCGCCTTCACGCCTGGCCGGGTCTGCTCGAGGGACCCGCCTGGCGGGGCTATCTCCATGGCCCCGCGCGCCGGGGCCATCGCAAGGGACCCGCATGTACGTACTGAAACGACTCGGTGCCGTGCTGATCCGCGGCATCGCCGATATGGGCTGGGGCGTGCTCGGCCTGCTGCTGCTCGGCTATCTGCTGCTCGCCTGGATCGGCCTGGCGCTGGCCGGTGAGACGGCGCTGGTCGCCTCGCCGACCGCCTTCCTCTATTACATGATCGTCACCACCTCCACCGTCGGCTACGGGGACGCCTCCCCGGTGACGCGGGGCGGCCAGCTGATGGTCGTGTTCTTCATCATTCCGGTGGGGATCGGGCTCTTCGCCACCCTGCTGGGCAAGGCCTCCGCCCTGGTGATCTCGCAATTCACCCGGCGCCTCAACGGGGAGCAATCGATCGTGCAGAAGGACCATATCGTCATCGTCGGCTACAACGCCTACACCGCGTCGCTGGTCGACCAGGTGCGCGAGGAGTCGCGGCCAGGGCAGGTGGTAGCGCTCTGCGTCGGCGGCGGCGCCCCGGACCGCAATCCCTTCCTGGAGCAGGGGGTGGAGTACTTCCGCGCAGCTTCCCTGTCGGACGAGTCGCTCTATGAGCGGGCCGCGGTGAAGGATGCCTCCCTGGTGGTGGTCGACGTCGAGGACGACAGCGAGACGAATCTCGTCTGCATGCACCTCTCCGCGCTGGTCGATGCGCGCTGTCGGATCACCGCCTACGTGAAGAACCAGATGGTGGGACGCCTGCTCGAGACCCACTGTCCCACGGTGAACGTGATTCCCTCCCTGCACCAGAAGATGCTGGTCAAGGCCGCCGTCGATCCCGGCAGCGAGGAGGTCATGCGCCTGCTCGTCGATGCCGACCAGGCGCAGACACAGTACTCGACTCGCCTGGCGGGCCTCTCGGAGCAGGTGTCGGTCGAGCGGGTGGCGAGTCGCCTGCGCGCCCGCTGCCGAGCCTCGCTGATCGCGATCCGTCGGGGCGAGGCGCTCTACCCGGTGCTCAACCCCGACGACGACGTCCTGCTGGCGGCGGGGGACGAGGTCTTCTATATCGCCGGGCGCCGGATCTCCCCCGACGAGATGGCCGATCACCTGGCGGCCGAGCCGGCGGGCTAGGTCGGGCTAGGTGAAGGGGGCCTGGAATCGCCTACCCTGGCCGGAGGCGTCTGGTGAACCGTCGCCTACAATGGCGTGATCGAGGCCGTCAGCGAGTGTCCCGCCCCGGCGCCGATTGCTCGTAGCGGCGCATCTTCCGTCGTCGAGTCACGGGTAGATAATATATACGACCTAGGTATCTACGGCCTAAGTCGTAGGAAAGTGGCCGGATCGAGGTATAATGGAAAACACTTCCATTAATATTAACGAACACCGATGGGCCGGTCCGGCCCGGGAACCGCCAATGACCGCCATGCCCTTGCCCCCTGTCTGGAACCACTCCTTCACCCTGCGTGCGCAGCGAATGGCGCGCCGCCGCCGTGCCACCGAACGCGCAGCGAGCCTTCAGCGTCGCCATGCCGCGCGGATGGCGGGCTTTCACCGCTGATCGTTGAGGAGACGCTCGCCCGTCCTGGGCCGGTCTCTGTCCCTTTTCCCCATGCCGGACCTGCGTCTTTTTGCCCGGCGAATACCCTGGAAGCCCCCGATCCGCAGGTCCGCGACGACATCACTCGCCACCGCGTTCGGCAGGCGGCCGGCGAGCCGGGGCCTCAGCCCTTGGGCGTCGGCAGGAGTCGCCGGTAGCGGTCCAGGCAGCGATCCAGCCAGTCGCCGTTCAGCGCGACGTCGCTGGCCGCGGCGGGTAGCCGGATCTCGAGCAGGAAGAGGCCGTGATGCTCACTGCCGGCCGCGGCCAGGCGACGGCCGAGCTGCCCGGCGAGGTCCGGCGGCAGCGACTCGGCGCGCCGCCAGGTGAGCCGCAGGGCCTCTCGCTCGACCAGGTACTGGAAGCGCGCCGCGTCCTTCAGTATGGCCATGCCGCCCTGTACCAGCCCCTGGGAAAGGCTCTCCAGGGTGCGGTAGCCCGGCGCGCCGGCGGCCCGACAGGCGTGGGTGCCTTCCACGAAGCAGCCTTCCCGCTCGGCGGGGTCATCCGGCCAGCGGCCGCCGCGACGCCGTTCGGGGGTGGCCACGAAGGGCACTATCACCGAGACGGCCGGCGTGCCGTCGTTGAGCCTGGCCGCGCGGGCGCCGATCATGCCGTGGGCCAGCTGCCCCTTCAGCCAGCGATAGTCGCAGGCCTGCTGGATCCGGGCCCGGGCATCCTGGGCCGTGTGATGGGCCCCCTGCAGGGAGCGCAGCAGGGAGAGGGTGCGAAAGATCATGGCGCCATACCGATAGACAAGCGAGAGGACGAAGGCGTGAGCCGCGCTGCGGCGACCATAGCAGGGAATTGGCGTGCTGGCTTCATCGAGGGTGGCGTCTGCGCAAGCCCTGACGCAAGCCGCCCGGCTGTCTCCAGCCGGGCGGTGATGGTGCGCGGTGTTCCCCTTTAGGGTTGACGCGTCAGGCGGTGGCGGCGCTCTTGCTGCCGACCAGCTCCCTGAGGGACTCCTCGACGATGGCCAGGCCTTCCTCGAGGATCTCGTCCTCGATGGTGACCGGCATCAGGAAGCGGATGGTGTTGCCGTAGAGGCCGCAGGAGAGCAGGATCAGCCCCTTCTCGCGGGCCTTCTTGCACAGCGCGCCGGCCAGCTCGGCGTCCGGCGTGTGGTTGGCCTTGTCGGCGACCAGGTCGAAGGCGGCCATGGCGCCCAGGTTGCGGCCGAAGTCGACACACTCGAAGTCCTGCTCCCACTGGGCGAAGCGCTTGGCCAGCTTGTCACCGAGCGCCTGGCTCTTGCCGAGGATGTTCTCTTCCTCGAACACCTCGAGCACCGCCAGGGTCGCGGCGCAGGAGACCGGGCTGCCGGTGTAGGTGCCGCCCAGCGAGTTGGGGCCGGAGGCGTCCATGTGCGTGTCGGTGCCGACCACGGCGGAGATCGGCATGCCGTCGGCCATGCTCTTGGCCATGGTCATGATGTCCGGCTCGACGCCGCTATGCTCGATGGCAAACAGCTTGCCGGTCCGCCCGAAGCCGGACTGCACCTCGTCGACGATCATCAGGATGCCGTGCTCGTCGCAGATCTCGCGGATCGCCTTGAGGAAGCTCGCCGGCGCCGGGTAGAAGCCGCCCTCGCCGAGCACCGGCTCGAGCACGATGGCCGCGGTGTCCTTGGGATTGGCATCGGTCTTCAGCGCCATCTTCAGGCCACGCAGGGCCTCGTCCTCGCTGACGCCGTGGTAGGGCACCGGGTAGGGGGCGCGGAAGACGTTGCCCGGCATGCTGCCGAAGTCGGTGGCGTAGGGGGCGACCTTGCCGTTCATCGCCATGGTCATGAAGGTCCGGCCATGGTAGCCGCCATCGAAGCAGATGACGTTGTTCTTGCCGGTGGCCGCGCGGGCGACCTTGACCGCGTTCTCCAGCGCCTCGGCGCCGGAGTTGGCGAGCATCACCTTGGCGTGACCGCGGACCGGGGTGACCTGGCTGAGCTTCTCGGCCACCTTCACGTAGCCCTCGTAGGGCATCACGGTCTGGCAGGTGTGCATCACCTTGTCGAGCTGGTCCTTGACCGCCTGGACCACCTTGGGATGGCGATGGCCGATGTTGAGCACGCCGATGCCGCCGGCGAAGTCGATGATGCGATTGCCGTCGGCATCCCAGATCAGGGCGTTCTCGGCGCGATCGGCGAACTGGGTGGCCGGGCTCGCGGCACCGCTGGCCACGTAACGCTGCTTGAGGTCGTTGAGCTGTGCGTTGTTCATGGGTCCTGACTCCTTGTTAGACGCTGCGGGCGATCAGAGGCCGCCGACGCAGACGTATTTTAGTTCAGTGTACTCGTCCAGGCCGTGGCGCGACCCTTCGCGTCCCAGGCCCGATTCCTTCACGCCGCCGAAGGGGGCAAGCTCGGTGGAGAGAATGCCCTCGTTAACCGCCACCATGCCATATTCGAGCCCCTCCATCACATGCCAGATGCGGCGATAGTCGCGGGCGTAGAAATAGGCGGCGAGGCCGAATTCGGTGGCGTTGGCCATGGCGATGGCCTCGTCCTCGGTGTCGAAGCGGAACACCGGGGCCAGCGGCCCGAAGGTCTCTTCCCGCGCCACGCGCATCGCGTCGGTGACGTCGGCGATGATCGTCGGCTGGAAGAAGGTGCCGCCCAGGGCGTGGGGCGCGCCGCCGCAGACCAGGCGTCCGCCCTTGTCGAGGGCATCGGCGATATGGGACTGCACCTTGTCGACGGCGGCGGCGTTGATCAGCGGGCCCTGCAACACGCCCTCCTCGAGGCCGTTGCCCACCTGGAGCTCGGCGACCCGCGCGGCGAGCTTCTCGAGGAAGGCGTCATAGACCCCGGCCTGGACCAGCAGGCGGTTGGTGCACACGCAGGTCTGGCCCGAGTTGCGGTACTTGGAGGCCACGGCGCCTTCGACGGCGGCGTCCAGGTCGGCATCGTCGAAGACGATGAAGGGCGCGTTGCCGCCGAGCTCCATGGAGGCCTTCTTCACCGTGCCGGCACACTGGGCGAGCAGCTTCTTGCCGACCGGGGTGGAGCCGGTGAAGGAGATCTTGCGCACCCGCGGGTCGGTGGTCAGCACCTCGCCGATCTCGGCGGGCCTGGAGGCGGTGACCACGTTGATCACCCCGGCGGGGAAGCCGGCCTCCTCGGCGAGCTTGGCCAGCGCCAGGGCGGTGAGCGGCGTGGCCTCGGCCGGCTTGATCACCACCGTGCAGCCGGCGGCCAGGGCCGGTGCGCACTTGCGGGTGATCATCGCCAGCGGGAAGTTCCAGGGGGTGATGGCAGCCACCACGCCGATCGGCTCACGGAACACCAGGATGCGCTTGTCCGCGCCGTGACCGGGCAGGGTCTCGCCGGCCACGCGCTTGGCCTCCTCGGCGTAGTACTCGACGAAGGCGGCGCCATAGGCCACCTCGCCGCGGGACTCGGCCAGCGGCTTGCCCTGCTCGAGGGTCATCAGCCGCGCGAGTGCCTCCTGGTGGTCCATGATGCGATCGAACCAGCCACGCAGCAGGGCGGCGCGCTCCTTGGCGGTCTTGCGACGCCAGGCCGGCCAGGCCTCGTCGGCGGCCGAGACGGCCTCGCGGGCCTGCTCGCCGGTGAGGTCCGGGACCTCGGCCAGGCGCTCGCCGGTGGCGGGGTCGGTCACGGCGAAGCGGCGTTCGCCGTCTCGCCACTGGCCGGCGATGTAGGCCTTGTCGATCAGCAGCTCGGGTTGGGTGGACATCGGGGTTCCTCGTGTCTTGATCATCTTGTTTGACGAGTGTGCATTATTTAAAACATGCCGCCAAGCCCACGTCCAGCGCGATTTTCTCGCGCGAGTCCGCCACGGCCATCGGCGCTGGCACGGCTTTCCGGTACACTATGCCGCCGACTTGCTGCGCTTGGCAGCACTGCACGTTCCTGTTCCGGATGATGGCGAGGTGAGCCTTGGTCGATCCCCTTAATGCCTGGTGGGCCCAGCAGCTGGTGCTGTGTGACTGGGCCTTCGCCCCCGATCCCCTGACGGTGGATGCCGAGACGGCGGTTGCGCGACTCGCGGCGCTGGGGGTCGTCGATCGAGGTGAACTGGGCTGGTGCCTGCTGGAAACCCTCGGCACCGAGGGCCAGGTCGACCCGGCTCGACTGCTGGCCGGCCTGGAGTTCATCGCCCTGGCCGGCGGTGCCGGCTGGCTGTCCGAGGCGCGCGCCCGAGGCTGGGCCCAGCGGCTGGCCGAGGAGATCACCGCGCGCCACTCGAGCCTCGACGCCTGGCTGTCGGCGCTGTTGCATGCCCGCAGCGCCGAGGGCTGGGTGCGCGGCGATGACGGCTTCTATGAGGCCTGCGAGGCGCTGGCGGCTCTCGAACACGACGGCGCCGGCGTGACCTGGGAGATGCTGCAGGAGTGGCTCGCCCATCACCCCCGGGAGGCGGCGCTCTGGCCGACGGCCCCCGAGCATCAGGTCTGGCGGCTGCGCGCCGCCTTCTCGCCGGTGCTCGAGCTGCCGGCCGGCGCGCACGACTGGCAGCGCCTCGAGGCCTGGCTTGACGAGGCGTGGCAGATCCAGGATCGCGACGACCTGCTGCGCAGCCTGCTGTGGCTGGCCGCCCAGGGCGATCGTCTGGGTTGGGACCTGGACGCTTCGCGCCTGCTCGAGGCCGATGGCGCGGCGCGCCGGCAGTGGCAGGACGCGCTGGAGGGAGGCGAGCGCGACTACGGCCGGGTGCTGCTCGGTTTCCTCGATCGCGGCGAGCCGCTGGAGTGGGCCGCCTGGGACTGGCTGCGCCTGGTCGACCTGGCCTGGGCCGGGGCCTGCCTGGGCTGGCTCGACGCGCAGGAGGCCCATGACTTCGCTCACCACGGGGCCGACCTGCTGCTGCGTCGCTACAGCGACTGGACGGCTCTGGCGCGGGGCTACCAGCGCGGCCGCAGCCTGTTCGAGGGGCGCAATCTGCTGCCCGCGCTCGAGGCCGACTGGTCGCTGCTGCTGCAGTCGCCGGTCAGCCCCTGGAAGACGCCCCTGCAGGGGCTGGTCGCCGACGAGTTCATCGCGGCGTCGCGGGACGCCCTTCGCGCCTGGCGCCGCGATCCGCGCCACTGGGTGCTGGCGCTGGCGGCGGTGCGCGAGCCCGAGTTCGCCGCTCGCCAGGGCACGCCGCCCGTGCTGCCGGCGGCGCGGCGCGAAGAGGCGCGACACTACCTCGCCGAGACCCTCGACCTGCATGCTGACGAGGGCGTCGAGGCGCTCTCCCGCTACTGGCTGCCGGCCCAGGCCCATCACCTCAACCAGCTGGCCGCGGACGCCGCCCACGGGGCCCTGCCGGCGGCCGAGACGCCCTTCGGCCATGCGATCCCCAAGGAACTGGCCGACCGCGACGGCCTGAAGCAGGCCAGCCGTCACGCCGCGACGATCCACATGGCCGAGAAGTTCGCCTTCCACCTGCAGATGGCCATGGACAGCGGCGCCTTCGATGCCACTCGACTGGCCGCGCTGGCGGGTGCCCTGCAGGGTTCGCTGTGCCGCTTCTATCCCGATGCCCGGCGCCTGCTCAAGGCCTGGGCCCAGTGGGAGAGCCTGCTTCCCGAGCCCGAGCAGCCGCCGATGGTCGCCGAGATTCGCTGGCACCTGGAGGATCCCGGCAGTCTCTTCCACTGGCTCGACTGGCGAGTCGGAGAGTGGCGCGAGCCGGGCCCGCGGCCGACGCTCGCCCACTTCACGGCCATGGCCCTGGTCGGCCCGCTCAACAGCCCGGCCTGGAGCCTGCCCCAGCCGGAGAGCGAGCGCGAGTGCGCGGCCATCCGCGAGTGGGTCGACGGCCACTACGCCCTGCATGGCGCGGCCGAGCTGTCCGAGTTCCTCGAATACCTGATCGAGGCGGGCGATCGCCAGGAGTATCAGATCAACTACGCCCCCTACACGCTCAACCGGGGGCGGCTGGCCTCGGAGATCGCCACTCTGGAGAGCGACGAGTGCAGCGAGGAGGAGAGCGCCCACCTGCTGCGCCTGAAGCGGGTCAGGGACGACGAGGATGGCTGCAACGACATCGACCTGGCGGCCTGGGACATCGCCCAGGCGGTGGACCTGGCCATCGCCGGCCGCCAGCTCGGCTGGCTCGGACAGGCCGCCTTCCTGCGCCTGCTCGAGCGGACGCACGCCCTGGCCAGCGAGCACTATGCGGGTTGGGAGGAGTACGCCCGGGGCCTGCATGCCGGTTTCTCCTTCTTCATGGGCGAGACCCCCGAGCGCGAGAGCTTCCTGGCCGGTTTCCGCCAGGCGCTGGTGGCCTGGCTCTCCGGGGCGCCCCCCCTGGCTGGCGCCTGGGCCAGCCTCGACTTCCCCGGGGCGCGACCGCGCCACTGGGCGCCGCTGCACATCGATACGCTGCCGGGCGATCATCGCACCCTCCACTGAGGGCTCGCCCCGCGATGCGGCTTTGGTTTGATGCGGCTTTGGTTTATAGTCGGCGGCAGCGCCGCCGCGGGGCCTTCATCCCGCAGTGAGCCGCCGAGAAGCCGCTGCGGCAATGCCCCCTGAGCGTCAGGGAACACTGCCACAGCGACCATTCGCAGGAGCCGAGGAACGCACCGCATCGAAGGAGCAGATGCGGCTCCAGGAACGAGGTCGTTGCAGGATGCTGGACGCTCGCGCGTGTCGTGTGGGAACCCTGGGAGTCGCCTTGCTGCTGCTGGCGGGCTGTGCCGCGCCGGGGCCAAGCGATCAGCCGCCGGTCGGCGACTACTTCGCCCGCGACCTGCCGGGCCTGCCCGGCGGCCCTCGCATGTCGCCGGTCAACAATCCTATCCTCGAGGCCCGCGGCCTGCGCCATCCGCCCCCGCGGCTGATTCGTCGCGCCCTGCTGGCACAGCACGAGCGCTGGGTCGGCACGCCCTATCGGCTGGGCGGGGAGGGCACCCGAGGCATCGACTGCTCGGCGCTGGTCCAGAACATCTTCAGCGATACCTTCCGCTTCGACCTGCCGCGCACCACCGGCGAGCAGGTGCGTGAGGGGCTCGAGGTCGAGCGTGACGCCCTGCGCCCTGGCGATCTGGTGTTCTTCCGGCCTCCCGGCGCCTATCGCCACGTCGGCATCTACGTCGGCGAGGGCCGCTTCCTGCATGCCTCCACCTCCCGGGGCGTGATGATCTCCCATCTCGACAACCGCTACTGGCAGCGCTACTACTGGCAGGCGCGCCGCACCCTGGAGCCGGTGCTGCTGGCTCGGCGCCTCGACGCCATGGGCGAGGGCTGAGAGGGCGGCATGATCGCGGCGCGCACCCCCGCCTGGTGGCGCACCACCCTGGCGCTCTGCCTGGGCTCCTTCCTGGTCTTCATCAACCTCTACGCCCCCCAGCCGCTGCTGCCGGCGCTGCGCGAGGCCTACGACGTCTCGACGCTGGCCATCAGCCTGACGATGTCCGCCGCCACGCTCTCGCTCGCTGCCTCGCTGCTGGTGTTCGGCCCGCTGTCGGACGCCATCGGCCGAGGCGCCATCATGCGCCTGACCCTGCTGGGGTCCGGGCTGCTCTCGCTGGTCCTGGCGCTGGCGCCGACCTTCGAGGCCCTGCTGGCGCTGCGAGCGCTGCAGGGGTTCTTGCTGGGTGGCTTGCCGGCGGTGGCCATAGCCTGGATGGGCGATGAGTTCGAACGCCCGGCGCTGCTCTCGGCGGTGGGGCTCTATATCGGCGCCAACTCGCTGGGCGGCATCGGCGGGCGGGTGGTCGGTGGCGCGATGGCCGAGATCGGCGGCGCCTCGGCGAGCTTCCTGACGGTGGGGGCCATGACGCTGGTCGGGCTGGCGCTGTTCTGGAAGCTGTTGCCTCCGGCGCGGGCCTTCACGCCGCGACGCTTCGCGCTGGGCGGGGCCCTGGCCGATCTGGGCACGCACCTGGCGACCCCGCGGCTGCTCGGCGCCTATCTGCTCGGCGGGCTCAACTTCATGATCTTCATCAATCAGTACAGCTACCTGACCTTCCGCCTGGCGGAGGCGCCCTTCGTGCTGGGGGCGCGGCTGTTGGGGCTGATCTTCCTGACCTACCTGGGCGGGACTCTGGGCTCGTCGCTCTCGGGACGTCTGGCCGCGCGCTGGTCGCAGCCGGTGTGCATGATGCTGGGGATCCTGATCCTTGCGGGCGGCACCGCCGTGACCCTCTCAGGCTCGCTGGCCTGGATCATCGTCGGGCTGTCGCTCAACGCCTTCGGCTTCTTCCTGGCTCACTCCATGGCCTCGAGCTGGGTGGGGCGCCACGCCCGTCGTGCGCGGGGCAGTGCCTCGGCGCTCTACCTGGTGTTCTACTACTGCGGGGCGAGCCTTGGCGGCCTGTGGCTCGAGCCGTTCTGGCGGGCCGCCGGCTGGCCCGGGGTGGCGCTGGCGTCGTGGCTGGTGCTGGGGGGAACCCTGGCGCTCGCCGCCTGGCTGTGGCGCGGCGAGCGTCGCGAGGCTCAGGGTGCCGTGCTGGCGCTGGCTTCCTCGCCCCAGATCTCTTCGAGCCGGTCGACGCGGCCGCAGGCCGACTTGTAGAAGCGATAGCGCACCTGGTTCTCGGCATAGTAGTTCTGGTGGTAATCCTCGGCCGGATAGAAGGCGTCGAAGTCGCTGATCTCGGTGGCGATCTCCCGGTCGAAGCGCTCGGCAACGGCGTCACGGCTGGCCTCGGCCAGGGCGCGCTGCTCGGCGTCCATGGGGTAGATGGCGCTGCGGTAGGAGGCGCCCTTGTCACAGAACTGGCGATCCACGGCGAAGGGATCGATGTTGCGCCAGAACACGTGCAGCAGGGTCTCGTAGTCGACCCGCTCGGGATCGTAATCGACCTTGACCACCTCGGCGTGGCCCGTGCCGCCGGCCACGACCTGCTCGTAGGTCGGATCCTCCGTGTGACCGCCGGTGAACCCCGAGGTGGTATTGGTCACGCCGTCGACCTTGTCGTAGGCCTCTTCCATGCACCAGAAACAGCCGCCGGCGAAGACCGCGCTGGCCGACTCCGCGCTGGCTTGAGAGGGGCTCCCCAGCAGGATGGCGGCCGGCAGGGCCAGCAGCGAGAGGTGTCGCAGGGTAGGGGAGGAGGGCAGATTCATGGGTGGCTCCGTTGGTGAGAGGTGTTAGATTGGAGGCTATCGATTGCCCAGGGTTCCGTACAAGCTCTGTTCAATTATATAAGCAGTGTAAGGGACCCCGCCCTGTCGCGACAGAGGGGCGTTCTCATGCCGGGTAGCCGCTGTGGCCATGTTTCCTCTGCGTTTATCGACCTAACCCTCTCACGTTCATGACCAGGAGCCCTCCTTGACTCGACGACGCCTGATACTCGCGGCCTTGATCGCCCTGCTGGTGGCGGCCTATTTCCTCACCGGCGCCCACGAGGTCCTGACCCTTGAAAATCTGCAGACCGAGCAGGACCGCTTCCAGGCCTGGCTGGCCGCCGATCCCCTGACCGTCGCCGGCGGCTTCTTCCTGATCTACGTGGTCATCACCGCGGTCTCGCTGCCCGGGGCCACGCTGCTGACGCTGCTCGGCGGGGCGCTGTTCGGGCTCGGCTGGGGGCTCTTGCTCATCTCCTTCGCCAGCAGCCTGGGGGCGACCCTCGCCGCGCTGATCGCCCGCACCCTGGCGCGCGAGCCACTGGAGCGGCGTTTCGACACCCAGCTCGAGCGCATCAACGCCGGCATCGAGCGCGAGGGCGCCTTCTATCTCTTCACGCTGCGGCTGATCCCGCTGTTCCCCTTCTTCGTGATCAATCTGGTGATGGGCCTGACCCGCATGCGGCTCACCACCTTCTACTGGGTCAGCCAGCTGGGCATGCTGCCCGGCACCGCGGTCTACGTGAATGCCGGCCGTGAGCTCGGCAACCTGGAGTCGCTGGCCGGCATCCTCTCGCCGGGCCTGATCGGCTCCTTCGTGCTGATCGGCCTCTTCCCCTGGCTGGCGCGTGGTCTGGTGGCCATCGGCAAGCGCCGCCAGCTGGCCCGTCGCTTCGCGCGCCCGGCGCGCTTCGATCAGGACATCGTGGTGATCGGCGGCGGTTCGGCGGGGCTGGTGGCGAGCTACATCGCCTCGGCGGTCAAGGCGCGGGTGGCGCTGGTCGAGCGCGACCGGCTGGGCGGCGACTGCCTCAACACCGGCTGCGTGCCCTCCAAGGCCCTCATCCGCGCCGCGCGCCTCACCCGCGAGATCCGCGAGGCGCCGCGCTTCGGCGTCACCGCCGGCGAGCCCGAGGTGGATTTCACCGCAGTGATGGGCCACGTGCACCGGGCCATCCGCGAGGTGGAGCCCCACGACAGCCGTGAACGCTACGAGGGGCTGGGCGTGGAGGTGATCGAAGGCGACGCCGTTCTCGAGGATCCCTGGCGGGTGCGGATCCGCGAAGGCGACGCGGAACGGGTGATCACCACCCGCCACGTGATCATCGCCAGCGGGGCGCGCCCGCGGGTGCCGCCGCTGCCGGGCCTGGAGGCCATCGAGGTGCTGACCTCGGATAACCTCTGGCAGCTCGAGACGCTGCCCGAGCGGCTGGTGGTGCTGGGCGCCGGCCCCATCGGCTGCGAGCTCGGGCAAAGCTTCGCCCGGCTGGGCAGCCGGGTGTCGCTGGTGGAGATGGGCGAGCAGCTGCTGCCCCGGGAGGATCGAGACGTGGCCGGCGAGGTCGAGGCTCGGCTGGATGAGGAGGGCGTGTCGGTGCGCCTCGCCACGCGGGCGCGGCGCGTGTTGCCCGATGATCACGGCGGCCACGTGCTGGAGGTCGAGCACAGCGACGAGCACGGTGAGGCGCACCTCGAGCGGCTGCCCTTCAGCCATCTGCTGGTGGCGGTGGGGCGCCAGGCCAACGTCGAGGGGCTGGGCCTCGAGGCGCTGGGCGTCGAGACCCGCGGCGACGGCACCCTCGCCGTGGACGACACACTGCAGAGCGTGCTGCCCAACGTCTGGGCCTGTGGCGACGTGGCCGGTCCCTACCAGCTCACCCATGCCAGTGCCCACCAGGCCTGGCATGCCACGGTGAATGCGCTGTTCGGCGAGCTCAAGCGCTTTCGCGTGAGCTATCGGGCCCTGCCGGCGGTCACCTTCACCGACCCCGAGGTGGCCCGTGTCGGTCTCAACGAGCGCGAGGCCCAGAAGCAGGGCGTGGCGGTCGAGGTCACGCGCTATGCCCTGAGCGAGCTGGACCGGGCTATCGCCGAGGGCAACACCCGCGGCTTCGTCAAGGTGCTGACCGTGCCCGGCCGTGACCGCCTGCTGGGTGCGACCATCGTCGGCCCGGGCGCGGGCGAGATGCTGGCCGAGTTCACCCTGGCCATGACCCATGGCATCGGGCTCAACAAGCTGCTCGGCACCATCCATCCCTATCCGACCCACAGCGAGGCGGTCAAGGCGACGGCGGGGGTGTGGAAGAATGCCCACAAGCCGGAGCGCGTGCTGGGCTGGCTGTCGCGCTACTTCGCCTGGCGACGCGGTCGGGGGGATGAGACAGCCGGTGAGGCAGCCGCCGAGGCCGCGGTCGAGCCATCGGCCGGGCAGGCCGCCGGTCAAGAGGCCGACCGAGCGACGGGGAAAGGGGGACAATAATGCTCGATCGCTGGACCATGCCCCTTACCCAGGCGCCGCTGACGCGCCTGGCGCGGGGCCTCGCGAGATGGGGAGTGCGCCCCGACCAGGTGACGGTGGCGGCCTTCCTGGTCGGCATGCTGGCGCTGCCCCTGCTTGCCCTGGAGGCGTACCTGCCGGCGCTGGCCGCGATCCTGCTCAATCGGCTGGGCGACGGGCTCGATGGGGCGCTGGCCCGGCTTTCCGGCCAGGGCAGCGATGCCGGCGGCTTTCTCGACATCGGCCTGGATTTCGTCTTCTACGGGGCGGTGGTGCTCGGCTTCGCGCTGGCCGATCCGGCCGCCCATGCCCTGGCGGCGGCCTTTCTGCTGTTCGCCTTCATCGGCACGGGCACCTCTTTTCTGGCCTTCGCCATTATGGCTACGCGTCACGGCCTGGAGCGGCCGCGCTTCCAGCAGAAGGCGTTCTACTACCTGCACGGGCTGACCGAGGGCACCGAGACGGTGCTGGCCTTCGTGGTGTTCTGCCTGTTTCCCGACCACTTCGCGCTGCTCGCCACGCTGTTCGCCGTGGCCTGCCTGATCACCACCGCCACCCGGTTATGGGGCGGCCACCGCACCCTGCGGGCCTTCGAGAGGGAGGATGGGAAGGCGGTGCGGGTCCGGCAGGAGGCCGCTCGCTGAGGCCGCGAGAGCGGGACCGGCCGGCCATGCGTGCATCGCATCCGGGCGAACCGCATCCGGTCGACCCGTATCCGGTCGACCCGAAACGACGAAGGGGCAGCCAATGGCTGCCCCTTCGCGTCGTGTCATGCCGGCTTCGCCGTCAGGCGATGAGCATGCTCTTGGCGATGCGATCAGTGCTCGTGACCGCCCTCACCGTGCACGTGGCCGTGCTCAACCTCTTCCTCGCTGGCCTCGCGGACTTCGGCGATTTCCACGTCGAAGTTCAGGGACTGGCCGGCGAGCGGGTGGTTGCCGTCGACGGTGACGGTGTCGCCTTCGATCTGGGTCACGGTGACCATCAGCGGGCCGCCCTGAGTCTGAGCCTGGAACTGCATGCCGGGCTCGACGCTCTCGACGCCCTGGAAGGCATCGCGCGGCACTTCCTGCACCAGCTGGGGCTGAATCTCGCCATAGCCTTCCTCCGGGGCCACCTGTGCCTGGAGCTTGTCGCCAGCCGCGCGACCTTCCAGTTGCTTCTCGAGGCCCGGGATGATGTTGCCGGCGCCGTGGAGGTAGGTCAGCGGCTCGCGGCCTTCCGAGCTGTCCAGCACTTCACCTGCGTCGTTGGTCAGGGTGTAGTGGAACGCGACAACGGAATTCTGCGCAATCTGCATTGAAGAACCTTTCGGTGAGTGCATGTGGCCAACTATGGTAACGCGCCGGTCAAGCGGCTGTCAGGGGCATTGAGGAAATTCAGGATGCGCAGGGCGAGCCTGAGCGGCATTCACCCTGACGCGCCGGCCGATCCGCCGGTGAGGGACCTTCGGAGTGTTGCGTGGTCTATCGGGCAGGGATACCCTTGCAGATCAAGATTTCTGCCCCCTTTTCCTTCGCCCCTTTCCTGGAGAATGCCATGACCCCGATCCTGATCTGGCTGATCGCCTTCGCCGTCATCCTGACGCTCTTGCTCAAGCGCTGGGACGCCTCGATCAACCGCGGGCTCGATGGGCTGCTGCCCGCCGTGCTGCGCAGCGAGGACGACCGCTGGGTCTGGTGTCCGGCGCTGGCGGTGCTGGTTGCCACCGCCGTGGTGCAGCCGGTCGACCTGCTGCTCACCCTGATCGTCATCGGCGTGCTGGCACTGATCGGCGCCAAGCTGGCCGGCTGGGCCATGAACAAGGTCCAGCACTGAGACCAGAGGGAGCCTGCCGCGAGGGGCGAGGCGCCCCCGCTGACGCGCCCTCCAGCCCTCCAGTGCCAGCGCATTGAAAAAAGCCCGCGGATCGCTCCGCGGGCTTTTTTGTTTTGCCGGTCAGGTTGATGCCGGTCAGGCCGCCTTCGACATCATCGCCCTCAGTAGGGGGCGACGCTGGCGCTGGATCCGCTGCCGATGATGCGCACGCGCTGGCCCACCTGGAAGTTCTGGTCGGCCTTCTGGACGATGACCACGCTCTGAGCATTGTCCTGGCGGATCTCGATCTCCCAGGCCGGGATCAGGTTGCTGGACTCCTCGAGCCGGGAGCCGGCGACGCTGCCGGCGATCACCCCGGCCGCCGTGGCGAGGGTGCGGCCCGAGCCGCCGCCGACCTGGTTGCCCAGCAGGCCACCGATCACCGCGCCGCCGCCGGTGCCGATCAGCCCGCCGGCACGGCTGTCGGCCTGGATCTGGACCTGGCGCAGGGCGGTGATGGTGCCGAAGGTGACGGACTGGGCCGCCTTGGCCTGGTTGCCACTGTAGACGTTGCCGGAGTAGGGCGAGGTGTTGGCGCAACCGGCCAGCGTCAGGACGCCCACGGCGAGTATGGGAAGAAGGCGCTTCATGAGGAGATCTCCTTGATGTCCTTGAGGAACACTCGGCCATGCAGGGACGGCCAAAGGTTAATGGACAGTGTTCGCTAATGAGTCTACCCATCGCGAGGGGGCTTGGCCAGCGTTCTGGCCGTGATGATGGGAAGTCTAGCGCCGGGCCGAGGCGAGCAGTAGGGAAACAATCAGCAGAAAACCATCCGCAAAAAACCCTTCGCATGAAAAAGGGAGGCCATGAAGGCCTCCCCGGGTTCTGCGATGAGGGGCGGCGATCGCCCAGGCGGATTACCCCTAGGCGATCGGGCCGCGGCATCAGCCGAACTGGTTCATGGTGTTGTCCTTGCCGCCGGCCTTGAGGGCCGCCTCGCCGTGGAAGAACTCCTTGTGGTCGTCGCCGATGTTGGAGCCGGCCATGTCCTGGTGCCTGACGGTGGCGATGCCCTCGCGGATCTCCTTGCGCTGCACGCCTGCCACGTAGGCCAGCATGCCCTCGTCGCCGAAGTAGCCCTTGGCCAGGTTGTCGGTGGACAGGGCCGCGGTGTGGTAGGTCGGCAGGGTGATCAGGTGGTGGAAGATCCCCGCCTCGCGGGCGCTGTCGCGCTGGAAGTTGCGGGTCCACTCGTCGGCCAGCTGCCCAAGCTCGGTCTCGTCGTACTTGGCGTTCATCAGGTCGGCGCGCTCGTAGGCGGCGACGTCCTTGCCTTCCTGCTCCCAGGCGTCGAAGACCTGCTGGCGGAAGTTCAGGGTCCAGTTGAAGGACGGCGAGTTGTTGTAGACCAGCTTGGCGTCCGGGCAGACCTCGCGGATGCGGTTGACCATGCCGGCGATCTGGCCGACGTGGGGCTTCTCGGTCTCGATCCACAGCAGGTCGGCGCCGTTCTGCAGGCTGGTGATGCAGTCGAGCACCACGCGGTCCTCGCCGGTGCCCGGCTTGAACTGGTAGAGGCCGGAGGCCAGGCGCTTGACCTTGACCAGCTTGCCGTCCTGCTTGATCACCACGTCGCCGTTGTCGATGTCGGAGGCGCTAGCGATCTCGTCGCCGTCCAGGTAGCTGTTGTACTGGTCGCCCAGGTCGCCCGGCTCGTTGGTCACGGCGATCTTCTGGGTCAGGCCGGCGCCCAGGGAGTCGGTGCGGGCGACGATCACGCCGTCCTCGACGCCGAGCTCCAGGAAGGCGTAGCGCACGGCGTTGATCTTGGCGATGAAGTCCTCGTGGGGCACGGTGACCTTGCCGTCCTGGTGGCCGCACTGCTTCTCGTCGGAGACCTGGTTCTCGAGCTGGATGCAGCAGGCGCCCGCCTCGATCATCTTCTTGGCCAGCAGGTAGGTCGCCTCGGCGTTGCCGAAGCCGGCATCGATGTCAGCGATGATCGGCACGATGTGGGTCTCGTGGTCGTCGATCTTGGCGATCAGCTCGTCGGCCTTCTTCTGGTCACCGGCCTTGTTCGCCTCTTCCAGGTCGCGGAACAGGTGGTTCAGCTCCCAGGTGTCCGCCTGGCGCAGGAAGGTGTAGAGCTCCTCGATCAGCGACGGCACGCTGGTCTTCTCGTGCATGGACTGGTCGGGCAGCGGGCCGAACTCGGAGCGCAGCGCGGCGACCATCCAGCCGGAAAGGTAGAGGTAGGAGCGCTTGGTGGTGTTGAAGTGCTTCTTGATGGAGATCAGCTTCTGCTGACCGATGAAGCCGTGCCAGCAGCCCAGCGACTGGGTGTACTGGGAGCTGTCGGCGTCGTAGGCGGCCATGTCCTCGCGCATGATCTTCGCAGTGTAGCGGGCGATGTCCAGGCCGGTCTGAAAGCGGTTCTGTACCCGCATGCGGGCGGCGTGCTCAGGGTTGACGTTGTCCCACTTGCCTTTCTGGGCTTCACGCAGTTGAGCCAGTGCCTTGAGTTCGTCTTTGAATGTCGTCATGGGGCCATCCTTCAGGTCAGGAGTGGAATCTCGCGATCGCAGCCATCCGTCGCTGCGCGTCGCCAAAGTCGCCAACTGCATCATTCGGCCAAGCCTGTAATCCGGAAAGCCTTATGCTGCACCTGCGAAGTGTGTTCAGGTTCCATCACTGCCGAGAGGTTGTCTCTACGGCCTTGGTCGAACCCTGGCGAGGAGTGGAGGGGCGGTGTTCAGCGCCGCTGGGGCGGGTGAGCTACCACCCCTTCTGCCCTCGCCATGGGTTCCACTATGGCCCCGCATGACGGGCGTTCACCATTCCCCCTTGGGTGCAGAGGGCGTTGTAACTCGACTACAGGAAGGCGGCGGGCGCCGCCTTTTGTGTAGTCGAATGCCGAGGAGGGCAGGGCGGGGCTCGGCTCACTCCTGAAGCGGGAGGTGCATGTTGCGGTGCGCAATGCCGGCGTCCATGAACTCGCCGCCGACGGCCTCGAAGCCCAGCCGCTCGTAGAAGGCCAGGGCATGGGTCTGGGCGGCGAGCTCCACCCGAAGGTGGCCGTCGCGACGAGCGGCCTCGATGGCGGCCCGCATCAGGGCCACCCCGATGCCGCGGCCGCGCGCCTCGGCGAGCACCGCCACCCGGCCGATGTGGGCATCCGGCAGCAGCCGCGCGGTGCCTATCGGGCGGCCGTCCTGCACGGCCAGGAAGTGGCGACAGGCGCTGTCGCGCCCGTCCCACTCCTCCTCGACGGGAACGCATTGCTCCTCGATGAAGACGACGCGACGGATCTCGGTGGCCTCATGGCCGAGTACCGCCCAGTCGCCCTCGCGAATCTCCAGGGGCCGGTCAGTCATGGCGCGTCTCGCTCTCCAGATGGCGTGTCAGGTGGCCTGGCAAAGGGCCTGTCAGGGTCGTGATCCGCACTCGCCTACTCCTCGAACTCATCGGTCCAGGCGAGGCTCCCGGCGTCGCGCAGGGCGGCGAGCAGCGCGGGCGCCTCGTCGAAGGCCAGCAGCGCCGCGTCCAGGGGCGCCTCGGAGGCCAGCGTGCGGGCCAGTGGCAGGGCGCACACGACGCCATCGCCGTCGGCGAACAGCGTCGCCCGCGTCTCATCGAGGGCCCGCCAGGCGAAGCGCGAGCCGGGGCTGCGCACCAGCTGCTCGCCCTCCTGTAGTGCGGCAACAAGCGCTTCGGGCTCGGTCGGCGTGTCGGTGGGCACCAACTGGTCGGCGTACTTGGGTTGGGTCATCACCCGGCCGAACCACTGGGCCAGCTGGGCCGGGTCGTCAAGGGTGTCGAGGATCAGCTGGCGCATGCGGGCCACGGCGGCATCGTCGAGCTCGGCGGGATCCGCCGGAGGCGCCATGCCGGTGTCGCCATAGCGCTTCGAGGCCGGCAGCTGCTCGCCGAGGTAGTCGGCGTAGGAGGTGATGGCCTCGTCCGCCGAGGGGGCACGGAAGCCGACCGAGAGCGTCAGGCAGTCGTCGGACTGGCTGACGCCGTGGTGGGCCCAGGCGGGGGGCAGGTAGAGCATGTCGCCCGGCTCCAGGACCCAGTCCTGGTCAGCCTCGACCTCGAAGTGCTCGAGGATGCGCAGGTCGATGCCCTGGAGTATCGGCGCCTCGTCGGGGACCTGGCCGCCGAGCTGCCAGCGCCGGGTGCCCTGGCCCTGGAGCAGGAAGACGTCGTACTGATCGACGTGGGGGCCGACGCTGCCGCCGGGCGGCGCGTAGCTGACCATGACGTCGTCGAGGCGCCAGCGCGGCAGGAAGGTGAAGTGCTCGAGCAGCGCGGCGACCTCGGGCACGTAGTGGTCCACAGCCTGCACCAGCAGGGTCCAGTCGCGCTCCGGCAGCCGGGCGAAGGTGGCCTCATCGAAGGGGCCGTGGCTGACCTGCCAGGGGCGTTCATTCCCCTTTGCATCGCGGCCATGCTCCTCGACCAGGCGGGCCTCGATGCCCTCCTCGCAGGCTAGGCCGGCGAGTTCATCCGGGGCGAGGGGGCACTGGAAGTCGGGGAAGGCGCCGCGGATCAGCAGCGGCTTGCGCTGCCAGTGGTCGCGCAGGAAGTCGTCGGCAGAGAGGCCGCCGAGCAGGGTGAGGGATTCGTCTGGTGACATGGTCTCGCGCTCGCGAAGGGGTGAAACGGCGACAGGCGCCGTCGGGCGCCTGTCGGGATACTAGCATGTCGCTGTCTGGCTCGGCGTCGACGCGGCTGTTCCGGCGACAGGCCTGTGCGAGGGCGCTGTGAATACTTCCCTGTACGCTACCGATTCCCTCCCTGGAATCGGACCCTCTTCAGGCCTGTCCCCGGCGCCGCTTATCCTTATGGCGCTTGGCGCTTACAGCCTGCGCGCCTGGGCCTCGGCGTTGCCGATGTAGCTGGCCGGGCTGAGCGCCTTGAGCTCGCTCTTGACCTCGGCGGGCAGTTCGAGGGTGTCGATGAAGGCGGCGAAGCCGGTCTGGTCGATGCGCTTGCCGCGGGTCAGCTCCTTGAGCTTCTCGTAGGGCTTCTCGATGCCGTAGCGGCGCATCACGGTCTGGATCGGCTCGGCGAGCACTTCCCAGCTGTTGTCGAGGTCCTCGGCCAGGCGCACCGGGTTGGCCTCGAGCTTGGAGATGCCCTTCAGCGAGGCCTGGTAGGCGATCATGCCGTAGGCCAGGCCCACGCCGAGGTTGCGCAGCACCGTGGAGTCGGTGAGGTCGCGCTGCCAGCGGGAGATTGGCAGCTTCTGGGCGAGGTGGCCGAGGATCGCGTTGGCAAGCCCCAGGTTGCCCTCGGAGTTCTCGAAGTCGATCGGGTTGACCTTGTGCGGCATGGTCGAGGAACCGATCTCGCCGGCCACGGTGCGCTGCTTGAAGTAGCCCAGCGAGATGTAGCCCCAGACGTCACGGTCGAAGTCGATGAGGATGGTGTTGAAGCGACAGACCGCGTCGAACAGCTCGGCGATGTAGTCGTGGGGCTCGATCTGGGTGGTGTAGGGGTTGAAGGTCAGGCCCAGGCCCTCGACGAAGCTCTGGGCATTGGCCTCCCAGTCCACCTCGGGGTAGGTGGTGAGGTGGGCGTTGTAGTTGCCCACCGCGCCGTTGATCTTGCCGAAGATCTCGACCGCCTCGATCTGCTTGAGCTGGCGACGCAGGCGATAGGCGACGTTGGCCATCTCCTTGCCGAGCGTGGTGGGGCTTGCGGTCTGGCCGTGGGTGCGCGAGAGCATCGGCTGGGCGGCGTGCTCCTGGGCCAGGCGGGCGACCTCGTCGGCGACCTGGTGCATCATCGGCAGCAGCGCCTTCAGGCCGTCGGTCAGCATCACGCCGTGGGAGAGGTTGTTGATGTCCTCGCTGGTGCAGGCGAAGTGCACGAACTCGGTGACCGCATGCAGCTCCGGCTGATCGGCGATCTTCTCCTTGATGAAGTACTCCACCGCCTTGACGTCGTGGTTGGTGGTGCGCTCGATCTCCTTGATGCGCTCGGCATCGGCCAGGGAGAAGTCGCGCAGCAGGGCTTCGAGGTGCGCGGTGGCCTCGGCGGAGAGCCTTGGCACCTCGGTGATCTGCGGGTGCTCGGCGAGGCACTCGAGCCAGCGGATCTCGACGATGACCCGGGCGCGGATCAGGCCGAACTCGCTGAAGTGCTCGCGCAGGGCGGCGGCCTTGGACTCGTAGCGGCCATCGACGGGAGAGAGAGCGGTGAGGGCGGAGAGGGGCAGGGGAGCGGCTTGCATGGGTCGGATTCCGATCAAGGGGTGGTCACGGGGGTAATGAAAAGGCGGATCAGCCCAGCTGGTCCAGGGCTTTCTTCAGGGCGCCGCGTTGGAAGACCAGCTTCCAGCGCCGGCCCCCCTGCTGATGCCAGAGCAGGGCGAAGCGGATGCCGGCGAGCAGGATGGCGCGCACGCGCTCCGGCATCATGCGGCTCTGCAGCAGCGAGGGGTCGCCCTGAACGACGATGCGCGTCTTGAGCGTCGAGAGCGTCTGCTGGTAGGCCTCGCCGAGACTCGAGATGACGTTCTCATGGGTGGCGTCGAAGTGCTCGGCCTGACCCTGGATGCGCGTCAGGCGCGTCCCCAGATCGTCCATCATGGCGTCGTTGGAGCGCAGCTGGTTCATCAGCATCAGCAGCGAGAAACCGTAGCGCAGCACTACCGGATTGACCTGCTTGCGGCCTACCACGCCCTCGAGCACCTCGAGGCCCTGGCGCAGGTTGTTGGGGTGGCCGCCGTAGATCGCCTCGAAGCTCTCTGGGTTGGTGTCCAGGGTGGCGCGGATCAGGGTCTCCCACGCGCGCTGGTCGGTCTGCCCGGTGCGGGCGAGCTCGTCGACCTGGCTGGCGGCCTGGAAGACCCCGGCCAGCGCCAGGGCCTGGCGGGCGGCCGGTGTCTCCGGGGCGCGGTGGATCGGGGTCGAGGCGGTCATTGGCCGGGCTCCGTGGCGTTCCAGGTGGTGCGGATCACGCCGCCGCCGAGGCAGATATCGCCGTCGTAGAGGACCAGCGACTGCCCCGGCGTCACGGCGCGCTGGGGGTCGTCGAAGCGCACCTCGACGCCGCCATCCTCTCGCGTGTGGAACGTGCAGGGCACGTCGGCCTGGCGGTAGCGGGTCTTGGCGGTAAGGCGACCCTCGGCGGCGGGCGGCTCGCCGGCCACCCAGTCCATGGCCTCGGTGGCCAGGCTGTCGGTATAGAGCAGCGGGTGGTGCTTGCCCTGCACGGCGACGAGCACGTTGCGCGTGAGATCCTTGGCGGCCACGTACCAGGGGGCGTCCGGGTGATCGGTGAGCCCGCCGATGCCAAGCCCCTGGCGCTGGCCCAGGGTGTAGTACATCAGCCCCATGTGCTCGCCGATCACCTCGCCCTCGGGCGTCTCGATCACCCCCGGCTGGGCGGGCAGGTACTGCTTGAGGAAATCGCTGAAGCGGCGCTCGCCGATGAAGCAGATGCCGGTCGAGTCCTTCTTGCGCGCGGTGACCAGGCCGTGGCGCTCGGCGATGGCGCGCACCTCGGGCTTCTCGAGCTCGCCCACCGGGAAGAGGGTGCGGGCGATGGCGGCCTCCGGCACGGCGTGCAGGAAGTAGCTCTGGTCCTTGTTGGGATCGAGCCCCTTGAGCAGGCGCGGATGACCGTCACGCACCGCCTCGCGGACATAGTGACCGGTGGCGATCTTCTCGGCACCGAGCATCTCGGCGTACTCGAGGAACACCTTGAACTTGATCTCGCGGTTGCAGAGGATGTCCGGGTTCGGGGTGCGGCCCGCCTGGTACTCGGCCAGGAAGTGCTCGAAGACGTTGTCCCAGTACTCGGCGGCGAAGTTGGCGGTGTGCAGCGGGATGCCGAGCTTCTGGCAGACGGCCTCGGCATCCGCCAGGTCCTCCTTGGCGGTGCAGTACTCCGTGCCGTCGTCCTCGTCCCAGTTCTTCATGAACAGGCCTTCGACCTCGTACCCCTGCTCGAGCAGCAGCAGGGCGGACACGGAGGAGTCGACGCCGCCGGACATGCCGACGATCACCTTGCCTGTGGTGGCGGTCATGGGCGCTCTCGGATTGAGTGTCAAAATGGGCTGGGATTATACATGATGTGGGCGTCAGGCGCCGAGAGGCGATCTGGATGACGGTTCGTTGCTTGCACTTCGCGGCTTTCCCGGCGACAGCTCCCGGTGTGCCGGACCATCGCTGGGGCGCTGTGAATACCTCCCTGTGCGCTACCTTTTCCTTCCATGGAAAAGGACCCCCGCTTCGACCTATCCCCGGCGCCGCTCGGGTCTCGGCATTTTTAGCTCAGCACTTTATCTCTCGTATTCGGCGCTTGTAGCTCGCCGCTTATCGCTCGTGGATCACGTCCATGGGGTAGAAGCGGCTCGCCAGCGCATCGCGGATGCGCCGCATCACCAGGGGGCTTCTCAGGCGGCCCTCGCGCTCCAGCGCCTCGAGCTCCTCCAGGGTCAGCCAGTGCACCGCATGGATGGCCGGGTCCAGCTCGTTGCCGAGGTGTGCCAGCGCCATGCCGAAGAAGCCGTGGCTGTGAAAGGTCAGGCCGTCGGGCGTGTGGTAGACGTACATGCCGAGGTAGTCGGTGATGCCGACCTGCCAGGCGGTCTCCTCGCGCAGCTCACGCAGGGCGGCGTCGCGAATGCGCTCGTCGGGTTCCAGGTGGCCGGCGGGCTGGTTGAACAGGGTCTCGGGCCCGCCGCGGTCCTCCTCGACGATGAGGAAACGGCCGGCGCGCTCCACCACGGTGGCTACGGTGATGAAGGGGTGCCAGCGGCTCATGGGCGTCTCCTCGGCGGGCGGCGGCGCTGGGCCGGCGGTTTGGGGGCATGCAGGGTCTCGCGGCGCCACTCTCCGGGCGCCAGGCCGTCGAGCCGCCAGGGGCCGATGGCCACGCGCACCAGGCGCAGGGTCGGGTGGCCGACGTGGGCGGTCATGCGCCGTACCTGGCGGTTGCGTCCCTCGGTGATGGTCAGCTCCAGCCAAGTGGTGACGGGATGGCGTCTGGGATCCAGGGGCGGGGTGCGCTCGGGCAGCTCGCTCGAGGCGAGCTGCCTGACCTTCGCCGGCCGAGTCCGGCCATCCTTGAGGGTGACACCGTCGCGCAGCGCCTTCAGGGCGGCATCGTCGGGGGTGCCCTCCACCTGCACGCGGTAGGTCTTGGGCTGCTTGTGCCGGGGGTCGCTGATGCGGTGGATCAGTGCGCCATCGTCGCTGAGCAGCAAGAGCCCCTCAGAATCGAAGTCCAGTCGCCCGGCGGCGTAGATGTCCGGCACCGAGATGACATCGGCCAGGGTGGCGCGACGCTCCTCTCCATCGACACGGCGGTCGGTGAACTGGGAGAGCATGCGGTAGGGCTTGTTCAACAGGTAAAGGTTCATCGTCTCTTTCCACTATACCGAGCGCCTGACGCTGAGCAATGTCTGATGCTACAACGCAACGGCTCCCCTCCGCCAAGGGGCGGAGGGGAGCCGGAGGGGCCGCCCGCAAGGGGCGGCGGGTTGCCTCGGGGTGCTACCTTCAGTCCTGGGCGACCAGCGCCAGGGCCTCGTTCAGGGTCTTGCTCGGGCGCATGACGGCACGCGCCAGCTCGGCGTCGGCATGGTAGTAGCCCTTGATGTCCACGGGTTGTCCCTGCACGCCGTTGAGCTCCTCGAGGATGGTCGCCTCGTTGGCCGTCAGCGTCTCGGCCAGGCGGGCGAAGAGTGCCTTGAGGTCCGCGTCCTCGTCCTGGGCCGCCAGGGCCTGGGCCCAGTAGAGGGCCAGATAGAAGTGGCTGCCGCGGTTGTCCAGCTCGCCCGCCTTGCGGGAGGGCGACTTGTTGTGCTCGAGGAACTCGCCGGTGGCCTTGTCCAGCGCCTCGGCCAGCAGGGTCGCACGCGGATTGCCGAACTGCTTGGCGAGATGCTCCAGGGAGGCGCCCATGGCGAGGAACTCGCCGAGGCTGTCCCAGCGCAGGTGGTTCTCCTCGAGGAGCTGCTGCACGTGCTTGGGCGCCGAGCCGCCGGCGCCGGTCTCGAACATGCCGCCGCCGGCCATCAGCGGCACGATGGAGAGCATCTTGGCGCTGGTGCCCAGCTCCAGGATCGGGAACAGGTCGGTGAGGTAGTCGCGCAGGATGTTGCCGGTCACCGAGATGGTGTCGAGGCCGCGCACGACGCGCTCGAGGGTGTAGCGCATGGCCCTGACCTGGGACATGATCTGGATGTCGAGACCCTCGGTGTCGTGCTCGGCGAGGTAGGTCCTGACCTTCTTGATCAGCTCATTCTCGTGCGGACGGTAGGGGTCGAGCCAGAACACGGCCGGCATGCCGGAGTCGCGGCAGCGCTCCACGGCGAGCTTCACCCAGTCGCGGATCGGCGCATCCTTGACCTGGCACATCCGCCAGATATCGCCCTCTTCGACGGTCTGGGAGAGCAGCACTTCGCCGGTCTCCAGGTCGGTGATGTTGGCGACACCGTTCTCCGGGGCCTCGAAGGTCTTGTCGTGAGAGCCGTACTCCTCGGCCTTCTGGGCCATCAGGCCGACGTTGGGCACGGTGCCCATGGTGGCCGGGTCGAAAGCGCCATTCCACTTGCAGAAGTTGATCATCTCCTGATAGATGCGCGCGAAGGTCGACTCCGGCATTACCGCCTTGACGTCCTTGAGGCGGCCGTCGGCGCCGTACATCTTGCCGCCGGCACGAATCATGGCCGGCATCGAGGCGTCCACGATCACATCGCTGGGCGAGTGGAAGTTGGTGATGCCGCGGGCCGAGTCGACCATCGCCAGTTCCGGCCGCTGGTCGTGACAGGCGTGCAGGTCGCGGATGACCTCCTCGCGCTGGGTCTCGGGCAGAGTGTCGATCTTCTCGTAGAGGTTCGCGATGCCGTTGTTGACGTCGACGCCCAGCTCCTCGAACAGCTCGCCGTGCTTCTCGAAGGCGTCCTTGTAGAAGATCTTCACGCAGTGGCCGAACACGATGGGGTGCGAGACCTTCATCATCGTCGCCTTGACGTGCAGGGAGAACATCACGCCGGTCTGGCGCGCATCCTCGATCTCCCGCTCGTAGAACTCGAGCAGCGCCTTCTTGCTCATGAACATGCTGTCGATGACCTCGCCTTCCTGCAGCGAGATCTCGGGCTTGAGCACGTGCGCCTGGCCGCTGTCGTTGATCAGCTCCATCTTCACCTTGCGCGGGCGATCCAGGGTCATCGACTTCTCGCCGTGGTAGAAGTCGCCGCCGTGCATGTGGGAGACGTGGCTGCGCGAGGCCTGGCTCCACTCGCCCATGTGATGCGGGTACTTGCGGGCATAGGCCTTGACGGCCTTCGGCGCACGGCGATCGGAGTTGCCTTCACGCAGCACCGGGTTGACGGCACTCCCCTTGACCTTGCCGTAGCGCGCCTGGATGTCTCGCTCTTCGTCGTTCTTCGGCTCGTACGGGTAGTCCGGCAGCGGATAGCCCTGTCCCTGCAGCTCCTTGATCGCCTCGTGAAGCTGCGGCATGGAGGCGCTGATGTTGGGCAGCTTGATGATGTTGGCTTCCGGCGTCTTGGCCAGGGCGCCCAGTTCGGCCAGGTGATCCTCGACGCGCTGATCCTCGGCCAGGTAGTCGGGAAACAGCGAGAGAATCCGTGCCGCCAGGGAGATGTCGCGAGTTTCCACGTCGATACCGGCAGCGTCGGTGAAGGCGTCGATGATCGGCAGCAGCGAGTGGGTCGCCAGCGCAGGCGCTTCGTCGGTGAACGTGTAGATAATCTTCGGCGTCTGGGACATGGGACGTTGATCTCTCTGGTCACTTCGTGGGCGTGGAGCGGGTGCGCGCAGAGCGCCCCGGCGAGCGGGAAACGAGTGTAACAAGATTGTCGACAAAAGTACCGTAGCTTAATCCGGGGCGAGGGCCGATGATATGCTGCGTCCATTATCGAACAGACCAGACAGGGGAGTTCTCCATGGGGTTCCAGAAAATCGTCGTCCCCGAAGGCGGCAACAAGATCACGGTCAACGCCGACAACACCCTGAACGTGCCGAACGAGCCGATCATTCCGTTCATCGAGGGTGACGGCATCGGTATCGACGTGACGCCGGCCATGAAGATCGCCATCGACGCTGCCGTGCAGCATGCCTATAACGGCGAGCGCAAGATCCACTGGATGGAGGTCTATGCCGGCGAGAAGGCCACTCAGGTCTACGATCCCGACACCTGGCTGCCGGAAGAGACCCTGGAAGCCGTCAAGGATTTTGTCGTCTCCATCAAGGGCCCGCTGACCACGCCGGTGGGCGGTGGTATCCGCTCCCTGAACGTCGCGCTGCGCCAGAAGCTCGACCTCTACGTCTGCCAGCGTCCCGTGCGCTGGTTCGAGGGCGTGCCGAGCCCGGTCAAGAAGCCGGCCGACGTGGACATGGTGATCTTCCGCGAGAACTCCGAGGACATCTACGCCGGTATCGAGTGGAAGGCCGGCAGCCCGGAAGCCGACAAGGTCATCAAGTTCCTGCGCGAGGAGATGGGGGTCCAGAACATCCGTTTCCCCGAGAACTGCGGCATCGGCGTCAAGCCGGTCTCCGTCGAGGGCACCAAGCGTCTGGTGCGTCAGGCCCTGCAATACACCATCGACAACGACCGTGAGTCGCTGACCCTGGTGCACAAGGGCAATATCATGAAGTTCACCGAGGGGGCCTTCAAGGACTGGGGCTACGAGCTCGCCAAGGAGGAGTTCGGTGCCGAACTCCTCGACGGCGGTCCGTGGATGACCATGAAGAACCCGAACAACGGCAAGGAGATCGTCATCAAGGACGTCATCGCCGACGCGATGCTGCAGCAGATCCTGCTGCGTCCGGCCGAGTACGACGTCATCGCCACCCTGAACCTGAACGGCGACTACATCTCCGACGCCCTGGCGGCGGAAGTGGGCGGCATCGGCATCGCGCCGGGCGCTAACCTCTCCGACGCCGTGGCCATGTTCGAGGCCACCCACGGCACCGCACCGAAGTACGCCGGCCAGGACAAGGTCAACCCGGGCTCGCTGATCCTCTCCGCCGAGATGATGCTGCGTCACATGGGCTGGACCGAGGCCGCCGACCTGGTGCTCAAGGGCATGGAGAAGGCCATCTCCAAGGGCGAGGTCACCTATGACTTCCATCGCCAGATGGACGATGCCAAGCTGCTTAAGTGCTCCGAGTTCGGCCAGGCCGTCGCCGACAACATGTAAGATGTAAGTCGCGACGCTGAACACGGGGCCCCCGTCCGCCGTCAGGCGAACGGGGGCCCTTTGCGTTCGGATAGCCCGATAACCAATGATGGCGATGAACCCTGCCGGCGCGGCGGCGTCCAATCACGGTTGAGATGATCGGCGGCGCGCGGCTTGTCGAGATGGATAGTGGCTCTTATGTTCAGTAGAGACGATGAGGTGATATGGCGAACGTGGCAGGCCTTCCCGACGGGAGGCATGACGCGACCGCCGGGCCCGGAAACGCCCGGCCCCCGTGGTCCCGGAGGGGCCGAGGAAGGGGATGGCGACCTGGCGGTGCAGCACGCCGACCCGGAGGTTGCACGCCCTTCCATGTACAAGGTGGTGCTGCACAACGACGACTTCACGCCCATGGAGTTCGTGGTCGAGGTGCTGCAGACCTTCTTTCATATGGACAGCGAGACGGCGGTGCAGGTCATGTTGACCGTTCACACCCGCGGCAAGGCGACCTGTGGCGTCTTTACTCACGACATCGCGGAAACCAAAAGCCATCAGGTCAATCAATATGCAAGAGAGTGTCAGCATCCGCTGCTGTGCGACATCGAGGCGGCGGACTGAGCGGCATGGTCGAGGAGGGAGTACGACGGTCAGCGTTGAGGCGGGACTTGCAACGCCACCGTTTGTACCCGAATGTTGATGATGCCGGACCATGAACGATCCGACGCGAAGCCCTGAGCGGCGAGAAGGGGACTGCCATGCTGAGTAAAGAACTTGAACTGACCCTGAACACGGCCTTCACCGTGGCTCGCTCCAAGCGCCACGAGTTCATGACCGTGGAGCACCTGCTGCTGGCGCTTCTCGACAATGCCTCGGCGGCGGATGTGCTGCGCGCCTGCGGGGCCAATCTCGATAAGCTGCGGTCCGACCTGCAGGATTTCATCAATTCCACCACGCCGCTGATTCCAGAGGATCAGTCCGACCGCGAGACGCAGCCGACCCTGGGTTTCCAGCGTGTGTTGCAGCGCGCGGTCTTCCATGTCCAGTCGTCCGGCAAGAGCGAGGTTACCGGCGCCAACGTGCTGGTGGCGATCTTCTCCGAACAGGAGAGCCAGGCGGTCTACTTCCTCAAGCAGCAGAACGTGGCGCGGGTCGATGCCGTCAACTACATCGCCCACGGCATCTCCAAGGTGGCCGGCCACGGCCAGAGCCCGTCTTCGCCCTCGCCCGAGGCCGAGGATGCCGAGGAGGGCGGGAACGAGACAGGCTCCAACCCCTTGACCAGCTACGCCACCAACCTCAACGAACAGGCGAGGATGGGCAAGATCGATCCGCTGATCGGTCGTGACCATGAACTCGAGCGCGTGGTGCAGATCCTGGCGCGGCGCCGCAAGAACAACCCGCTGCTGGTGGGCGAGGCCGGGGTCGGCAAGACCGCCATCGCCGAGGGGCTGGCCAAGCGCGTCGTCGAGGAGGACGTGCCCGAGGTGATCAGCGACGCCGTGGTCTATTCGCTGGACATGGGCGCGCTGCTGGCCGGCACCAAGTACCGCGGCGACTTCGAGAAGCGCCTGAAGAACCTGCTGGCTGAGCTGCGCAAGCAGCCCAACGCCATCCTGTTCATCGACGAGATCCACACGGTGATCGGCGCGGGCGCCGCCTCCGGCGGAGTGATGGATGCCTCCAACCTGCTCAAGCCGCTGCTCTCCTCGGGCGAGCTGCGCTGCATCGGCTCCACCACCTTCCAGGAGTATCGCGGCATCTTCGAGAAGGACCGCGCCCTGGCTCGGCGCTTCCAGAAGGTCGACGTGATGGCGCCCTCGGTGGAGGACACCACCCGGATTCTCAAGGGCCTGCGCTCGCGCTTCGAGGAGCATCACCAGCTGAAGTACACCGATGCGGCCCTGGAGAGCGCGTCACGGCTGTCGGATCGCTACATCAACGACCGTCACCTGCCCGACAAGGCCATCGACGTGATCGACGAGGCCGGCGCCCATCAGCGCCTGCTGCCGCCGGAGGTGCGCGTCGACACCATCGACGTGGATCAGGTCGAGGCGGTGGTGGCCTCCATCGCGCGGATTCCGCCGAAAAGCGTCTCGAGCTCCGATCGCAAGCTGCTGGCCAATATCGATCGCGATCTCAAGATGCTGGTGTTCGGCCAGGACGAAGCCATCGACAGTCTCGCCGCGGCGATCAAGCTGTCGCGGGCCGGCCTCAAGTCCCCGGACAAGCCGGTGGGCAGCTTCCTGTTCGCCGGTCCGACCGGGGTGGGCAAGACCGAGGTGGCCCGCCAGCTCTCGCACATCATGGGCATCGAGCTGGTGCGCTTCGACATGTCCGAGTACATGGAGCGCCACACCGTGTCGCGGCTGATCGGTGCGCCTCCCGGCTACGTCGGCTATGACCAGGGCGGGCTGCTCACCGAGGCGATCACCAAGCAGCCTCACTGCGTGCTGCTGCTCGACGAGATCGAGAAGGCGCACCCCGAGGTCTTCAACCTGCTGCTGCAGGTCATGGATCACGGTCGCCTGACCGACAACAACGGTCGCGAGGCGGACTTCCGTCACGTGATCCTGATCATGACCTCCAATGCCGGGGTCGAGCAGGCCACGCGGCGCTCCATCGGCTTCCAGAGCCAGGACCATTCCACCGATGCGATGGAGGTGATCCGCAAGACCTTCTCGCCGGAGTTCCGCAACCGCCTGGACGGCATCATCCAGTTCCACGCCCTGCCCACTTCGGTGGTGCGCAACGTGGTGGACAAGTTCCTGGTGGAGCTGCAGGCGCAACTCGACGAAAAGCGGGTTCAGCTGGACGTGGACGATGCGGCGCGGGAGTGGCTGGCCGAGAAGGGCTACGACCCCGACATGGGGGCACGCCCGATGGCTCGCCTGATTCAGGAGCAGCTCAAGAAGCCGCTAGCCGAGCTGATCCTGTTCGGCGAGCTCGCCGAACACGGCGGCGTGGTGCACGTCAGCGTGGAAGCCGGCGAGCTGCACCTGGCCACGGAGTCGGAGCTGGCCGACGCGCCCTGACGGGAACTCGGTCGGCTAATCCATCACAGCGCCCTGTCTTCGGACGGGGCGTTGTTCGCTCGGGCGTGATGCGGGAGGAGGTGGCGGACGCGAAGGCGGCCGACACTCGAGCGGCGTCCGGGCCTGATGGCCCGATCGACGCTCAGCGGGCGCGGTAGACGATGCGGCCCTTGGACAGGTCGTAGGGGGTCAGTTCGACCTTGACCTTGTCGCCGGTAAGGATGCGGATATAGTGCTTGCGCATCTTGCCGGAGATATGGGCGGTCACCACGTGGCCGTTCTCGAGTTCGACGCGGAACGTAGTGTTGGGAAGGGTATCGACGACGACGCCTTCCATTTCGATATGGTCTTCACGTGCCATATAGGCGGTTCCTCGCTGATGATGACAAAAAACAGGCGGCGCGATGTCACGGCTGGGCCACCCGTGCCGACAGGATAGCGCGATATTGTGCCGCATGCCGCCCGTCATGGCAAAGGAACCCTGGCTCGCCTGTGCCTATCGCGTCGTGATCAGGCGTCGCCAGTGGCGACCGTCGAGCATCTCCAGCGGCTGGAAGGCCTGCTTGTAGGTCATCTTGCGACACTCGCGGATCCAGTAGCCGAGATAGACATGCGGGAGCCCCTGATCGAGGGCGCGACGCACCAGCCACAGCACGGCCAGGGTGCCCAGGGAGCGGCGCTCCAGCTCGGGTGCGGGATCGAAGAAGGTGTAGATGGCCGAGAGGCCGTGCTCGAGCTGATCGAAGGCCGAGACGGCCACCAGTCGCCCGTCGAGGCGAAACTCCAGCAGCCGGGCATAGGGCTGGTCGAGGGTCAGGAAGGTGCGGTACTGCTCGTGGCTCGGCGGGTACATGTCGCCATCGGCGTGGCGGGTCCTGACGTAGTGCGCATAGAGCGCATAGTGCTCGGCATCGAAGAGGGCGGGGCGCACGTGCAGGCTGAGATCGGCATTGCGGTTCATCAGCTTGCGCTGGGTTCGGCTCGGTGAGAACTCTTCTACCGGGATGCGCACGGAGATGCAGGCGTTGCAGGCATCGCAGTGCGGACGATAGAGGTGACGGCCGCTGCGACGAAAGCCGAGCAGCGCCAGGGCGTCGTAGACGCCCTGGCCCGGCGCCTCCTGGGGGTCGAGAAACAGCGTGGTCGCCTCACGGCCCGCCAGGTAGCTGCAGGCGTGGGGCACGGTCAGGAAGAAGCGCAGGTCCCTGACCGGCTGTCGGGGGGCGTTGCTGCTCAAGGCTGCCATCTCCTCTGCATCATACTCCCGGGAATCCCCGGCCCGGTCATCCTGCGGTGCCGATCGTGGCGAAGGACCAGGTGGGTGCCGGCATGCTCACGGCTGCTTCCCGGCCGCCATGCGCGGGTTCACCCAGCCACTGATCAAGATAGTCGATGAACTCGCGGCGGGCGATATCCCGGGCGCCGAGGCTCGCCAGGTGGCCGGTGTGCATCTGACAGTCGATCAGCCGGCCGTCGCCGGCGGCCATGGCCCGGGCCAGCTGCACCAGGGCGACCTTGGAGGCGTCGGGTACGCGGGAGAACATCGATTCGCCGAAGAACACCGGTCCCAGCGCGATACCGTAGAGGCCGCCGACCAGGGCATCGTCGCGCCATACCTCCACGGAGTGGGCCGCCCCCAGCGCGTGCAGTTGGCCATAGGCCGTGCGCATCTCGTCGGTGATCCAGGTGCCCGGTTGGCCGTCGCGCGGGGCCGCGCAGGCCGCCATCACCGCCTCGAAGGCGCGGTCGGCGGTAACCGTGAATCCGGCGTTGCGCAGCCGCTTGGCGAGGCTTCTTCGCACGCGGACCTCGCCGGGCACCAGTACCATTCGGGGGTCCGGGCTCCACCAGAGGATTGGCTGATCGTCGCCGAACCAGGGGAAGATGCCGTGGCGATAGGCGGCCAGCAGCCAGGCCGGGGTCAGCGCGCCGCCCGCGGCCAGCAGGCCGTCGGGATCGCGCAGCGCGGACTCGACGGGGGGGAAATGGACGGCGTGGGCGGGTAGCCAGGGCAGCATGGGCCTCTTCCTCGTTAGCGGCTCGCCCAGTCTGCCGCGCCGTGGGGCAGGGCTCAAGGCATGCCGGCCCCTGTGATGGTGAGCGCTTGCTCGGTATGATTGATGCCCATGACATCCGCAATACGCCATGTGGGCGCAAGGGAGGTGGCCGCTTGAGTGTCAAGAAAAGGTCCTCGTCGCGTCGGGCGACGGCGGAGAATGCCAGGGAAACGGCCAAGCGCGTCGGCCTGCGGCTGCAGGGGGCGACCCGCGAGGGTGTGGTGATCATCCTGCTGGCCGCCTGCGTGTTCCTGCTGCTGGCGCTCTACAGCTTCCGTGGGGACGACCCCGGCTGGTCGAGCAGCGGCCCGGAGACCGAGGTCGCCAACTGGATGGGCGCCATCGGCGCCTGGCTCGCCGATGTGCTCTACTCGCTGTTCGGCGTCAGCGCCCTGTGGTGGCCCGGCATGCTGGGGTTCGCCGCCTGGTGGCTGATCCGCTCGCGGCAGGTGCGCTTCGAGTGGGATCCCACCGCCCTGGCGGTGCGCTGCGGGGGGCTGGTGCTGCTGTTGCTGGGCACGACCACCCTGGGAGCACTGCACTTCTATCGTCCCGATGGTCCCTTGCCCTACTCGACGGGCGGCATCCTCGGTGAGGGACTGGTCGGTGCGCTGCTGCCCCTGGTGGGCGCGGGCGGCACCGGCCTGCTCTCCGTGGCGGCCATGCTCTGTGGCTTTCCCCTGTTCACCGGCCTCTCCTGGTTGACGGTGATGGACGAGCTGGGACGTCGAAGCCTGCTGGGGTGGCGCTGGGTGGTCGACCGGTTCGGGCTGGCACGGGAGCGACGCGTCGAACGCCGCGACCTCGACCAGCAGGAGCGCGAGACCAGGGCCGCCGAGGCGCCGTCCGCAAGCTCCGAAGAGGTCGACGAGCGGCCTTCCTGGTGGCGGCGGCTGGGCGGCGGCCGGCGCCGCGATGACGCGCCGACCCTGGCGACCGACCCCGGCTTCGGCGATGACGGTGAGACCGATATCCCCTGGGATGTGCCCGCGCGTACGCCCTCGGCCAAGCGCCCCGAGGCCGCCTACACGGCGCGCATGGCGCAGGAGCCGCGGGTCGACGTCACCCCTCCCGAGGCACCGCGCCGCGAGGCGCCGCCCGCGCGCGTCTCCACCGAGGTCGACGCGCCCGAGCGTGCCCGTGCGCCGCGAGCCGAGCCCACTGCCGAGGCGACGCGCTCGCCCGCCGCGCCTCGGACGCGTGATGAACGCCTCGATACGCGAGGCCATGACGCCGAGGCGCCAGGCGAGCGGCGCCGGCCGGAGACGATTCCCGAGCCGGTGCTGCCCGATGACGATGAGGTGATGCCGGCCTGGCAGGGGCCGGCCCTGCGGGCGCATCGTGATGATGAGCGCCTGGATGGCCCGCTCGACTCGTCCGTCGACGCTCATGACGCCTCGCGCAGCGATACCCAGGAGGACGCCGACGACCTCGACGCGCCGCCCGTGGCGCGCGCCTCCTCGGGAGCCTCGCCGCACTCGCCTGCCCGCGACTCCCGGCGACACGAGCCACGGCTCGCCGACTGGCAGGGCGATGACGCTGAGTTCGACGAGGAGGCCTCGGAGCCGTACCTCTCCTCGCATAGGGTTCGTGAAGCCCCCGAGGCGACACGCGACACCTCTCGCGCAGGCCGCGAGGATGTGCACGATTCCGCCGGGACGCCGGAGCGGCGTGATCCTGGCGTGGCGCCTCCCGATCCCGCCGAGGAGGAGGATGAGCCGGTCGTGGACGACGTTATGCCTGTCACGGATGACGACGCGCCCCGGGTGGCGAGCGCCGAGCAGGCGCGCGAGGCCGCCGACGAACCGGACGGACCGGCGCTGTGGACCGTGGAGCACCTGCAGAGTCAGCGACCGATGTTCGACGACCTGCCGGAGCCCGATGGCGAGCTGCCGAGCATGCGCCTGCTGACGCCGCCGGAGCCTCAGCAGCGCAACTATTCCGAGCAGCAGCTGGCCGAGATGGCCGAGCTGCTCGAGACGCGGCTGCGCGAGTACGGCGTCCGGGCCGAGGTGGTCGACACCTGGCCGGGGCCGGTGATCACGCGCTTCGAGATCAAGCCGGCGGCCGGGGTGAAGGTCTCCAAGATCAGCAACCTGGCCAAGGACCTGGCGCGCTCGCTGATGGTGAAGAGCGTGCGGGTGGTCGAGGTGATCCCGGGTCGGCCCACCGTGGGCATCGAGATCCCCAACCCGCACCGGGCGATGATCCGCCTGCGCGAGGTGATCGATTCCGACCGCTACCAGCACGAGGCCTCGGCGCTGACCCTGGCGCTCGGTCAGGACATCGGCGGCGGCCCGGTGGTGGCCAACCTCGGCAAGATGCCCCACCTGCTGGTGGCCGGCACCACCGGCTCGGGCAAGTCGGTGGGCGTCAACGCCATGCTGATCTCCATGCTGCTCAAGGCGACGCCCGACGAGGTGCGCATGATCATGGTCGACCCCAAGATGCTGGAGCTGTCGGTCTACGACGGCATCCCGCACCTGCTGGCGCCGGTGGTCACCGACATGAAGGAGGCGGCCAACGCCCTGCGCTGGTGCGTCGCCGAGATGGAGCGGCGCTACAAGCTGATGGCCGCCATGGGCGTGCGCAACATCGCCGGCTTCAACGCCAAGCTCGACGAGGCCGAGCGGGCCGGCGCCCAGGTGGCCGACCCGCTGTGGGAGCCGCAGCCCTGGGAGATGCACCAGGCCCCGCCGGTGCTCGAGAAGCTGCCCTACATCGTGGTGGTGATCGACGAGTTCGCCGACATGTTCATGATCGTCGGCAAGAAGGTCGAGGAGCTGATCGCGCGCCTGGCGCAGAAGGCCCGTGCCGCCGGCATCCACCTGATTCTTGCCACCCAGCGCCCCTCGGTGGACGTGGTGACCGGTCTGATCAAGGCCAACATCCCCACCCGCATGGCCTTCCAGGTCTCCTCGCGGGTCGATTCGCGCACCATCCTCGATCAGGGCGGCGCCGAGAACCTGCTGGGTCACGGTGACATGCTCTATCTGCCCGCCGGCTCCGGTATGCCGACCCGCGTGCACGGCGCCTTCGTCGACGACGACGAGGTACATCGGGTAGTCGAGGACTGGAAGCGTCGCGGGGAGCCGGAGTACATCGACGAGATCCTCTCCGGCGGCGTCTCCGCCGAGGCCCTGGCCGGGCTCGAGGCCGAGGGCGGTGGTGGCGACGGCGATGCCGAGCAGGACGCGCTCTACGACGAGGCGGTGCAGTTCGTGACGGAGTCGCGGCGGGCCTCCATCTCGGCCGTCCAGCGGCGCTTCAAGATCGGCTATAACCGGGCGGCGCGCCTGGTCGAATCGATGGAGATGGCCGGCGTGGTCTCCACCATGGGCACCAACGGCGCCCGCGAGGTGCTGGCGCCGCCCCCGGTGAGCGACTGATGCGCCGCAATCATGCAGCAATGATGAAAGCCTGCGACGGGCGTGCAACCCGTCGGGGCTTGTCCGGTCCGAGTGTCAGGATGCCATGATGGACCCGTCCAGGGAGACAGAGACGATGAGCATGAAGAAGACCCTCGCCGCGCTGACCATGACGCTGGCCGTGCCGATGTCGGCCCTGGCCAGCGAAGGCGCCGATCGCCTGGCGGCGATTCTCGAGCCGCTGCGGACCTACGCGGCCGACTTCGAACAGCAGATCCTCGACGGCAGCGGCCAGCGCCTGCAGGAGGCGAGCGGCCGCATGTGGCTGTCGCGTCCCGGCAAGTTCCGCTGGGAGGTGGAAGCGCCCTACGAGCAGCTGGTGGTCTCCGGTGGCGAGGAGGTCATCCTCTACGATCCCGACCTCGAGCAGGCCACGGTGCAGCCGCTCGATCAGCGCGTGACCCACACCCCGGCCCTGCTGCTCTCCGGCAGCGCCGACGAGCTGACCGACAGCTACGAGGTCACCCGTCAGCAGCAGGGGGCCAGCGAGACCTTCATCCTGGTGCCGAAGGATCCCGACACCCTGTTCGAGGAGCTGAAGATGACCTTCCGCGGCGAGGCGCTGGCCATGCTGCAGATGACCGACAGCACCGGGCAGCGCACCGCCATCGGCTTCGATAACGTACGCATGAACGAAGGGATGGACCCCGGCCGCTTCACCTTCGATATCCCTGCGGGCACCGATGTGATCCGCTCGACGCAGTAGCGCGCCGAGCCTAAAGCGCCAAGCCGCCAAGTGGTTCGGTGGCGGGTGCCAGCGTTGAGGAAATGAATGAGTGCCCCCGTCGGATGTCAGATCCGGCGGGGGTTCTTTTTGGTGTCAGGTCATCCTGCCTGGCCGCCTGGCGCTATGCGCCGCCGTCCGCCTCGCCGTCCCGCTGCGCCCGCCAGGCCATCATCTGGGCGTAGCGCTTCTCCTGGCCGTGGGGGGTGGGCTGATAGAGCGGGCGGTGGGGCACCTCGTCGGGCCAACAGTCGTGGGCGCTGCCGGCCGGATAGCCGTCGGGCTCACTGTGCGCGTAGCGATAGCCCTCGCCGTGGCCCAGCGACTCCATCAGCTTGGTCGGGGCGTTGCGCAGGTAGGTGGGTACTTCGAGCCGCGGCTGCGAGGCCGCAAGCTCCTTGGCCTGCTTCCAGGCGCGGTCGATGGCGTTGCTCTTCGGGGCCACCGCCAGATGGATGGCGGCATGGGCGATGGCGCGCTGGCCCTCGTAGTCGCCCAGGCGCAGGTAGGCATCCCAGGCCGCCATGACGAGCGGCAGGGCGCGCGGGTCGGCGTTGCCGACGTCCTCCGAGGCGATCGCCGTCAGGCGACGGATCACGTCCAGCGGGTCGCCGCCGCCCTGCATGAAGCGGGCGATGTAGAGCAGGGCGGCGTCGGGGCGCGAGGAGCGGATCGACTTGTGGATCGCCGAGAGCAGGTCGTAGTAATGATCGCCCTGCTTGTCGAAGGCGCTGGCGGTGTGGCCGATCACATCCTCCAGCGCCTCCCGGGGCAGGCGTTCGTCGTCTCCCTCGGCCAGCGTGAAGTCGCAGGCGGTCTCCAGCAGGCCCAGCGCCCGGCGGGCATCGCCGGCGGCGGCGCGGCCCAGCATCGCCAGCACCTCCTCGTCCACCTGGATCCGCCGGGCGCCCAGGCCACGCACCTCATCATTCAGTGCCCGCTGCATGACCTCCACGAGCTCGGCCTCGGTGAGCGACTTGAGGACGTGGACCCGGGCCCGGGAGAGCAGCGCCGAGTTGACCTCGAAGGAGGGGTTCTCGGTGGTGGCGCCGATCAGCGTCAGCAGCCCCGATTCCACATGGGGCAACAGGGCGTCCTGCTGGCTCTTGTTGAGACGGTGGATCTCGTCGAGAAACAGCAGGGTGGGGCGCTCCCTGGCCTGGAAGTCGCGGGCGCGATCGACCGCGGCGCGGATCTCCTTGACCCCGGCCATCACCGCCGAGAGGTGTTCCAGGTGGGCGCCGGAGACCTCGGCGAGGATCTCGGCCAGGGTGGTCTTGCCGGTGCCGGGAGGCCCCCAGAGGATCATCGAGCGCACCACCCCGCTTTCGGCCATGCGCGCCAACGGCTTGCCGGGACCCACCAGCGCCTGCTGGCCCACGTAGTCCTCGAGGCGGCGCGGACGCATGCGAAAGGCCAGGGGGGCCGCATCGTCTGGGGCGTGGCGCTGGAAGAGATCCATGTCTGACTCCTTGGCGCGTGGCTGCTAGAGTGGATGTGTCGTCGCAGGCAATACGACCTTGGATGACAGGCAAGATTCGCCCCGGGAGACTAGCCTGAGGCGGGTCGTCTCGTTGGTGCACGCTATCGCCCGGTGAACCTGACGTGCCGTGGCGAATCCAATGCTGGTGGAGGTCCGAACCATCATTGTCAGCACCGTCGCCCCCTGATCCACCGCTTGTGTCCCATATCGCCCTGGAGGAGATCGCCGACATGCCCAAGCTGAACCAGTTGCGTCAGGATCATGCCAACATGGCGCGCATGTTGCACGTTCTGCAGCTCAAGCAGAAGACCTTGGCCCAGGGGGAGCGCCCCAACTTCCAGCTGGTCAGAGAGGTCGTGGACTACATCCTCGACTATCAGGAAGGTTTCACCCGGCCCCTCGAAAAGGTCTGCAGCGAGCGGCTCAAGGAGCTGGATCCGTCGACCGCCGAGGTCACCGAGCAGCTCGCCAAGGACTATCGCTCGCTGAAGGCCCGGCTGAACCGTCTCTCCAACGACCTCGACATGATTCTCATGGATTCGGTCGTGCCGATGGATCGGTTCGCCGAGGACCTCAAGTCCTACCTGGAGAGCCACCGCGCCTACCTCAGGGAAGAGCGTGAACAGCTCTTCCCGCTGATTCGCGAGAACTTCAGCGACGAGGACTTGAAGGCACTGGAAGACGCTCTGCCGGAGGGTGCCCAGGATCATGTCGCGCGCCTGGAAGAGGCCTATCCCGAGCTCTATCACGAGCTGCGCGACGCCCCCGTCCCTCAGACCTGAGTCCAACCATCTACTCGGGGCCTCCATGGCCGGGGCCCCGTTGTCGTTCTCCCGACCACTCACCTGTACGGCTATTAGGTTGTACGGCTATTAGGTTGTACGGCTATTAGGTTGTACGGCTATTAGGTTGTACGGCGATAGATGGTGCGGCGATAGATAGTGCGGCTGCGGATAGAATGGCTTTGTCTCGTGCAAGGAAGCCTCGCCATTTCGGCTCGGCCACGACTCTGGGGTAGAATGGCCGGCATCGCCCGCGGTCACTCCCCAACCATGCCTCTTTGTCTCGCGCACGTCCCATCGCTGTTCCTTTCGTCGCTGACGTCGCCCCTGGCAGGGACGCTCGGTTGATGGTGGCCCCGATCCTGGTCTTCGATTCAGGCGTGGGCGGCCTGTCGGTGGTGCAGGCGCTGCGCCACCGGCTGCCCGGTGTCGCCCTGGCCTACGCCTGCGATAACGCCATGCTGCCCTACGGGCGACGCGAGGATGCCTGGCTGGTGCAGCGAATCCAGGCCGTCTGCCAGGCGGCGGTGGCGGCCAGCGGCGCTCGGGCGCTGGTGGTGGCCTGCAACACGGCCAGTACCCTGGCGCTGGATGCCCTGCGCAAGTGCCTGACTGTGCCCGTGATCGGCACGGTGCCGGCCATCAAGCCGGCCGCCGCCGTGAGCCGGACGCGCCATATCGGCCTGCTGGCGACCAGCGCCACCGTGTCACGCCCCTATACCCTGCGGCTGATCCAGGACTTCGCGGCCGACTGCCGCGTCACCCGGGTTGCCGCCGATGCCCTGGTGGGCGAGGCGGAGCGCCTGGTGGTCGGGCAGGTGCCGGACCGCGCGGCGATCGGGCGAGCCCTCGCGCCGCTCTGGGACGTGTCGTCGGCCGCTGAGCCGGCCCTGGATACCGTCGTGCTGGGCTGCACCCACTTCCCGCTGCTGCGCCGCTGGCTTGCCGAGGCGGCCCCTCGCGAGGTGGCCTGGATCGACTCCGGGGAGGCCATCGCGCGCCGCGTGGCCCAGGTGGTGACGGCCCCCGATCGCTGCCAAGCCGCCGGGCCGAGCTTCGTCACGGCCCCCGACGAGCGTCTGGGCAGAGGGCTTGCCGCCTTCGGCTTTGCTCCGCCGCGGTCGCTGCATCCGGGTTGAATGACCCGCGTTCGCCGTATTCTCCCCCCCTATTCATCACTGACCTTTACCACAGGAGCCGCCGTGGCCATTCCCGTCGTCGACCCCGCCCGCTATGACCAGCAGCTCGAGGCCAAGCGCGAGCGCATCATCCGCGACTTCGCGCGCTTCGCGCCGCCGTCGCTGGAAGTCTTTCCCTCGCCGCCGAGCCACTACCGCCAGCGCTGCGAGTTCCGTCTCTGGCACGAGGGCGACGATCTCTTCTACGCCATGTTCGAGGTCGATCCCGAGGATCCCAAGAAGAAGACGGTGGTTCGCCTGGATGACTATCCGGTGGCCGGCCGGCAGATCAACGACCTCATGCCTCGCCTGCTCGACGCGATCCGCGACAACGACCTGCTGCGCCGCCGCCTGTTCCAGGTCGAGTTCCTCACCACCCTGACCGGCGAGGCGCTGGTGACGCTGATCTACCATCGTCGTCTCGATGAGGCCTGGGAGGCCGAGGCGCGTGCCCTGCAGCAGGCGCTGGGCATCATGATCATCGGCCGCGCCCGCAAGCAGCGCCTGGTGCTGGAGCGCGACCACGTCTGGGAGCGCCTGGCGGTGGACGGCGAGTCACTGGTCTACCAGCAGGTGGAGAACAGCTTCACCCAGCCCAACGCCGAGATCTGCCGCTCGATGCTGTCCTGGGCGCGGGACGTCACCCAGGGCAGCCAGGACGGCGACCTGGTGGAGCTCTACTGCGGCAACGGCAACTTCACCGTGGCGCTTGCCGGCAACTTCCGACGGGTGCTGGCCACAGAGATCTCGCGGACCTCGGTGGCCAGTGCGCGGATCAACCTCGAGGCCAACGGCATCGACAACGCCGAGGTGGGGCGCATGTCCGCCGAGGAGTTCTCCCAGGCCCTGAAAGGCGAGAAGGGCGGTCGCCGGGTGAGCGAGATGGCCCTCGACGACTACGCCTTCTCCACGGTGCTGGTGGACCCGCCGCGGGCCGGCCTCGACGAGGAGAGCTGCCAGCAGCTCAGCGACTATGCGCGTATCGTCTATATTTCATGCAACCCCGAGACCCTGGCCGAGAATCTCGAGACGCTGACCCGCACCCACGAGATTCGGCGCTTCGCGCTCTTCGACCAGTTTCCCTGGACCCACCACTGCGAATGTGGGGTCCTGCTGGTGCGTCGCGACTGATTCGACCTTGGTCGAAGGAGTGGGCGCGTTGTCAAGCCACGATGCGTAACCGACATGCTCCATGAGTGAAGAGGCATGTGGTTGGGGGCGGCTCGGGAAGTGACGTAAGCTGGACGGCGATGCGGCCAGGAGGCCGCCCGTCAAGTTCTTCCGGCCGCTTCCGGCGGCCGCTGGCAGCCGAGGTGATGGATGCAACATGTCGCACACGAGGAGACCCGCGAGGATCTGCTCAAGCAACTCGAGGAGCGGCTGCAAGGCCGTCTGGACGAGGACAAGGCCGCCCAGGTCCATGCCTTCGCCCGCCACTTCTATGCCACGATCCCGCTCGACGACCTGGCCGACCGCCGTCTCGACGACATCTACGGTGCCACGCTCTCCGTGTGGCACTTCCTGCAGCAGTTCGATCCCGCCGATCCCAAGGTGCGGGTCTTCAACCCCGACTTCGAGCAGCACGGCTGGCAGTCCACCCATACCTTCATCGCCGTGCTGCACGAGGACATGCCCTTTCTGGTCGACTCGGTGCGCATCGAGCTCAACCGCCGTGGCATGACCGTGCACGCCATTCATAATGCCGTGCTGGCTAGCCAGCGCGACGGCGAGCATCGCCTCGAGCGGGTCACGCCGACCCAGCAGGCCGATGCCCCGGCGCACCGCGAGTCGCTGATCGCCATCGAGGTGGATCGCCACTCCGACCCGGCGGTGCTCGAGGAGATCGAGGCCAGCCTGCAGGAGGTGCTTCGCGACGTGCGCACCGCGGTGGCTGACTTCGAGCCGATGCGCGACCAGGCCCGGGCGGCCCTGGCCGAGCTCAAGGCCTCGCGGCCCGAGCAGGTCAAGGTCGAGGATCACGAGGAGGCCACGGCCTTCGTCGAGTGGCTGCTCCACGACAACTTCACCTTCCTCGGCTACGACGAATACGCCGTCCACGAGGAGCAGGGCCGCCAGCGCCTGGATCGGGTCGAGCAGAGCGAGCTCGGCGTCTTCCGCCTCGACCAGCCCCGCTATCAGGAGCGCATCCGCACCGATCAGGGCGTCGAGGGTGACCGCTTCGTGCTGGTGCCCCAGCTGCTGTCGTTCGCCAAGAGCGCCCACCATGCGCGGATCCACCGTCCCACCTATCCCGACTACATCTCCATCGATCGCTACGACGACCAGGGGCGGGTGATCGGCGAGCGGCGCTTCCTGGGCCTGTTCACCGCCACGGTCTACAACGAGTCGCCGCGCAACGTGCCGATCCTGCGTCGCAAGCTCACCACGGTGATGGACAAGGCCGGCTTCAATCCCAAGGGCCACAACGGCAAGCACCTGCTGCACATCCTCGAGGTCTATCCCCGCGACGATCTGTTCCAGATCGATACCGACGAGCTGACGCAGACGGCGCTGGGCATCCTCGACATGCGCGAGCGGCGCCGCGTGCGGCTGTTCATCCGCGAGGATCGCTCCGGGCGCTTCTACTCCTGCCTGGCCTTCGTGCCGCGGGATGTCTTCTCCACCGAGCTGCGCCAGCGCATCCAGCAGATGCTGTGCGAGGAGCTCGACGCCACCTTCGGCGACTTCAACACCTACCTCTCCGAGTCGGTGCTCGCACGCATCCAGTTCATCCTGCGCTTCAAGGGCGACCGGCCGACGGAGTATGACCTGCGCCGCCTGGAAGCCAAGCTGGCGACGCTGGCCCGCAACTGGCGCGACGACCTGCAGGGCGCCGCCATCGAGGGCTTCGGCGAGGAGCAGGCCAACCTGCTGATGGACCGCTTCCGCGACGCCTTCCCGGCGAGCTACCGCGACGACTTCTCGGCGCGCACCGCGGTCTACGACCTGCAGCACATCAGCGAGCTGGATGACGGCGCCCCGCTGGCCCTGTCGCTCTACCGCCTGGTCGAGGAAGAGGGCAGCGGCGTCAACCTCAAGCTGTTCCACCGCGACCGGCCGATCCCGCTCTCCGACGTACTGCCGATGATGGAGAACCTCGGGCTGCGCGTGCTCGGCGAGCGCCCCTACGAGGTGCAGGCCCAGGATCACAGCTACTGGATCCACGACTTCGATCTCGAGCACCACACCAGCAACGAGGTCAACCTCCAGGAGATGCGCGCGCCCTTCATCGAGGCCTTCCAGCGCATCTGGATCGGCGAGGCGGACAACGATCCGTTCAACCGGCTGATCATCGGCGCCAACCTGGACTGGCGCGAAGTCGCCATGCTCAGGGGCTATGCCCGCTACCTGAAGCAGATCCGCTTCGGCGTCTCCCAGGACTACATGGCCACCACCCTGGTCAATCATCCGGAGATCACCCGCGAGCTGGTGACCCTGTTCGAGCTGCGCTTCGATCCCAGCGAGCGCCCGCCGGAAGGCGAGGTCGAAGCCTGCAGCGCACGCATACTGGCGCTGCTCGACGACGTCGCCAGCCTCAACGACGACCAGCTCCTGCGCCGCTACATGGAGATGATCCAGGCGACCCAGCGCACCAACTACTACCAGAAGGGCGCCGACGGCCGTCAGAAGGACTACATGGCCTTCAAGATGGAGCCCTCCCGGATCACCGGCATGCCCAAGCCGCGGCCGGCCCACGAGATCTTCGTCTGCTCGCCGCGAGTCGAGGGCGTGCACCTGCGCGGTGGCAAGGTCGCCCGCGGCGGGCTGCGCTGGTCCGACCGCTTCGAGGACTTCCGCACCGAGGTGCTGGGGCTGGTCAAGGCGCAGCAGGTCAAGAACGCGGTGATCGTGCCGGTGGGCGCCAAGGGCGGCTTCGTCTGCAAGCGGATGCCCGAGGGCGCCGATCGCGATGCCATCCAGCAGGAAGGCATCGCCTGCTACAAGATCTTCATCCGCGCCCTGCTCGACGTCACCGACAACCGGGTGGGCGGCGAGATTGTGCCGCCCGAGGACGTGGTGCGCCACGACGATGACGATGCCTACCTGGTGGTGGCCGCCGACAAGGGCACCGCGACCTTCTCGGACATCGCCAACGAGATCTCCGCCGAGTATGGCCACTGGCTGGGCGATGCCTTCGCCTCGGGCGGGGCCAACGGCTATGACCACAAGAAGATGGGCATCACCGCCAAGGGCGCCTGGGAGTCGGTCAAGCGCCACTTCCGCGGCCTGGGGCTGAACACCCAGCAGGACGAGTTCTCGGTGGTCGGCATCGGCGACATGGCGGGCGATGTCTTCGGCAACGGCATGCTGCTCTCCGACAAGATTCGTCTGGTCGGCGCCTTTAACCACCTGCACATCTTCGTCGATCCGACCCCGGACGTGGCGGCGAGCTTCGCCGAGCGCCAGCGCCTGTTCGACCTGCCGCGCTCCAGCTGGCAGGACTACGATGCCTCGCTGATCTCCGAGGGCGGCGGGATCTTCAGCCGCGCCGCCAAGACCGTGCCCATCTCCCGGCAGATGAAGACGCTGTTCGGCATCAAGGAGGACAAGCTCTCCCCCAACGAGCTGATCCGCGCGATGCTCAAGTCGCGGGTCGACCTGCTGTGGAACGGCGGCATCGGCACCTACGTGAAGTGCAGCGAGGAGACCGATGCTCAGGTCGGCGACAAGGCCAACGACGGCCTGCGCGTCGACGGTCGCGAGCTCACCTGCCGGGTGGTCGGCGAGGGCGGCAACCTCGGCCTCACCCAGCGGGGCCGCATGGAGGCCGCCGCGAAGGGCGTGCGGGTCAACACCGACTTCATCGACAACGCCGGCGGGGTCAACTGCTCCGACCATGAGGTCAACATCAAGATCCTCATCGACGAGGTGGTCAAGCGCGGCGACATGACCGAGAAGCAGCGCAACAAGCTGCTGGCCGACATGACCGGCGAGGTCTCGGACCTGGTGCTCAAGGACAACTATCGTCAGACCCAGGCGCTGGATCTCGCCGAGCGTCTCTCGAAGCAGGGCATCGGTCCCTTCCGGCGCTTCATCAGCGAGCTGGAGGTGGCCGGCCAGATCGATCGCGAGCTGGAGTTCCTGCCCGACGACGAGCAGCTCCAGGAGCGTGCCGCCAACGAGCAGGGGATGCTGCTGCCGGAGCTCTCGGTGCTGATCTCCTACGCCAAGAGCGTGCTCAAGGGCGACCTGATCGCCTCGGATGTCCCGGACGACCCGACCATCGTCAAGTTCGTCGAGCGGATCTTCCCGAGCGTGCTCGTCGAGCGCTATCGCGACGAGGTGTATGAGCACCGGCTGACCCGCGAGATCGTTGCCACTCAGGTCGCCAACGATCTGGTCGATCACATGGGCGTCGTCTTCGTGCGCCGGCTGATCGATTCCACCGGCGCCGACCGCGCCGCGATCGCTCGGGCCTACGTGATCGCTCGCGACAGCTTCCAGCTGCCGCGCCTGTGGGAGCAGATCGAGGCGCTGGACAACCAGGTCTCGAGTGCCGTGCAGTACGACATGATGCTCGACCTGATGCGCATGCTGCGCCGCGCCACCCGCTGGTTCCTGCGCAACCGCACCGGCATGAGCACCCAGGAGGCCATCGACTTCTTCGCGCCGCGCCTGGCGCAGCTGCAGGAGAACATCGGCAAGCGCCTGCGGGGCGAGGAGCACGATGCCTGGGAGGCGCGTCGCAAGGCGCTGGTGGAGGCCGGCGTGCCCGAGGCCCTGGCCGCTACCGTGGCCGCCGCCAACAGCCTCTATGCGGCGCTGGGCATCATCCAGACGGCGCGCCAGACTCAGGAGAAGCCCCAGCGCGTGGCCGAGGTCTTCTACGAGATCGGCGACCGGCTCGAGCTGCCGTGGATGATCCAGCGGATCACCGAGCTCAAGGTGCGCGACAGCTGGCAGGCGCAGGCCCGCGAGACCTTCCGCGACGACATCGATCGCCAGCAGCTGGCGCTGACCACCAGCGTGCTGGGCATGGAGAACGGCGCCAAGGACTCCAGCGAGCGTGTCAGCCAGTGGCTGACCCTCCACCAGGGCATGCACCAGCGCTGGTGCCGCCTGGTCGAGGAGGTGAGCAGCGGCACCCACGGCGGCTTCCCGCTCTTTGCGGTGGCGGTACGCGAGCTGGTCGACCTGGCCGAGAGCAACCGCGCCTGATCGTGCCCGATTCATCGAGGCCCTGAAGACACGAAACCCCGCCACTGGCGGGGTTTCGTGCATCTGGCGGCGGCGTATCGGCGCGACACGCCTGGCGCAGGCGCTAGAGCAGGAACACGGTGGCAAGACCCAGGAAGGACATGAAGCCCACCACGTCGGTCACCGTGGTCAGGATCACCGAGCCCGACAGGGCCGGGTCGATACCCGCCCGCTTGAGCATCAGCGGGATCACGATGCCGGCGACCCCGGCCGCCAGCATGTTGATCACCAGCGCGGCGGCGATGATCACGCCGATGGCGATGCTGTTGAACCACAGCACCGCGAGCACGGCCACCACCAGCGACCACAGCACGCCGTTGAGGGCGGCGATGCCGATCTCCTTGCGCAGCAGCCACTGGCTGTTGGTGCGGCTGATCTGCCCCAGGGCCAGGCCGCGGATCGCCAGGGTCAGGGTCTGGCTGCCGGCGATGCCGCCCATGCTGGCGACGATCGGCATCAGCACCGCCAGGGCGACGATCTGATCCAGGGCCGCCTCGAAGCGCCCGATCACCCAGGCGGCCAGGAAGGCCGTCAGCAGGTTGATGCCGAGCCATACGGCGCGGCGCTTGGCGCTGGGCATCACCGGGGCGAAGAGGTCTTCCTCCTCGTCCAGGCCCGCCATGTTCATCAGCGCCTGCTCGGAGTTCTCGCGGATCACGTCGACGATGTCGTCGATGATGATGCGCCCGAGCAGCAGGCCCGACTCGTCGACTACCGGGGCCGAGGTCAGGTCGTGGGTCTGGAAGAGGGTGGCCACGTCGGTCGACTTCATGGTCACCTGGATGCTGTCCACCTCGCTGTCCATCAGGTCGGCCACGGCCATCTCGGGGTCGTTGGCGATCAGTCGCGCCAGCGGCAGCACGCCGACGAAGCGGCCGTCACGGTCCACCACCATCAGCATGTGGGTGTTGTCGGGGACCGCCTCCTTCCAGCGCAGGAAGCGCCGTACGGTCTCCAGGCTGACATCGGCGCGCACGGCGATGGTATCGGTGCGCATCAGTCGCCCGGCGCTGTCCTCCTCGAAGGAGAGTGTCTCCTGCAGCCGCGAGCGCTGCAGCGCGTCCATGGAGCGCAGCATGTCGGCGGCGACCTGCTGGGGCAGATCCTCGAAGATCTCGGCCAGATCGGTAGTGTCCAGGCCGGTGGTGGCGGCAACGATCTCGGCGTGATCCATGTCGTCGATCAGGGTGCCGCGCACTTCGTCGTGCACGTGCAGCAACACCTCGCCGTCGATCTCGCCCGGCACGCGCTCCCACAGGCTGATGCGCGCCGCCGGCGGCAACGATTCCAGCAGCAGGGCCACTTCCGCGGGTTCGAGGTCGGAGAGTACGTCGTCGACCTGCTCCAGTTGCTCTTTCTCCAGCGCCAGGTGGATCCGCGACAGGCGGTGCTCGAGTGTCTCGGTGGTATCGGTCATAGGCGCTTCCTGGCAATGGTGCATCGAGGCGGGCCGTCCGCCTCGCGGTGTCCTGAGTAAGGAACTCGTCGAGGGCCCAGTAGAGCATAAATGGCGCGAATGATGGAGCCGTGGCGCGCCGGGCCAGCCGGTTGGGCCCCGCGCCGGGCGCGTCGTCTCGAGGGAACGGGGCTGGTATACTCTCGCCCCGCTTGCCGCCGCGCCGTCGGTGGTGCCGCGCCAGCCCCCTCTCCGCTCGCCATTGCCCAGGAGCCACCATGTACTCGCTTGCCCGATCGCTGTTGTTTCGTCTCGATGCCGAGACCGCCCACGGCATGGCGCTCTCCGCCCTGGACCTGGCCGGTCGCCTGGGCCTGGCGTCGCGGCTGGGCGGGGCTCGGGTCGAGGATCCGGTCGAGGTGATGGGGCTGCGCTTTCCCAATCGGGTGGGACTGGCCGCCGGGCTCGACAAGAACGCCGATCATCTCGACGCCCTCGGGGCGCTGGGCTTCGGCTTCGTCGAGGTGGGCACCGTGACGCCGAGGCCCCAGGACGGTAACCCGAAGCCGCGGATGTTCCGGCTGCCGGAAGCCGGCGCCATCATCAATCGCATGGGCTTCAACAACGCCGGGGTCGACCATCTGGTGGCCAGGGTGCAGGCGAGCCGTTACGACGGCGTGATCGGCATCAACATCGGCAAGAACCTGACCACCCCGGTGGAGCAGGCGGTGGATGACTACCTGACCTGTCTCGGCAAGGTGCATGCCCACGCGCACTACATCGCAGTGAACATCTCCTCGCCCAACACCCCGGGGCTACGCAACCTGCAGTTCGGCGAGCACCTCGATGCGCTGCTCGGGGCCCTGCGCGAGGAGGGACGCCGGCTCGATCGCGAGAGCGGACGGCGCGTGCCCCTGGCGGTGAAGATCGCCCCGGACATGAGCGTCGATGAGGTCGGCCTGGTGGCAGGAGCCCTCGAGGCCAACGCCATTGACGCGGTGATCGCCACCAACACCACGGTCTCCCGCGAGGCGGTAGTGGGGCTTGCCCACGGCGACGAGCAGGGCGGGCTCTCCGGACGACCGGTACTCGAGCCCTCCAACGCGGTAATCCGCGAGCTGCGTCGCCGCCTGCCCGATATGCCGATCATCGGCGTGGGCGGCATCGACAGCGGCGAGGCGGCGCTGGGCAAGGTAGCCGCCGGCGCCGACCTGGTGCAGCTCTATTCGGGCTTTATCTATCGCGGCCCCGAACTAGTGGGCGAGTGCGCCCGGGCGCTGCGCGACCTGGCAAGCAAGGCGTGAGGACAGGTAGGTTGCCCGGCGCGCGAGCATGAAAAAGCCCATGGCAGGGCCATGGGCTTGAGGGGTTCGTCGTCATCATCGACGATGGATTGATGACCCGGGGAGTCGGGGTCACACCACCATGGGGTTCTTGTGAATACCTGAGACACCCGTCATGCCGGACCATTGATCCCCACGACCTTCACGCCAACCGCTCATCCAGTACTCGCGTAGATTGATATCCTGGCTGGGACACTCATCGCGGGAACGACCCGAGAGACCCGCCTTGTACCCATGAACATAGGCACGCTGGAAGCGATCACGTTTCTGTCGTTTCATTGGACTACCTCTTGATGAAGGTACCGACGAGAACCCGGTCTCGAGACCGGATTCGTGTTGCTCGGGAGGCGTCAAACACTGCGTGATCTCCTGATCCCTAGAAGATCCTGGCTGTGCGAACACAGCTGCAAAAAGACTCCACACCCGATGACAGGAACGCATGCGTCATTCAGTAGCTACTCAGTCATTGATAGCCCAAGATGACGACGATTGTCGACCGATGATTTGTAACAAGGCGTTCACCTGATCGTCACGCCACCATGCCGGCCTTACGCCGCGCCGATGGATACTCCATGACCGAACAGCAATCCCCAGACTCCCTTCACTTCCTGGCGACCTGCCCCAAGGGCATCGAGCTGCTGCTGGCCGACGAGCTGGCCGCGCTGGGTGCCACCCCCGGCAAGACCACGGTGGCCGGGGTGTTCTTCACTGCCAGCCTCGCGAACGCCTATCGCGCCTGCCTGTGGTCGCGGCTGGCCAACCGGGTGGTGTTCTGCCTGGCCCGGGAGGAGGGCATCGAGACCCCCGAGGCGCTGCGCGCCGCCGCCGCCGCCATCGACTGGCGCGATCACCTCGCCCCCGGCAAGACCCTGGCCGTGGACTTCCACGGGCGCACCGAGGCGATCCGTCATACCCGCTTCGGCGCCCAGACCGTCAAGGACGGGGTGGTGGATCGCCTGCATGCCGAGGCGTGGCCGCGGCCCGATATCGACACCCGACAGCCCGACCTGCGCCTGTACGCCCACCTGCATCGGGGTCGGCTGACGCTGGGCGTGGACCTCTCGGGCGATAGCCTGCACCGCCGCGGCTACCGCCGCGACGTCGGCCATGCCCCGCTCAAGGAGAACCTGGCCGCCGCCCTGCTGGTGCGTGCCGGCTGGCCGGCGCTGGCCGCGCAGGGCGCGCCGCTGGTCGATCCGCTGTGCGGCGCCGGCACGCTGCTGATCGAGGCCGCCCTGATGGCCGCCGACATCGCCCCGGGGCTCAGTCGTGAGCGCTTCGGCTTCCACGGCTGGGCCGGCCATGACGAAGCCTGCTGGCGCGAGCTCAAGCGCGAGGCCGAGGCCCGGGCGAGCATCGGGCGCAAGCGCTGCCGCTCGCGGCTGTATGGCTTCGACGAAAGCCCCCCCGCGCTGGCGGCGGCCAGGGCCAACGCCATGCGCGCCGGCGTACCGGCGCTGATCGAGCTGAAGGGCGCGGCCCTGACCGGGCTTTCGCGCCCCGAGGGCCTGCCCGACTCACCCGCGGGGCTGGTGATGACCAACCCGCCCTACGGCGAGCGCCTCGGCGAGCTGCCGGAACTGGTGCAGCTCTATGCGCAGCTCGGCGAGCGGGTCAAGGCGGCCTTCCCGGGCTGGCAGCTGGCCGTGTTCACCGCCAACCCGGACCTCGGTCACCGCATCGGGCTGCGCGCCCACAAGCACTACTCGCTGAAGAACGGGCCGCTGGATGCGCGCCTGCTGCTGATGGCGATTCCCGAGCGGGGCGAGGGCGCATCAGCGGCGCATGGCGAGGGAACGACCTCGGGCGACGCGGCCGCCGCCAAGGCGCCCCCGGCGCGCTCCGAGGGCGCGCAGATGTTCGCCAATCGCCTGGAGAAGAACCGCAAGCGTCTCAAGAAGTGGCTCAAGCGCTCCGGCGAGCCGTGCTACCGGCTCTACGATGCCGACATGCCCGAATACGCCCTGGCCATCGATATCTACGGCGATCGCGTGCACGTGCAGGAGTATGCGGCACCCAAGTCTGTCGATGCCGCCCAGGCCCAGAGGCGTCTGTACGAGGCGCTGGGCGTGATTCCCGAGGTGCTCGACATCGACCCGAGCCGCGTGGTGATCAAGCGCCGCGAGCGGCAGAGCGGCAAGGATCAGTATCGCAAGCAGGCGGCGAGCGGCGAGCGTTTCGAGGTCCGCGAGGGGCGGGCGCGGCTGTGGGTCAACCTGCGTGACTACCTGGATACGGGCCTGTTCCTCGACCACCGCCCGGTGCGGCGCATGCTCGGCGAGATGGCCGCCGGCAAGCGCTTCCTCAACCTCTTCTGCTACACCGCCACTGCCACCGTGCAGGCGGCCCTGGGGGCGCAGAAGGAGGGCGCCGAGCAGGGCGAAGGCGCCAGCGAGAGCGTCAGCGTCGATCTCTCCAACACCTACCTGGAGTGGGCGCGGGACAACTTCGCCCTCAACCGGCTCGACCCGAGTCGCCATCGGGTGGTGCGCGACGACTGCCTGCGCTGGCTCGAGACCGCCGGCGGCGAGTTCGACCTGATCTTCATGGACCCGCCGACCTTCTCCAACTCGAAGAAGATGGCCGATACCCTCGACGTGCAGCGCGACCACGGCCAGCTGGTGCGCCTGGCCATGGCGCGCCTGGCGCCGGGCGGTACTCTGGTGTTCTCCAACAACCAGCGGCGCTTCCGGCTGGATAAGGACCTGGCCGAGCAGTATCGGGTCGAGGATATCTCGGCGAAGACCTTCGATCCCGACTTCACTCGACGCCCGGACCTGCACCACTGCTTCCTGATTCGCCATCGGGAGGTGTCGGCATGAAACGTTCGATCCGCTTCCTGATCCGTTACCGGGAGGCGTCGTGATCCGGTTGAAGCTCTACACCACCCTGGGCTGTCACCTCTGCGAGCAGCTCGAGGCGCTGATGGTGACCCTCTGCGACACGCCGTATCGGCTCGAGCGGGTCGAGATCAGCGACGATGACGCCCTGGTCGAGCGCTACGGGGTACGTATCCCCGTGCTGGTGGACGAGGCGGGGCAGGAGCTGGATCGCGGCATGCAGCCCGAGCGCCTGGCGGAGTGGCTGGCGGCACGGGGCTGGCTCGATGAGGCCGCTTGGCAGGCGCTGCAGCGACAGCTGAGCGGCGAAACGCTATCCGGGGTGACGACGAGGGTGGCCAAGGGGGCGACTCTACGCGGCGGGCGGCGCTACCTGGGGTAGGCCGTGGGCGAGGGGCGTTCAGGCGCGCCCCCTAGAGCGAATCCAGCAGCGATAGCTGGCTGACGGCGTCGCGCCCCTCGGCGCTCTCGGCTTCCACCTCCAGCACCTTGCGAAAGCCGCGGGAGGTCAGGATGGTGGACTCGTCGGCCAGCCACATCATCGCCTGGGCATGGTCGTCGGCCAGGCGATGCTTCAGGCCGCCGAACTGGGTGCCGATCTGGCCCCAGGCGCGGCTGAAGATCCAGTCGCCGAACATGTCCTGATGGACATGCACCAGCACATAGTCATGGTCGGTTTCCCAGCGGACGATCACGGCAGCTCCAGAGGTTTAGGGCGCCGCCGGCGGCGCGCCCTGTGTGGCGTATGGCGGTATTGTAAGGGCTTGGGCACACTGAACAAGTCGCAGCGTTGTGGAAGTCGGGAGTCAGCCATGAAAATCGTCGTCGATGCCAATGTTCCCGCCGCCGAGGCCTGCTTCGGCGCGCTGGGCGAGGTGGTCCGCGTGCCGGGGCGAGAGATCGTCCCGGCCACGCTCGCCTCGGCCGATGCCCTGGTGGTGCGCTCCATTACCCGGGTCGATGCGGCCCTGATCGACGAGGCGAAGGCGATGGGCTCGCCGCTGCGCTTCGTCGGCACCTGCACCATCGGCACCGATCATGTGGATCAGCAGGCCCTGGCCGACCAGGATATCGCCTTTGCCAGCGCCCCGGGCTGCAACGCCGAGGCGGTCGTAGACTACGTGCTGGCAAGCCTCTCGACCCTGGCCGAACGCCACGACTTCCGGCTCGCCGAACGCCGCGTCGGCATCGTCGGCGTGGGCAACGTCGGCGGGCGGCTACTCGGGCGGCTCACCGCCATGGGCATCGACTGCCTGGCCTGCGACCCGCCCAGGGTTGAAGCAGAGAGCATCGAGGCGGAGGGCCTGACCGGCTTTTACGATCTCGACACCCTGATCGACGAGTGCGATGTGCTCTGCCTGCATACGCCGCTGGTGAGCGAAGGCCCTCATGTCACCCATCACCTGCTCGATGCCCAGCGTCTCGCGGCCCTGGCGCCGGGTACGCTGCTGCTCAATGCCGGGCGTGGCGACTGCGTGGATGGCCGGGCGCTGCGCCAGCGTCTGGCGGGGCAGGGCGACATCACGGCGGTGCTCGACGTCTGGGAACACGAGCCCGCCATCGATGCCGCCCTGGCCGATCTCGCCGAGATCGCCACGCCGCACATCGCCGGCTACAGCCTGGACGGCAAGCTGCGCGGCACCCATCACATCTACCGCGCCCTGGCCCATCATGTCGGCCTGCCGGCGCGCCTGACGATGGATGACCTGGCGCCCGCGCCGCCCGTGGCGCGCCTGGCCCTCGAGGCCGGCCTGTCGCCCGAGGAGGCGCTGCGCCTGTGTCTGCGCGCCGTCTATGACTCGCGGCGCGACCACGACAGCCTGCACCGCGAGGCGCGTCGCCAGGGCATGGCCAAGGGCTTCGATGGCTGCCGGGCGCGCTATCCGCTGCGCCGCGAGGTCGCCTCCCTCGAGGTCGCCCTGGGGGAGGGGGCTCGGGAACTACGGCCGTTGCTGGCGGGGGCGGGGTTTCGGATCGCCGCCGACTGAGGAGTGCGACGCGACGGTCTCGTCGCCACGGCCCAAAACGACAGCAGGCCCGCTAATCGGCGGGCCTGCTGCGTTTCGGGACGATCCTGTCAGGCGGGGTGCCGGGGCTTTCGATTGCGGCACCGGCCGACAGCGAAGGTTACTGGCGGTAGGCCGCCTCCTTCAGGGCGCGGATGCGATCATCCAGGGGCGGGTGACTGGCGAACATCCGCTCCATCAGCGAGCGCGTCTGGCCCTTGGTGATGGCCATGGCCCGCAGCGTATCCGGCATCTGGTCGGGCATCTCGGTCTCGGCCTTGAGCCGCGCCAGGGCATTGATCATGGCGCCGCTGCCGGCGAGCTGGGCGCCCGCGGTGTCGGCCCGGTACTCCCGGAAGCGCGAGAACCAGGCGACGATGGCCGAGGCGATCAGGCCGAAGACGATCTCGGCGACGATCACCACCGCGAAGTAGCCCATGAACCCGAGGCCGCCTTCACCGTCGCTGCGACTCTTCAGGAAGCCGTCGATCAGGTGGGCGACCACCCGGGCGAAGAACATCACGAAGGTGTTGAGCACCCCCTGCACCAGCGCCAGGGTCACCATGTCGCCGTTCGCGACGTGGCCGATCTCGTGGGCCAGCACCGCGCGCACCTCCTCGGGGCGCATGCGGTTGAGCAGGCCGGCCGAGACCGCCACCAGGGCATCGTCCTTGTTCCAGCCGGTGGCGAAGGCGTTGGACTGCTGGGCGGGGAAGATACCCACCTCCGGCATCTTGATGCCGGCCTCGCGGGCGAGTTCACCCACGGTGTCGAGCAGCCACTGCTCGGTGGAGTTGCTCGGCGATTCGATCACCACGGTGCCGGTCGAGCGCTTGGCCATCCACTTGGAGATGAATAGCGAGATCATCGAGCCGGCCATGCCGAAGACGAAGCAGAAGATCAGCAGGGCATTGAAGTTCATGCCCTGGGCGTTCAGGTAGCTCTCCACCCCCAGCAGGCGCAGGGTGATGCTGGCCACCAGGATCACCGCCAGGTTGGTGCCCAGGAACAGCAGGATTCTCATCATTGCCGGAACTCTCCAGTCGTCGTTACGAGGCGCCGCGGTAGCGGCGTAGACAAGCTTTTGCTTAGATACGGGCTGGCCCGCCGGGTTTCAAGCGGCGGGCAAGCATCGCCTCGGCTACTGGCGATAGCGCGACAGGAAACGCGCGAAGCGGTCCAGGGCATCCTCGAGCTGGTCGGCCCAGGGCAGGGTGACGATGCGCACGTGATCGGGCTCGGGCCAGTTGAAGGCCGTGCCCTGGACCAGCAGGATCTTCTCCTGCAGCAGCAGGTCGAGCACCAGCTGCTGGTCGTCCTGGATGTTGAAGACCTTCGGATCGAGCTTCGGGAAGGCGTAGAGCGCCCCCTTGGGCCGGGTGCAGCTGACCCCGGGAATGGCGTTGAGCTTCTCGACGGTGATATCGCGCTGGGCGAGCAGGCGCCCGCCGGGCAGGATCAGGTCGTTGATCGACTGATAGCCGCCCAGCGCCGTCTGGATGGCGTGCTGGGCCGGCACGTTGGCACACAGGCGCATCGAGGCCAGCATGGTCAGCCCCTGGATGAAGTCGGCGGCGCGCTGCTTGGCGATGTTCCCGGAGAGGATCATCCAGCCGCTGCGAAAGCCGGCGCAGCGATAGCTCTTGGAGAGCCCGTTCATGGTCACCACCAGCTGGTCATCGCCGGCCAGTGCCCCGGTGGAGACGTGCTCGACGCCGTCGTAGAGGATCTTGTCGTAGATCTCGTCGGAGAACACCACCAGGTCGTGCTCCCGGGCGATCTCCAGAAGCTCGCGCACCACCGCCGGCGGATAGACGGCGCCGGTGGGGTTGTTGGGGTTGATGATCACGATGGCCCGGGTGTGGGCGGTCACCTTGGCGCGGATGTCGTCCATGTCCGGCGCCCAGTCGGCCTGCTCGTCGCACCGGTAGTGCACGGCGTGGCCACCCGAGAGGTTGGCGGCGGCGGTCCACAGCGGGTAGTCGGGCGCCGGGATCAGCACCTCGTCACCGTCGTTGAGCAGCGACTGCAGCGCCATCACGATCAGCTCCGAGACGCCATTGCCGATGTAGATGTCCTCGATGCCGACGCCGGGGATCTCCTTGCGCTGACACTCCTGCATGATCGCCTTGCGCGCCGAGTAGAGCCCCTTGGAATCGCAGTAGCCCTGGGCGGTAGGCAGGTTGCGCATCACGTCCTGGAGGATCTCCTCCGGTGCCTCGAAGCCGAACGGCGCGGGGTTGCCGATGTTCAGCTTGAGGATGCGCTGGCCTTCTTCTTCCAGCCGCTTGGCGTGCTCGAGCACCGGACCGCGAATGTCGTAGCAGACGTTCTCGAGCTTGTGCGATTTCCTGATCGGGGGGGTATCCATGGGCGCTGAATCCAGTGATGTCCGTGTGCCGCCTCTGGTGGGCGGTCGTTGTTCGTCGGCGTCGCCTGCGATTATGCGGGTTCGGCGTCGTCGCCACCATCCTCGCGGGGCGCTTCCTCCGGTTCCGGCGCGACCGGGATGTCCGCCGGGGTCTCCAGGGTAAGGCGACCGAGCTTGCCGTCGCGCAGCTCGTGGAGCAGCACCTCCGCGCCCCGATGCAGGTCGACCTCGCCGCCGGTGCGCAGGCCGCCGCGCTTGGAGGCGATCTCGCTGAGGATGGCGTGGCCGTCGTAGCCTGACAGGGCTAGCAGGTCGACCCGCACGGGGCCGTCGGCATCCACCTGGTCGGCGTCGGGGTGCGCCGTGTACGCCGGCAGCGACTTGAGCTTGTAGCGTGCGCTGAGCGCCTCGGGATAACGCCGGGCCAGCTCGGCGGCGGCGACCACGGCCACGTCGACGTAGTCGATGGCGGTGTCGCGGATGGCGCCGCTGGCGGCCAGGCGGTGGGCGCTGGCCTGGTCCTCGATCTTCGGCCACAGCACCCCGGGGGTGTCGGTCAGCGCCACGCGGCCGCCGATGCGCACCTTCTGCTGGCGCTTGGTGACGGCGGGCTCGTTGCCGGTCTTGGCGATCGTGCGTCCGGCCAGGCCGTTGATCAGGGTCGACTTGCCGACGTTGGGAATGCCCATGACCATCACCCGCACGTCGCGGTCGGCGCGCACCTGGCCGGCCAGCTCGTGGCACAGCTTGGGGATGCGCTTGAGCTCGCGGGCCTGGGTGGTGGTCACCGCCAGGGCCCGGGTGTCGGCCTGGGCGTCGAAGAAGGCCGTCCACTCCCGGGTGCGCTCAGGGTCGGCCAGATCGGCCCGCGAGAGGATCTTGAGCACCGGCTTGTGGCGCGCCAGCTCGGCGAGCATGGGGTTAGCGCTGGAGTAGGGCAGACGGGCATCGAGCACCTCGATCACCACGTCGATCTCCGGCAGCGCCTCGAGGATCTGCCGGCGCGCCTTGTTCATGTGTCCCGGAAACCAGCCGAGCATCGAGCCTCTCCTGCATGAGCGTGAATAAAAACGGCCGTCATCATAGCAGATGGACGGCCGTCTCCGGGCAGGACAGTCGCGGGGCTCGCGGCTACTCGCCGGCGTGGAACTCGATCGCCACCGAGTTGATGCAGTAGCGAAGTCCGGTGGTCTCCCGCGGGCCGTCGGGGAAGACGTGGCCGAGGTGGGCATCGCAGCGTGCGCAGGTCACCTCGGTGCGCTGCATGCCGTGACTGGTGTCGGTCTGCTCCGCGACGCACTTCGGCGTGAAGGGGCGATCAAAGCTCGGCCAGCCGCAGCCGGCATTGAACTTGTGCTCGTTCTCGAACAGCGGCGCATTGCAGCAGACGCAGTGATAGATGCCGTGTTCATCACTCACGTGGTATTTCCCGCTGAAGGCCGGTTCCGTGCCCTTCTCGCGGGTGACGCGGTACTGCTCGGGCGTCAGCTGCTCACGCCATTCGGCGTCGCTCTTCTCGATCTTGCTGCGCATGGACTCTCTCCTCATTGCGTCGTTGAGCCGGCGGCGGGCTCGGCGTCTCGCCCTCATTCTGACATCTTGCCGGGTGGGGGTTTCCAGTGGCGGCCCCTGGCAGGTCACGCGGTATCAACGAGCGGCGAGAGGTGCTTGACAGCTTTCGGGGTCGTCGGTAATATTCGCCGCACCTCGACGAGCGAGCCAATGCGTCCCATTCGTCTAGTGGTCCAGGACACCGCCCTTTCACGGCGGTAACAGGGGTTCGAACCCCCTATGGGACGCCACTCGATTCGTTCAGGTACCGGAGTGCGGGAATAGCTCAGTGGTAGAGCATCGCCTTGCCAAGGCGAGGGTCGCGAGTTCGAATCTCGTTTCCCGCTCCATCTTCCTTTCGAGGAAGGTAGTAGTTTGAAGGTAAAATTGCGTCCCATTCGTCTAGTGGTCCAGGACACCGCCCTTTCACGGCGGTAACAGGGGTTCGAACCCCCTATGGGACGCCACCTTCAGCAGCCGGTAGCAACACAGTGCGAGAAGACCAAGCGGGAATAGCTCAGTGGTAGAGCATCGCCTTGCCAAGGCGAGGGTCGCGAGTTCGAATCTCGTTTCCCGCTCCATTCTTCCTTCGGGTTGATTGGATATGAGTAGGGCCTGCGAGGGTCGCGAGCTGGTACGCCAGCCCGGTAGAATCTCGTTTCCCGCTCCATGTGTCCCATTCGTCTAGTGGCCTAGGACACCGCCCTTTCACGGCGGTAACAGGGGTTCGAACCCCCTATGGGACGCCACTTCTCACAAGCACGCCCTCCAGATCAGCGGGAATAGCTCAGTGGTAGAGCATCGCCTTGCCAAGGCGAGGGTCGCGAGTTCGAATCTCGTTTCCCGCTCCAATCTTGTAAGAAACCCATATCGACAAGCCAAGGCTCGGGTCACGATCCGGAGTGCCGGCCCAGTCGAATCTCGTTTCCCGCTCCAATCTTCTATATGGTCAATATCGACACGCCAAGGCTCGGATCACGATCCGGAGTGCCGGCCCAGTCGAATCTCGTTTCCCGCTCCAGTTTCTAAAAGACCTCCAGTATCCCTCCGGTCAGGCCAAGGCTCACGTCACGAGCTGGAACGCCAGCCCGGCTGTTGCTGCTTGCCTGAATGCGCTATGGTGGCCCGAGACACGGGGTGCGGCAGTGGCCGCTGAGATGATACCCGTCGAACCTGATCCAGTTCACACTGGCGAAGGGATGTCGGCCGGCTCCAGCGCGGCGCCCTCCGCCGCGCAACAAGGAGTCCTCATGGCTGTTTCCTCCCTCCCGCTCGACCAGCAGGTCGTGCTCGTGACCGGCGGCGCTCGCGGTCTTGGCGCCCACCTGACCCGTGCCTTCCTCGACCAGGGCGCCCGCGTGGTGGTCAACTACTACCAGAGCCGCGAGGCCGCCGAGGCGCTGGTGAAGGAGGCGCCGCAGCGGGTCCTGGCCGTTCAGGCCGACGTGCGTGAGGCCGAGGCGGTCAAGGCGCTGTTCGAGCAGGCGCGTGGCCACTTTGGCACTCCGATCACCACCGTGATCAACAACGCCCTGCCCGAGTTCACCTTCAACGGCGACGCGCGTCCCGACGCCGATACGCTCGACTGGGCACGCCTCCAGCAGCAGCTCGAGGGCGTCAACCGCGGCGCGCTGAACACCATCCAGGCGGCGCTTGCCGGCATGCGCGAGCAGGGCGGCGGTCGCATCATCAATGTCGGCACCAACCTCTTCCAGAACCCCGTCGTGCCCTATCACGACTACACCGCCGGCAAGGCCGCACTGCTCTCGCTGACCCGCACCCTCTCCAACGACCTGGGGCCTGACAACATCACCGTGAACATGATCTCCGGCGGGCTGCTGCGCACCACCGATGCGTCCAGCGCGACCCCGGAGGCGGTCTTCGACCTGATCGCGCAGAACACCCCGCTGCGCCGGGTGACCACACCCGAGGAGTTCGCCGACGCGGCGCTGTTCTTCGCCTCGCCCTGGGCGAGGGCGGTCACCGGCCAGAACCTGATCGTCGACGGCGGACTGGTGAAAGGGTGATGAAACCGCGCAACCCCGACGAGAGCCTGCACCTCAACCTGTTCGTGATGGGCTGCGGCCACCATCGCGCGGCGTGGCGGCATCCCGACTCCTGCGCCGAGCGACTCGGCGACATCGCCTACTACGAGTCCCTGGCCCGCACCGCCGAGCGCGGCAAGCTGGATGCGGTGTTCTTCGCCGACGGCATGAGTGCCGGCAGTGTGGAGGACGGCTTCAACTGGCATCTCGAGCCGCTGACCGCGCTCTCCGCCATGAGCCGGGCCACCCGGCGGGTCGGGCTGATCAGCACGCTCTCGAGCACCTTCTACACCCCCTTCCACGCCGCCAGGCTGGTGGGCTCGCTGGATCACATCTCCGGCGGGCGCGTGGGCTGGAACGTGGTGACCTCGATGTTCGACAGCGAGGCGCGCAACCACGGCTACCCGGCCATGCCCCCGCATGCCGAGCGCTATGCGCGCGCCGAGGAGTTCGTGCAGACGGTGCTGGCGCTGTGGGACAGCTGGGCCGACGATGCCATCGAGCGCGGCCGCCAGGGTCGCTACGCCGACCCGGAGAAGGTGCGCCGGATCGACCACCACGGCGAGCACTTCCTGGTGGACGGGCCCCTGAACCTGCCGCGCCCGCCCCAGGGCCATCCGGTGCTGGTGCAGGCGGGCGCCTCCTCCCAGGGGCGCGACCTGGCGGCGCGCTACGCCGAGGCGATCTATGCAGTCGCCTACGACCTCCCGACCGCCCAGGGCTACTACCGGGACATCAAGTCGCGGGTGGAAGCGGCCGGACGCTCCGCGCCGGTGCCGATCCTGCCGGGGCTCGTCACCTACGTCGGCTCCACCATGGAGGAGGCCCGGGCCAAGCAACGCGAGCTGGACGAGTGCCTGCCGGTGGCGGCCTCGCTGCGCCAGCTCGGGCTCTTCATCGAGCAGGACTGCAGCGACTGGGAGCTGGATGCGCCGGTGCCGACGCTGCCGCCGCTCGCTGAGTTCCGCGGCCCCCAGGGGCGCTACGCCAGCATCCTGCGCATCATCGAGACCGAACGGCCGACCCTGCGCGAGTTGCTGGGGCGGCTCGCCGCCGGCGGCGGCCACTGCACCATGGTCGGCACCCCGGAGAGCATCGCCGACGAGATGGCGCGCTGGTTCCACGGCCGCGGGGCGGACGGCTTCAACCTGATGCCGCCGTCGCTGCCCGGCGGCATCGAGGACTTCGTGGACCAGGTGGTGCCGGAACTGCAGCGCCGCGGGCTCTTCCGCGAGGAGTACACCGCCACCACGCTGCGCGGCCACCTCGGCCTCGAGCGCCCGGCGGGCCGACGCCCCTAGCGATTCGCTCACGGCGCCCCAGAACGCAAAACGCCCCTCGAAAGGAGCGTTGTCGTGTGGGGCCGTTCTTTATCGGCCGAAAGGTGCTTACCCCTCGAAGCGTCGCGCGCCGGCGCTGAGCACCGCGAAGTCGAAGCGCTGCTTGGCCGGCAGCAGCGCCAGCAGCGCCAGGCCCGTCACGACCGGCATGAAGGTGGCGAGCAGGAAGGATTCCATCAGGGTGGTCAGGGCGTCGCCCGGCGCCGGGAAAAGGGTGAGGCCGGCGACCAGGCCGCTGACGGTAGCGAGCACCGCGGCGCGCCCGTCGAAGCGGCGGTTGAACAGCCCGAAGAACACCGGGAAGGCTGCCGCGCAGCACAGCAGGTCGGCCAGCAGGAACAGGTAGAGCACGCTGTAGCCCTGGGCGGCGACGAAGGTCACCGGCAGTGCCAGCAGCAGGATCAGCCAGCGCGACAGGCGCATCAGCCGCTGGTCGCTGGCGCCGGGCAGCAGGCGCCCGCCGTCGACGGCGATCATGCTCGAGGCGGCGCTCAGGGTGGTGTCGGCGCTGCTCATGACCAGCGCCAGGCCGAGGAAGATCAGCCCCACCGCGAACCAGGCGGGAATGTCGGCGAGCAGCACGCTGAACAGCGCCACCGAACCGTCGCCGGGCAGCCCCAGTCCCACGAACGCCAGGCCGAACAGGCCCATCACGAAGATCATCGGCGCGCTCAGAAGGCCCCCGAGCAGGAAGCCCAGGGCCACGGCGCGGTTGCTCTGGGCGGCGTAGACCCGTTGCCAGTTGCCCTGATAGAAGAGCCCGGTCAGCATCACGGCCAAAAAGAAGGTGAGGCCAGCTTTGAGCCCGCCCAGGTCGGTGATGTCCAGCAGCCGCGGCGCCGTCGCCTCGAGGCCGGCGAGGGTGGGTTTGAGGCCGCCGGCGGCCTGCCAGCCGACGATCAGCAGCACGGCGAGCAGCGGCAGGATCACGACCATCTGCACCTTGTCGGTGAAGATCGAGGCGCGCAGGCCACCGTACAGGGTGTAGAGCAGGGTGGCGGCCATCACCACCGAGCTGGTCGCCCAGAGCGGCACCGGCGCCAGCAGCCCGACCATCTTGGCGATGGCGGTGATCCCCGCGGCCAGGGAGATGAAGAGATAAAACAGCATGATCACCAGGGTGAAGGCGTACATGGGGCGCCCGTAGCGGCTCATCACGAACTCGGTGAGCGAGTGGCCGCCCGGCGAGAGCTCGCGCAGGCGCCGCCCCAGCGGAATCATCACCAGCCGTGGCGCCAGCGAGCCCAGCGCATAGCCGGCAATCGCGCCCAGCCCGCCCCAGGTGGCCGCCTGGGCGGGGCCGAACAGGATCCAGGTGCCCAGCGTCGAGGCCATCAGGGTCAGCACCGTGGCGGTGGCGCCCTGGCTGTTGCGGGCGATGATGAAGTCCTCGAGGCTCTCGGTGTGGCGGCGCGCGTAGAGCATGCCCGGCACGGCAAACAGCGCCGCGAAGGCGATGAGCCACCAGAAGGCATGAGTGGTCGGCAGCATGACGTTCTCCCTAGCATGGAAAGGCCCGGCGCGATGCCGAGCGTCGCTACGAGAGGACGCAGTTGCGTTGGGTGAGAAGCGTGGCCGGATGGCACTTCCTTCCCTTCGCCGGCATGATCCGGATCAGGTTCGAAGGGTTACCGGCCGTGTCGTCGATACACGGTGCCGGAATCTCAGTCCGCAAGGACTCCCCCAGGAATGCGCTCCAGCCTAGGGCCCCGGCGTCACGGGGTCAATACGGCGCGCGACGCCCGCATGAACGATGAGCATGCGAACTGTCTGGCTAGTGGCGTAAGATGGGAAGGTCGCGCCCGGGCGCGCAGGGCCCCGGCCACTGCTTGAGCTGGGGCTTGAACGGCGGCTTGAATTGCGCCGCGGCGCCCCCATCTCAGCGCCCCGTGTGTCGCGCCTCGAGCGTGTTTTTTCTGGCGGGTGCCGACACGGCATCCCATTCATTTTCTTTACGGGATCTTTCATGGCCGAACCGGCTCTTTCCATCCGTGGGTTGACCAAGGTCTACGGCAATGGCTTCGAGGCCCTCAAGGGCATCGACCTCGACGTCGCCCAGGGCGACTTCTACGCCCTGCTGGGCCCCAACGGCGCCGGCAAGTCGACCACCCTGGGCGTAGTCTGCTCGCTGGTGCAGAAGACCGCGGGGAAGATCTCGATCTTCGGCATCGACATCGACACCGACTTCGCCCGGGCCAAGTACCATCTCGGCGTGGTGCCCCAGGAGTTCAACTTCAGCCAGTTCGAGAAGGTCATCGACATCGTGCTGGCCCAGGCGGGCTACTACGGCATGTCGCGTCGCGAGGCGCTGCCCCGCGCCGAGGAGCTGCTCCGAGACCTGAGCCTGTGGGACAAGCGCAACGGCAGCGCGCGGATGCTCTCCGGCGGCATGAAGCGCCGGCTGATGATCGCCCGCGCGCTGATGCATCGCCCGAAGCTGCTGATCCTCGACGAGCCCACCGCCGGCGTCGACATCGAGCTGCGCCGCAGCATGTGGGAGTACATGCGCCGCATCAACCGGGAGGAGGGCGTCACCATCATCCTCACCACCCACTATCTCGAGGAGGCCGAGAGCCTCTGCCGCCGCGTGGGCATCATCAACCACGGCGAGATCATCCGCGACACCAGCGTGCGCGAGCTGCTCGCCGAGCTCGATACCGAGACCTTCCTGCTCGATCTCGCCCATCCGGTGGAGGCGGCCCCGGAGGTCGAGGGCTTCGAGATCAATCGCGTGGACGACGCCCAGCTGGCGGTGGTGGTGCATCGCGGCCAGCGCCTCAACGACGTCTTCGAGTCGCTCACCGAGCAGGGCATGCAGGTGATGTCGATGCGCAATCGCGCCAATCGCCTCGAGGAGATGTTCGTCTCCATGGTGGAGGACGGCCAGCAGAAGGAGGCGCGCCCATGAACCCCCAGCAGATCGCCATCGCCCTCTGGACCCTGGTGGTCAAGGAGATCAAGCGCTTCACGCGGATCTGGCCGCAGACCCTGCTGCCGCCGTCGATCACCATGACGATGTACTTCATCATCTTCGGCAACCTGATCGGCTCGCGGATCGGCGAGATGGACGGCTACAGCTACATGGACTTCATCGTCCCCGGGCTGATCATGATGGCGGTGATCACCAACAGCTACTCGAACGTGGCATCATCCTTCTTCTCCAACAAGTTCCAGCGCTCTATCGAGGAGATGATGGTCTCGCCGATGCCCAACTGGGTGATCTTGAGCGGCTTCGTGCTCGGCGGCATGGTCCGAGGCCTGGGCGTGGGGCTGATCGTCACCGTCGTGTCGCTGTTCTTCACCCGCATCGAGGTGGCCCATCCGCTGCTCACGGTGTTCGTGGTGGTGCTCACCGCGGCGCTGTTCGCCATCGGCGGCTTCATCAACGCCCTGCTGGGCAAGAAGTTCGACGACATCTCCATCGTGCCGACCTTCGTGCTGACCCCGCTGACCTACCTGGGCGGCGTCTTCTACTCGATCTCGCTGCTGCCGGACTTCTGGCAGGGCGTCTCGATGCTCAATCCCATCCTCTACATGGTCAACGTCTTCCGCTACGGCTTCCTCGGGGTCTCCGACATCCCCGTGGGCTGGGCGCTGGCGGCGGTGCTGGCCTTCATCAGCGTGCTGTATGGCGTTGCGCTGTGGATGCTGAAGCATGGCAAGGGCATCAGGAGCTGACATGACCCAACACCGACCCGACACCCTCGAGCACGCCCCGCTGGGGCGCGAGTCCGCCTATCCCGAGCACTACGATGCCGGGCTGCTCTATCCCATCCCCCGGGCCGCCAACCGCGCGCCGCTGGGCATCGAGGAGGGCGCCTTGCCCTTCGTCGGCGAGGACGAGTGGCACGCCTTCGAGCTCTCGTGGCTCAACGCCCGGGGCAAGCCGCTGGTCGCCGTGGCGCGCTTTCGCCTGCCGGCCGAGTCGCCTTACCTGATCGAGTCCAAGTCCTGGAAGCTCTACCTCAACGGCTTCAACCAGACCCGCTTCGAGAGCCGCCAGGCGGTGATCGACACCTTGCTGCGCGACCTGGCCCAGGCGGCCGGCGCGCCGGTTTCCGTCGAGCTGCTCGACGTGGACGACGCGGCGCTCGCGGTGAAGCGCCTGCCCGGCGAGTGCCTGGACGACCTGGACATCGAGGTGACCGATTACACGCCCAGCGCCGAGCACCTGGCGGTGGGGGAGGAGATCGTCGAGGAGACGCTCACCTCCCACCTGCTCAAGTCCAACTGTCCGGTCACCGGCCAGCCCGACTGGGGCAGCGTGCTGATCCGCTACCGCGGCCCGAAGCTCGACCGCGAGGGGCTGCTGCGCTACCTGATCGGCTATCGCCAGCACCAGGACTTCCACGAGCACTGCGTGGAGCACATCTTCACCGACCTGATGGCCCGCGCCCGGCCGGAGCGGCTGCTGGTGCTGGCGCGCTACGTGCGCCGTGGCGGCCTCGACATCAGCCCCTGGCGCGCCACCCCCGGCGAGCGGCCGCCCGAACCGCTGCGGCTCTCTCGGCAATAAGGGCGCGCGGCAATAAGGGACGCGCGGCAGTGAAGGTGGGGGGCGGCCGGCCCGGCACGACAGTCGCCCGGGCAGCTGATAAAGTGTCGAGAAAGATTCTCGTCTGAAAAACCCAAGGGAGAGACTCAATGGACGCGCTGACGCTGCTGCACGAACGCAGTTCCATGGGCAAGCTGATGGGCCCGCCGCCGAGCCCCGAACAGCTCGAGGCGATCTACCGGGCGGCTCTGCGCGCGCCGGACCACAAGGAGCTGCGCCCCTGGCGCTTCATCGAGTTCTCTGGCGAGGGCCTCTCGCGCCTCGGTGAGCTGTTCGCTGAGGCCGAGTTCCGCGAGGATCCCCACGCCTCTGATGCCACCCTCAACGCGGCCCGCAAGAAGCCGCTGCGCGCGCCGATGATCATTGCGGTGATCGCCAAGGTCACCCCGGACGAGCCCAAGGTGCCGAAGATCGAGCAGGTGATCTCCGCCGGCTGCGCCGCCCACGGTGTGCTGCTCGCCGCCCACGCCCAGGGGCTCGGCGCCATGTGGCGCAGCGGCAAGTACGCCTTCGACCCCACCGTGCGCAAGGGGCTGGGGCTCGCCGAGGACGACGAGGTGGTGGCCTTCCTCTACCTGGGCACCATGGGCGGGCGCCACAAGCCGCTGCCCGAGCACGACATCGACGCCTTCGTCGAGCGCTGGGACTGAACCCATGCGCGAGATCGGCGTTCCCCACCCGCGCTTGCCGCTGCCCGCCGACGGCGGCGAGGACGACATGGCCGCGTTTCTCGCCTGGCTGGGCGAGGCGATCCCCATGGTGGGCGCGCTCGGCATCCGCGAGATGACCCGCGACGACGAGCGCCTCAGCTGGCAGCTGGCGCTCACGCCCACCTTGAATGACAAGGGCACCGGCTTCGGCGGGGCACTCGCCGCCCAGACGACGCTGCTCGGCTGGTGCTGGACCACGCTCTGGCTGCGCCGCCGTGGCCTCGCTCGCGACGTGGTGGTGGCGGAGGCCACCCAGCGCTTCCTGGCCCCGGTGATCGGCGACTACCGCCTGGTCTGCGAGCCCGAAGCGGACGACGGCCCCGCGAGCCTCGCCGAGCGGCTGGAGCGGCGCGGCAAGGGGCGCATCGCCCTGGTCCAGCGGCTCTGGTGCGGCGACACCCTCTGCCTGGAGGCCCGGGGCGACTACGCGGTGCTGCCCGAGGCCTGAGCCGGGTCGCGTGCAAAGGGCGAAAACGGCTTGCATTCGCGGACTTAAGTCGTTAGTATATGCGCCGTTCTTGAGCAAAAGGCCACGCGCCAAAGCTTTAGAACCACAATATGCGGAGGGGTGTCCGAGTGGTCGAAGGAGCACGCCTGGAAAGTGTGTAAGTCGAAAGGCTTCGAGGGTTCGAATCCCTCCCCCTCCGCCACGAATTTTGAAAAAGCCGCTGAGCAATCAGCGGCTTTTTTATTTTGTGCCGTGCTCCAGCCCATACCTCAGTCCATGTCTTGCATCTGGCTTCCCCTGATCTATTCAAGACTGCGTTGGACAAACCGATCCTGTGACCAAACCCTTGGAGTCCTCTTCCGAGGCTCTCTCCGTCGTGCATTTTTGGCGTTGCGATTCATGCTGCCTTTGGCTCACTGGCGCCGGAAAATGACCCATGCGATGCCGTAAAGCGGGAGACCAATCAGGACCAGTGCCAGGACATGCGGCCAGAGAATGTCGAGCCCCGTGCCCTTGAGAAAGATCCCCAGGGTGATGTCCAGGTAATGGCGCAGTGGGCTGGCCAGTGATGCTGCCTGCAGCAGGCGTGGCATGCTCTCCACCGGTACGAGGGTCCCGGACAGGAACATCAGCGGAAACAGGCCGAAGAAGGTCAACAGCAGCGCCTGTTGCAGCGTGCGGCTGATGGCGGCGACGAGGACGCCGAGCCCGATGGCACTAATCAGGAACAGGGCGGTGAGGCAGAAGAACAGCGCCAGGCTGCCTCGTACGGGAACGCCGAACCAGCCAACCAGTGCGAGGCTCGGGAAAAGTGCCACCAGCCCGACCAGCAGGGTCGGTAGCGTCTTGGCGAAGAACAGCTCCTCGGTGCGCACGGGCGTGACCATCAGTTGTTCGATGGTGCCGGCCTCCTTTTCTCGGACGATCGATGCCGCCGGATGGGCGACGCCGACCATCAGGCCCGCCAGGGTGATCATCGATAGCACCACGAAACTGACATTTGTCACCCCGGGGTTGTACCAGGTTCGCAGGTGGGGAATCACCCCTGGTGCTGGCGTCTCGGGCAAGGCTGCCCACTGACGCTGGAACGCTTCCACCGTCTGCAGCGCATAGCCCCGCGCAACGGCGGCGGTATTGGCATTGCTGCCATCCACCAGCAGCTGCAGTTGTTGTTCGCTGCCTTCCAGCAGATGGCGGGCGAAGCCTTCACCTATCACCAGCACCGCGCGCGCCTGCCCACGCTCCAGGTATCCTGTCACGGCTGCTGGGTCATCCAGCTGTGCCATCAGACGGAAGTCGCCGCTCTCCGTGAAGGCCCGGACCAGCTCGCGGCTCGCCGGCGAGTGATCGGCATCGGCAACTACCAGCGGCAGGTCTTGCATGTCGAGTGACAACGCATAGGCGCAGATGACGACCTCGACGGTGTAGAGCCAGAGGATCAAAAACAGCACCACCCGGTCCCGGGTAAACTGAATCAACTCCTTGTGGAGCAGGCTCGGCAGTCGCATCAGGCCACCCTCTTCTTGAGTCGCCACGCGGCCAGCACGAGGATCAGCAGGGTATAGAGCGCCACGACGGTGATGCTGGGCCACAGGACCTCGACCCCGACGCCCTTCAGGACCACGCCCCGGGCGATATCGACGAAGTAACGGCCAGGGAAGAGCAGCGTGTACAACTGCAGCAGGTAGGGCATGGTGAAGATCGGGAACAGCAGGCCGGAGAACAGGAAGGAGGGCATCAGGGTGATGATCAGGACGGCCAGCATGGCCGCCAGCTGGGTGCTGGTCACCGCGGAAACCAGCAGCCCGATGCCCAGGGTGCAGAGCACGTACAGCAGGGACACCGCCAGCAGGACGCCTGGGCTGCCGTGGAACGGCACCCCGAACCACAGGAGTCCCGCGGCGATCACCATGGCCATCTGCAGACAGGCGATGACGCCGTAGGGCACCAGCTTGCCGCAGAGGAATTGGGCGGCGGAGAGTGGCGAGGCATAGATCTGCTGGATCGTGCCGGTTTCCTTTTCGCGCACCAGGGCAAGTGCCGTGAGCAGCGGTGGAAACGCCATCAGGATGACGGCATACAGGGCGGGCACCACGGTGTGGACGCTGCTCAGCGAGGGGTTGAACCAGACGCGGGTATCCAGGGATAGCAGCGTGGAGCCTTCCTGCCGCTCGAAGCCTCTGGCGATAGCCATCGCCCGTTGGCTCACGAGCGTCGCCGTGGCCGAATAACTGCCATCCACCACCAGTTGCACCGGACTCGCCTCGCCCCGATACAGCCGGCGTTGGAAGCCTGAGGGGATGACCAGAACCAGCCGAGCCTCGCCCTCCTGCAGCGTCCTCTCCACCTCGCGGTGGTGTTGCAGGCTGGCCGACAGGCGGAACGTGTCGCTGGCGGTGAAGGCCTGCTGCAGCTGGCGACTGGCGGGGCTGTGGTCCTCGTCCAGCACGCCCAGAGCGATGTCATCGACATCGAGGGTGATGGCGTAGCCGAACAGCAAGAGCATGATCAAGGGCATCAGCAGGGCCACGCCGAGAGTGATCGGATCACGAAGCACTTCCCGTGCTTCCTTGGTCGCCACGGCGGCGATGCGTTTGAGCTTCATGCCGGTCGCCTCTGCTCGCGCTCGATACCGGCCATGAACACGGCCTCCATATCGGCATCGTTCGGCAGGTCCAGTGTCAGGCGTAGTTGCGCCGGGGTGTCGAGGGCGATCAGCCGGCCCTGGTGCATCAGCCCCAGCCGGTGGCAGTAGTTGGCCTCCTCCAGATAATGGGTAGTGACGAACACGGTCATGCCGTGTTCGGCCAGGGCCAGGATCAGATGCCAGAAGCGCTGTCGACTGAGGGGATCGATCCCCGAGGTGGGTTCGTCCAGGAACAGCACCGCCGGGCCGTGCAGGATGCTGCAGGCCAGTGCCAGGCGTTGGCGCACCGCCGCCGACAATGTGCACACACGTCGCTCTTCCAGCCCCGACAGGCGGGTCATGTGGCTGGCCCAGTCGATGGCCAGGCGTCGCTGCCGCCCCGCCAGCCCGTAAACACCGGCAAAGAATGTCAGGTTCTCGGCCACCGAGAGGTCCGGGTACAGCGAGAAGTGCTGTGACATGTAGCCGAGGCGACCGCGGAGATCACGGTGCGACTCGGTCACCGACAGGTCGCCGATCCAGGCCCGCCCTGCGCTGGGCGTCTGCAGGCCACACAGCAGCCGGATCAGGCTGGTCTTGCCGGCGCCATTGGGGCCCAGCCAGCCGACCACCTCGCACGGTGGCACCCGAAACGACACCTCGTCCACGGCCACGACGTCGCCGAAGCGAAGGCCCAGATGTTCGGCGCGAACCTCCACGCCGGTTGTGGTGAAGGCCGGAGGCATCATGGGGGGCATGTCCGCGGGCGCGGCAAGGGGCGACAGGGCGATGAACGCCTCCTCGAGGTTCGGCTCGACCGCCATGAGCTGGCCCAGCTCGTCGAGACGCGCCTGGGCCGTCTCGGGGACGTCATGACCGGGGGAGAACTGGATGCGCAGTCGGTCCGCCAGGCGTTGCAGGCTCGTGACGCCAGGCCATGACCTGACGAAACCCTCCGCCTCGTCGAGACGAGGCGTCGTCAGTTGGTAGATGGGGCCGGCCACGCGCCGACGTAACCTGTCGGGAGTGTCGACCGCAAGCAGTCGCCCCTCGTAGAGAAACCCCAGTCGGTCGCAACGCTCCGCCTCGTCCATGTAGGGAGTGCTGATGACGACCGTGTTGCCATCATCACGGTGTCGGCGCAGCAGACGCCAGAGATCCCGGCGAGAGAGAGGGTCCACGCCCAGGCTGAGTTCATCGAGTAACAGTAAAGTGGGGGCATGGATGAGCGCCGCACACAGCGACAGCTTCTTGCGCATGCCGCCCGAGAGCTGGCCCGCCCGGCGATGCCGGAAATCCCCCAGGCCGGCCATGGCCAGCAGCTCCTGGCTGCGCAGGCGAAAGTCACCGGGGGTGACGTCACGGATGCGGGCGGCGAACTGCAGGTTTTCGATCACGCTGAGCCGGTCGTAGAGAGAGAATCCCTGGGTCATGTAACCGACACGCCCATTGACCTGCGCCGCGTCGCGGCGGGTATCGAAACCGAACACCCTGAGCTGTCCCTCACTGGGCTCCAGGATCGCCGTCATCATTTGCATCAGGGTGGTCTTGCCGGCCCCATCGGGGCCCAGCAGGCCGAAGATCTCCCCGTCCCTCACCTCCAGGTCGATATCCGCCACGACCCGGCGTCCGGCGAATCGGCGCCCCACGCCGTCGGCATGGATCACCGTCGTCATGGGGGCACGACCAAGGCATCGGGCCAAGACGCCTCGTCCTGCCAGCGGATCCAGGCATCGGCCGGCATGCCGGGCTTGAGGATGCCGTCGGGGTTGGCTAGCTGCAGGGTCACGCCGAACACGGTGCGTGCACGTTCCTCCGGCAGGTGGACATCGCGTGGGGTGAACTGGGCCTCGCTGTCGATGGCGGCGACTTCGGCCTCGAAGTAGCGTTCAGGAAAGGCATCGACACGAACGCGGGCGGGCGCGCGGAGGCGCACCTTGCCGAGCGAGCGCTCGTCGATGTAGAGCTTGAGTCGTGGGCGCGCCAGGTCGACCAGCACGGCCACGGTCTGTCCCGGGGTGACCACTTCGCCGACTTCGATGGCCTTGGTCAGCACGGTGGCTTCGAGGGGGCTGCGCAGAACGGTCTTGCTACGCCGATAGGTCAACTGAGCCCGACGCTGCTGAAGGGCGGTGAGGTTGGCAATGGCCTCGGCGCGTTGGGCCTTCAGGATATCGACCTCGCCCTGTGCCTCGCGCCGACGATCTTCGCTGCGTTCCAGTTGCTGCTGGGGAAGGCTGCCGCTTCGGCGCAGCCTGCGGGATCGTTCCAGGTCGGTCTCGGCGTTGGCGAGATGGTGGTGCGCCGTGTCGAGCATGGCCTCGACCCGTGTCACGGCATGTTCGGCGGCGGCCTGGCGGGCCGCCAGTTCGGCCTCTTCCAGCCGCAGGAGGTGATCGTCGAGGCGAACCAGTTCGCTCCCCTTGTCCACCGGATGCCCCTCGCGCAGCAGGCTGTTCACCACTCGGCCCGAGAGCTCGGCGGCAAGCCTCACTTCGGTGGCTTCGATACGCCCGCTGGCATAGAGGAACCCCGGTGTCGGCTCCGGGGGGCGCCACGCGAGATAGCCAAGATAGCTTCCGGCCGCCAGAAGCATGATGGCCACCAGGGTCCACCCTGTATGCTTCATCTCACCTCCCGTGACCCTCGCCGGCGGGCCCTTTGCTGGCCACCCTCTGAGGGTCTTTCGCCAGGCTTGCCACGTGGCGGAAGTCTGCTGTTTGCGAGGGCGCCACTCTCGCTTCCCCCGATGCTAATACTAGCTTCGCCCCGCTGTGGTCATGGCGTGATGCAGCGACACGTCACGGCCGGTGCGCAGGGGCGAGAGGAAGCCGAGCGGATCAAAGCCTCGCGTCAGTTACGGTGACGGACGGGCCGACGGCCAGCCGTAAGCCCCCTTGAAGGCCATCTCGCACAGGCTGTCGCGTGTCGTGCCGGCAACCGACAGCGAATACGCGCTCATCGCGAAGGCGATTTCAATGCCGCTGCAGATCGCGCCTGCGTTGCTCATATTCCTCGCGGTCGATCTCGCCCCGGGCGTAGCGTTCTTGCAGAAGCTCCAGAGCGGTTGGCCGCTGGCGCGCGGCCTCGCTCCGGTCTCGGGTCAGGCCGCGCACCAGCAAAACGGCCAAGGCAATGACGGCGCCCCAGAACAGCACCATCATGAGGCCGCCGAAGAGCATATGCCCCCAGCCGAAACTCTCCATATGCGCCATCATGTCGCCCCACATGGTCGGATCTCCTTTCGTGTTGAATTATCCTGCCCTGATCACAGGCTAAGACCTGTGGGTAACCCAAGGGTCAAGAAAGTTGGAGGGGGAAGCCGCGGCTCTTGATCCTGGTCAGCTTTCGGCCTCTTCGGTGACATGACATCAACGCCGCACGCCGGCGTTGAGGCGTCACTCCATGTTCGTGAAGCCCCCGGCTGATCGTGAGTATTGCGCGAGCTATTCGCGAGCTTCCGCCTCTCTCCCCAGCGAGGGAGAAACATCGGTACTCGCCGCCGATGGCCAGGTCATCGCCATCCGTCCGGCGCCCTCAGCCGATCGTGGCCAGGGCCGGGAACCAGTCCACCAGGATGCTGGAGAGTCGGGTGAGCGTCCCCGAGACGATCAGCAAGCCCATGAGGATAAGCACCACGCCGGCGATCGGTCGGGCATAGGCACTCCACTTGCCGAGACGGCCCCGATAGTGGCTGAACCTGTTGAGCAGCAGGGTGCTGGCCAGGAAGGGCAGGGCCAGCCCCAGGGAGTAGGTCGCCAGGTAGAGCATGCCGGCCTGGGCATTGGCGGTGGTCGAGGTGGCCATCAGGATAGCGCCCAGGATCGGGCCGATGCAGGGCGTCCAGCCGATGGCGAAGGAGATGCCAAAGAAGGTCGCCGCCATGGGAGAGCCCCCTCTCAGCTCGGGCGACCATTGAAAGCTGCGCTGCAGGACGGGCAGCCGGAACACGCCCGTCATGAATAGGCCGAGCACGATGACGATGCTGCCTGTGATCCAGTTGAGCTCCTGGCGATAACCGCGCAGCAGTTGGCCGATGCTGGTGATCCCCAGGCCCATCAGGATGAACACCACGCTGAAGCCGAAGACGAAGAAGGTGCTCAGCAGCAACGCCTCGAAGCGCCGATCCGCCTTGCCGGCACTGCCGCCAGTGACCACCGACAGATAGGCGGGCAGCAAGGGCAGGGTGCAGGGCGAGAAGAAAGACAGCAGCCCGCCGACGAGGGCGCCGATCAGGCCGATAGAGGAGAGCGTTTCCATTGAGCTTCTCCCTGGGTGAAATGAAGGGAATGGCTATCGGCCGGCGATCGTCAGGGGTGCCGGCCTGGGTGCGGAAGCGGCCTTCGTGGTCACCTACTCATGGGTCAATCGGGACGTGATGCCTCGAGAGATATCTGGTGACCGATGCCCCCCAACTCCAGGGTCTGCAACACCTCGAGGGAATCCGGGGCGAGGATCCACAGGTGGGGTGCTGCGCGGCTGGTGACCAGCACTCGCCCATCGGTGGGCGCCACGGTGAGATGGTAAGGGGCCGGAGACAGCTCGGCGCTGTGTCGTGTGCCGTCCTCGAGGGAGATCCTGACGAGGCGGTTGTCGCCCTGACTCGTGGCATAGAGTCTCTGGCCATCCGGACTCAGGTCGATGCCGTGAGGTGCCGCGCCGATCTCGTATTCTTCGGCCACACTCCCTGTCGCGAGATCCACCGCCAGGGCGTTCCCCCCGGTAGCATCGTTGACGTACAGGGATTGGCCGTCCTTCGAGAGCACCATGTGTTCCGGACTCCCGCCGACGCGCATGTTGCGCCGCACGAACCAGTGCTGAGGATCCACCTCGCTGATGGTGCCGTTACCGGCGTTGCTGACCAGTATGCTACCCCCCTCCTCGTGCTGAACCAGGTAGTTCGGATTCGGCCCCGTGGCCAGGGAGGCGATGACCTGGCCGCTATCCAGCGACACCACGCTGATGCCGCCGCCGGCGGGATGGGTCGCGACGACATGACGGCCATCACCTGTCACCAGGACATGATGCACGGGCCCTGGCACCTCCAGGGTTCTGACGAGGCGGCTCGTGGCCGTGTCGACGACGTAGAGCAGGCCGGTCCTCGCTTCCTTCGGGGAGGCCGCTGCGCCATCGCCATGGTGGGCCGCGTGCTCGTCTTCCGTCACTCCCTCGGGCCGGGCGATCTCGCTGCCGGGCTCATGAGGGGTGAGACTGCCGAGGATGAGCAGCTCACCGTCGGGCGTGAGGGCGGAGCCGTGCGTGTTCATCGTGCCAGACACGGTGGAGATCACCTGATGACGCTCCAGATCGATGATGCCCACGGCATCTGCCGCTCCCATCGGCACGAATGCCCGGTCGCCGGTCGCCAGGGCGGCCGTCGAGGCGCCGAGCGCGATGCCGGCCACGAGACAAGCCAGCCACGGCCTCTGCAGAGAGTCTTTCATGAGGTCCATTTCCTGAGTGTTGAGGCCCCTGAGGGGCGTGGGCGAACGTCAGCAGACGGTCTGGGCGCATGGAAAATGAATAGAGCGGTCAATGGCAGCTCCATGGCTCCTTGCTGGCATTGTCCTTGATGTTCTGGTCGACGAACCGGTAGTGGTCTTCCTTGAAACGCGTCCACCAGCCATGGCTGATCTCGATGGCCTGCCGGGCGAGGATCGCCTCGATATGGTCGATACACAGCCGCGACGCATCATAGGCCATGCTGAGCTTGCGCTTGTCGGTGTCATAGGTGACTCGTTCGAGCCCGTACAGCGCATCGATCTCTCCCACGGCGACGCGCAAAGCCTCCTCATCGCAGGGCTCGAGCTTCAATTTTCGCGTCACCAAGTTGACCTCGGAGACGCCGAGGCGGTGTTCGTTCTTTGACATACGAAACTCTCCCTTCTGCCATTTCGTCATGCACGGGTAGATCCTCATCCGGTGTAAGTGCGGAGCAATGCCCGTCACCGACACCGAGCTGATCGCCATGGCGATGCCGATCTATCTCCCTCGGCCCAGGGCATCCTTGATGCCGTCGCCGGCCCTCGGCTTCCGGCGATACCTGGCCGCTGGGAAGGCGCCGATTTGCTCGAAGCCTAACGCCCTTGGGTAACGCAAAGGTCAAGCGAGCGGGGAGCCCCAGGGGTGTGGATAGCTACGAACCTTGATCGACGTCATGCAATGCCCGGCTCCTTGAAACTCACCCATAGCCTGGGTGGCAAAGCTGAACCAGCACTGAATGGGCGGAGCCTGTTTGAGGCGTCATGCGCATCTCGATCAGGCATGACGGGTTACGCGTCCCGGCACCCCATGATTGACGGTTCAAGCAGGGCGCCGGGCGGTACGGAGACCCGGCTACCCGAGATGCAGCCAGCGCCTTAGGGTCGCGCGATAGCGCGCCGGCGTCGCCTTCCAGGCCAGGGGGAGCAGGGTAATGGTGCCGAGCGCGAGCACCGTGAGGCCCGCGCGGCGCAGATCGCTGGAGGTAAGCTCGTCACCGAAATGCGCCAGCAGGAAGCTCGCCGGAATGATCCCGAGCAGCGTCGCGACCGCAAAGCGCCAGGCCTTGAGGGGGGTGAGGCCGGCCGCGTAGCTGACGACGTCGAAGGACAGGAACGGCATCAGCCGGGTCGCGAACACCGCGACCATCAGGGCATTCTGAGAGCCGATGAAACGGTGTAGCAGGTTCGGAGTGGGGCGCACGCCCAACCAGGACCTCAGGGCGTCATACCCCATCAGGCGGGCAATGGAGAAGGCGATTAGCGCCCCTGCGCCTGAGCCGATTGCGACATAGAGCGTCCCCCAGGCATGGCCATAGGCGGCCCCGGCGGCAAGTGCGATCGGAGCGCTGGGGATCGGGCTAATGACGATGGCCAGGGTCATCAGGCCAATGACCAAGACCGGCCCCAGTGGGCCAAGCCGCATGACCGCCTCCTCTAGGGTGTCGCCCGTCAACAGGGTTTCAAGCGTTCCTGTGCGCCACAGCAACAGGGAGGTGGCAAGGAAGGCGACAAGCAGCCCCACACCACACAGAAGGCGCCGCTTGGAGTTTTGGGATATGCGGGGAGGGACGTCTTCCTTGCGCTCCTGCTGTCTGGTCATGTTTACCAATCCCGATCTCCTTCGCCTGTTGCTGCAGCCACTCGGCCGCCATGAGAATCACGCTCCGCCGGTCGGCTGCTGCCACCGCAATCCTGCAGGACCCGTGATGATCGGCCCGTGATCTCCAGTTGAACGGCCTTGGCCGGGGGCTTCTCGGCCCGACGACCGGGACCCCATGAGACAGGCTCCTCCAGGAGATGGGCCATGACTGGCTGGCGTAGTCGCTGGAATTGGCAAAAGGCGAGTGCTCGATAGCAACGTTATCAGTTGTATTGAACCATTGGCATGGTGCATGTCGACGTAGGCTTGGCCAGCAGCCTATCGAGGTGGCCTCGCCAGCGGGCAGGATTAACGGTGTGCGCTAGCTGCCGTTGGTTTGCTTGCGTCTCCGCACTACCCGACATTGGTCGATCATTTCCTAATCAAGGAATGACAGCGATTTGGCCTTTCGGTAACGTGTCACGCTAAGTGACATTAGCGAAAGGAAGCGCTTGGAATTTCCATTTCTTACGATGGGTTGACCGCAGGGGCTACGCTGCTCCGGTGCGGCTTTGGGCTGCCCATGCTGAACTTCAAAAGCGTTCCGCACCCCGAGGGAGATCCTGCTGCTGGTGCACGGCGAGCGGCGCATCAAGCGCGTTCAGCGCCTAACCGGCGGTGCGCTCTACTTGATCAGCGATAACGAGCATTACCAGCCCGAGATGATCCCGCCCGAGCGAATGCGCGAGGTGGAGATCCTAGGGCGCTGCGAGGTGCGCATCGGGCGGATTTCGTAACTGTAAAACGGCATTCCTGCAAAGACGGGAAGCTGTAAGCGCGGCGGGTGGCTGCCGCGCTTCATAAGAAAGCCCGGAAAGGGCGCTACACCGCAAGCGCAAGGAGGCGTAGGGATGAGGCGTGCATTGTCCGCTCTCACCATGGCAGCACTGGCCGGGTGCTCGAGCTCAGACGAGCCGGTGACCCAGGAAGGACTTGTCCAGGCGCTGCAAGGTGCCGATCTCGGTATCGTCGAGGTGATCGACGAAGACCCCAACGATAGCCGCATGGTGCCGGGCGAATACCAGCACCACGTCACCATCGTGCTCGAGGAGGTGGCTCCGAAGGGTGGCCAGTTCTTCATCTGCAACGATCCCGCCGAATGCAGCGAGATAAAGGGCTACTTTGATGGCCTGGCAAGTCTCGCTGGCCCCCACCGTTACGCATCCGAAAGCGGCCGTGTCGTCTCACAGCTGAATCGCGGCGTTTCTCAAGAGACCGCCGACCAGGTTTTGACCGTTCTGGAGGAGATGTGACATGCGGTTTCTGATGACGGTACTCGTTGCCTTGCTCCCCCTGGCGGCCAGCGCCGCCGAGATGCCGCGTTTCGATGTGGAGGCCCACTGTGAGCAGGTGGCCAGCATCAGCGGCGACTCCAGCAACATGCTGTACAACAGCTGCATCGACATGGAACAGACGGCCTACAACGGGCTCAAGGGCCAGTGGTCGAGCCTGCCGATCAATATCCAGAACCATTGTCGCGACGTGGCCAGCGTTACCGGACCGGGCAGCTACAGCCTGCTAGAGAGCTGTGTGGACATGGAAGTGTCCGCCGGCAACAACCGCAGCGAATTCAGCTTCGATTGAGCCTATGCGCCTGACCTATATCGGCCCGGTGCTGGCGGGCCATGACCATCCCGCGCTCGAGGAACTGGATGCTCGGCGGCTGCCGCCAAGCTGTTACCTCGTGGAAGTGGGCGAGGACGCCGGCGTGGACGGCGAGATCATCGAGGGCGACGTGCTGGTGATCCACGAAGCCCGCCCGGTGCAGCACGGCGACCTGGTGGTGGTGCAGGGCGAGGACAGTCTGCGCCTGTGCCGCAGCCATAGGGTCGGCGGGCGCTTTCGGCTGATGCGCACTTCGGGGCCGAAAGAGTCGTTCTTTGCCCGGCAGCCGGATTGCCGGGGCGTTGTGGTGCGGTTGGCCAGGGCATAGCTCATTAACCTCCAATAATTGGGCGCGACTAATTAGAAGTTAAAAAATAGCTGCGCAGGAAGGGATGTATGGATGGACTGATTAGCAGAGAAGCCTCTGATAAAACGAAGGGGTTCCGCTTGCAAAAGTTGCGAGCCATAAACTTAATGCTGGATCTGTATAACAGAGATAAAGCCACTACGTTTTATGTGTTCTACGCGGCTGTAGAGCACTATGAAGATGTGGCTGTTAATTATGCGGACGATATAAGTTCGGAAGCATATCTAGAGGAAGACAAGAATTACAATCCCGAGTCAGGTTTTACAATTAATAGCCATGAAGTCAAGAACTCACTTGTAAGTTTTTTTGATATTTATTCTGCTAAGTGGCGCCACAGTAAAACGTTAAGTTTTGGGTTTCACTCTACAAACCGCATAGCGAAAGAAGGTCGCCCCAAGGCAGTAGAGGAGGCGGGGCTGGAAAATCCCGACAAACCAGTCTTGGAACTTCTGTCTGAACGAAATTATAGCTACCCAAACCTGCTTCCCTTAGTAAAATTTGTGTTGCTGAAAGAGTATCAAAGGCAGTACCCAGAACGAGGTGGTGTCTTCCAGTCTCTCGAAGAAATGTCTGATGATGATCTGATAAGCTTTTTGGACTTGATAACATGGACTTTTGGCGGTGGAGACGAAGATGTCGAGCAAGATGAAGCTTTCGAGAAAATAAGAGCCTGCCCTCATTTCAACGCCCATCTGGAAGGCAAAGAAGAGATAATATTGTCTCTCTTGATGGAAGAGCTAGACAAAAGGCAAGGTTTGGCATATGCCAACGATAAGTTTGTATACTCTTCTGATGTTGAGTTGGTGTATATTCAAGCTGCCGGCGAGATAACTCCTGAACTTCATGATCCTGCGTGGAAAGCGTGGGAGGAAATCGATGCTGATGATACAAGGAACTTGAAAGAAAAGGTTGAGTCAGTCTTTACGGATTGTCCAAGTAAAACTATAAGGCTGCTTTCCCATAAGGCTGTTTCAGCAAAAATCGAAGAGCGAGAGTTTAAGCGAAGTTTTAAGGCGATGAAGTATAGGGTTTACTATACAAGCTTGGAGTATATTTCGCGAGGGGATTTTTCTGAACCATTGACCCTTAAAGATCTTCATTTTCATTTTGACGAGATGCGGAATAAGAGTTGCAAGAAAATTGCTTCTCTTAAGCAGGATTATTCATACAAGTTAAGTGGCGAAGAAGTCGTAGAGAATACTATAATGCAGCTTTTTGATGAATGTTTTTTGGCTTTTGATGAACCGGTAAGCTCTGATGAATGATCAAGTGGATGTCGAAAAAAAGAGGTTGATGTTTATATCTGGCGAGGATTTTTATTTTCTTGCCTATTCGATTTTTGTTATACTGGAATGCTTGGGTTCGAAAAATGGAACATATTTTAAGGACCACAGGAAGCTAGCATTTCTTGTCCCTGTTCTGTCGAATGAAGACCTTGTTGGAATATTCCAACGAAATAAGGGTAAGGTTATCGCGAATGGACTGGACAAAGACCTGGTGAAAGATCTTTATCATGAGGGGGTGTCAAGCCAGGGAGAGATAACTAAACTCTTAATGATGTTGGAGAAAAAAGATTATTTGATATTAAGGAAAGGCTCGGAGAGCGAGGCAATAGATGTTTCGCTTAGTAAAAAGGTTTTCGGGAAAGGTTTGATTGAAAAGAGATTTTTCAACAAAGAGTTTCGAAATTGCGCAGAAATTAAAAGGCTGTTCCCTAGGTTGTCTGTGTTGCGTTTAGATACGTTACTTGAAGGGATGTTTGAGGAAAGAGGTATCGCGCGATGGGGTTTCTGAGAATAAACAGGGTCGTTTATCAAGGTGACCAGTATGAGTTTATCTCTCCTTGGTTAGAGAAAAAGGTCTCTATTATTGAGGGTGATAATGGCACTGGAAAAACTACTTTTTTCGATCTGATTTACCATGGGCTAGGTGGTAAAGTCAAAAAGTTTCGAAGGGATAGTGACGAAAAGCATGTCCAGGTAACCAGCGATACTAATAATTATGCTGAGCTTGATGTTTACGTCAATGGGTCATCTTTTTTGATAAGGCGATACATAAAAAGCAATGATGTTATCGTAGTCCCTTACCGCAAGTGTGAGCACAATAACGCAATTGAGTCTGGCGAGGTAGAAGTATTTCCAGTATATAGAAATGAAGAGTCCGATAAGATTTTTTCAGACTGGCTGCTGGAAAAGCTAGGAGTAAAAACCGTTGAGCTTTATCTTGGTTACAAAAAGTTTAAGATCAATGTGTCTGATCTGTTTAGACTTCTTTACCACAATCAAGCATTAGATCCAAATAAAATATATAAGGCTCCAGACGCAGGTGGGATGGTTTCTGACTCTGATTTGGTTAGAAAGGCTATCTTTGAACTGTGGATGGGCAAGGCTTTCTCTGATTACTATGATGCTATCAATGAGTCTAAAGTATTGGAGAAAGAAAAAAATGATGCAGCCTTCGCATTGCGCGAGTTTAAGAGAGTCGTGGATAAGGGGGCTTCTGATAGAGAGGTTAAGAACCTGTCAGCTCTTTCCAAAGAGCTCCAAGAGATCATAGAACAAGAAGGGAAGCTGCTAAAGGCCAGGGAGGCTTTTAAGAAAAACAGGACGGATCCAGCTTATTCTCTAGAAGATCTGAGTTATTACCAGGAGCTTTTTTCTAGTACCGAGGCGGACTTAGCCAGGCAGAACTCTGAGCTTTTTTCTGTGTACAAAGAAAAGGCCAGTTTGGTGGGGTTGAGAAAGAGCGTCGTGCATGATGCAGAGAGGATAAGCAAGATACTTTATGCTCACAATCAGCTTAACTTGTTTTCTGTTGACACATGCCCTTTTTGTCTTGAGAAAGTTGACAGAGCTAAAGACAGGTGTATTTGTGGGACTGAGATAGATGAGGCTCAGTATGAAAGGTTTTTTTACACTAGTGAAGAATATGGGAAGCTTCTGAAGAGCAAGAAAAAAACCCTTGAAACTATAGAGCTGGCTATTAGAGGTGTGGCTGAGGAAGAGGCGAGGATAAAGCGCGAGATAGCGGATAAAGAAACAGAAGCAGAGAAGTGCAAAGAAAAGATCGGAGATAGTGCGTCACGTGCATTTGACTACGTTGACCTCAACGGTCTTGATGAAATAGACGATAAGATATTACAAGTTAGAACGAATATAAAAGAGATGGAGAGAAGGATAGATGACGAAAAGGAGTTAGATTCTCTCCAAAAAGACTATGATCGCAAGAGAGAAAGTCATGGCAATCAGGAACTTCTGGTCAAAAGGCTCGAGGTTGAGGCTGAGAAAGCCATAAGTGAAATCGTTAAAGATTTCAGTGAAACATACAATGACTTTATGACTAGCGCCCTTGCCGATTGCCGGAGCGCCAGGATTTCAAATGAAGATTACATGCCTATAATTGATAATGGGCATTATCGTGAAGCCAGTTCAGCCGTTCCGAAAAGGTTGATGTATTTTTTGACTATGCTTCGTATGTCTTTGGAGTCTGACAATGTGCTTTTCCCAAGGCTGCTTCTAGTCGACACTCCTGAAACGGGTGGCATAGAAGCTGATCATCTTATTGGCGCTATAAGTCAAATTGATAAGCTGGAAGATTTTAAAAAGGATTATCAGGTGATACTTTCTACTGGGATTTCTAAGTATCCAGGCAACATGAAAGAAAATGTCGTTGTTTTTCTGGATAAGCAGAATAGGCTGTTGAAGAAAAAAGGAGTTGGGTTGTCACAATGAAATTTATAGCATTTGTTTGCTTTCTTTGTTGTCAAGTGAAAGCCAATAGAAGGTTGAGCGGTTACTAGACGGGGTGACGCTCAAAGAGAAGTGAGCAAGTGTAGCCGTTGTCGCTGAGGTCGTGGCTGACCTCGGTGATCAACCAGACGTTGTCATCGATCTCGCGCTTCCAGCCGCTGAGGGTGACTGGCGTCTCGGGGTAGAGCTCGGGGCGGCCTTCGGCGAGGTCCAGTGTGAAGGCGGCGCCGCCGCGCTGGAGACGCTGCCATTCGCTTTCGGCGGCGGCGAGGGCGTCGGCCTGGGTGGCGTAAGTGGGGCGCAGGCGCTTGGGCTCGTCGTCGCTGCCGGCGACGACTTCGCGGGGCTCGGCGTTGGCCGGGTGGTACCACTGGGCGACGACGCCGGTGTAGGCATCGCGGTCGGTGACGCTGTAGCGGTGCTGGTCGCCGGCCTGGCGCGTGAGGCGGATGGCGGGGATCTCGGTGCCGTCGGCGTTGGTGCCGGTGCCCTCGGGGATGAACAGCAGCCGGCCGGCCTTCACGGTGGCGATGGCGTCATAACGCTCGGCCATGCGGGTGAGGAAGTGCAGGTCCGAGTCTTCGGTCTGGTCGATGTGCTCGAGGTAGATGCCCTGGAAGTGCTGACCGGTTCTGGGCTCGAGGTCGTGGCGGCCGGCGATGGTGGTGATGATCTCGCCGAGGGTGATGGCGTCCCAGCTCTGGGTGCGCTTGCCGGGCAGGCCCTGGCGCATGTCTGCCGAGCGGGCGCGAATGGTGATCACGTCCGGCGCGCCGGAATGCTCCACCTCTTCGACGATGTAGGTGCCGCGGTCCACCAGCGGCTGACCCCGCCAGCCCATGGCCAGGTGCAGCTCGGCGCCGCGCGGGGGCAGGGCGAGGCGGCCGTCGTGGTCCTCCAGGGTGAGATCGAGCTGGTCGGCCTCGAGGCCGCGACGATCGGTGAGTCGCAGGTGCTGCAGGCGGGCGCCGACCTGGGGGCTGATGCGCTGGCCCATCAGGGTGAGGCGGTAGTCCGGTGTGCGGGCGGCTCGGCCCGGCTCGCTGAGTAGGCTCATGCCAGTGCTCCATTCAGACCGGTGGCCAGGGCGCGCATGGCGGCCGTGCTGGCCAGCTGGGCGGTCGATGCGCTCGAGCTTGAGGTCGAACTCGATCTGCTGGGCGGCGCCGTCGCGGAAGAAGTCGGACTTCCGCTCGTTGAGCGAGACGATGACGTAGAGGCCGTAGTAGGTGCCTGAGCCCTCGATAAGTGGCCAGGCGGCGGACTGGTTGAGCGTCAGCGCCGCGGCGTTACCGGGTGCTGCATCGGGCGCGGCGCAGATGATGCTGATGATCGCCATTGACTCCGTGCGGATAGTCCGGGTGCTGTCGTTGACCTCGGAGACGCGCACCCCGTGGTGGTATTGATCGAGTACCATGGGAGGCTCCTGCGCAGGGATTCAGCGGGTTCGTGACATCACGCTGGTATCGTGCGGCGCAGGAGAGCAGGGTGTTAGTAGTGAAGGGTGTGAGAGGTATGATTCACACTACCAAGTGGCTATGAGGGAATGACATGGACTGGTCGCAGCTATTTGAAGCCTCTACCTGGAGTGGCTTTACTCAGAATATCTTTTCGACGCCTTCCAATTTCATAGCATTGGCAGCGTTACTCGTCAGCCTGTCCAGTGCTTGGTCATCACGCCATCATAGCCGCCTTTCTGTGTTGCCGGCTTTTGCCACTTGGGCAGATTACCCCACAGCAGAAAACCCTACTTGCACGATTATGCTTAGTAACAAGGGTTTTGGACCGGGCATTATCCAATCATTCGAGGCTTGGCACGGTCACTATCGCATGCCTGGGCGCGCTCATAAGCCGATTCGCTGCCTAATCGAGAGAGTTTTCAAGGGCTATCAGTTGCATGTCGAGAAAGTCGCCGGGCCTGAAAAGGGGCATACGTTTGGAGTTGGAGAGGATCTAGTTCTGGCCCGATTTGATGTTGATCGCGCTATTGTCGATGGTGGAGATGACTACTTCGAAGTCTTTTTCGAACCCGTGTCTTTGCTGATATTTTATCGTGACATCTATGGGCGGGAATGGGTCTACTTGGTGGAAGAGTTTGAAGGGCATACCCACCTTCTGAGATGGTGGAAAAGGCCTTACCTTTGGATTCGATATAAAGGTAAGGTGTAGCCTTTGGCCTTGATTTGATGTTCTGAGTCGGGTTATCCGAAGATCTTTTTATAGTACATGTAGCGAGGTGTTGATTATGACCATCAAGTGTCCATCCGAGTCCATTCCCGGCCTGCCGCCTAAGGATGGTCGGACTTATCGGATCTTCTGGGATGATCCCAGCAGCGACTCCAACATCACCATGTCGACCTTGTCTTTCTCATCCGCGGGGTGGGTGATGAAAATGTCTGAACACTGGGTCGGTTTTGATCGTCTCGATCGTGTACTGGCCCACATGCCTGAGCCACTCAGCTGAGCTATGAGTCGAAAGCGCGCGCCGATTGGCGGGTTGAATCACCCAGGCGCACCGTGCCCTTGCTCATTTTCTCGTTGAGCTCGTCCAGGGTGGCCATGAGCGGGTGGTCACGCTTGAGCGGGGCGGCGCGCTCGGACGTGTGGAGCATAGCGAGCTGCTGGCGGTTGGTGTCGTCGGCACAGGAAAGCGTCGCATTCATTGGGTTGATCGTGTTCCCAACACAACGGCATATGAGAAAATCCCTTCCTCACCCCTGAACAGCACTCCGCGACGTTAAGGCCCCGCCCGTGAGCCACCAGCCCCCCTCCATGAAGTCGCTGATCGCGTTCGAGGCTACCGCGCGCCTGGGTTCGATGACGGCGGCGGCGGATGCCGAGCGCACCAGCCAGCCGACCATCTCCCAGCGCATCCGCGCGCTGGAGGAGCGGGTCGGGCTGCCGCTGTTCGATCGCCAGGGCGGACGGCTGGTGCTGAACGCCCAGGGCGAGCGCTTCTATCGGGAGGTGGCGCCGGGCCTCAAGTCGGTGCGCGAGGCCTGCGAGCGGGTGATGCAGGAGGGGCGGCGGCCGTCGCCCTCGGTGGTCATAGCCGCCGGCTCCGGCTTCACGCACCTCTGGCTGCTGCCGCGCCTGCCGGCGCTCAAGCGGGCCTTTCCGGAGGTCACCTTCCAACTGATGCCGATCGATCGTGCCGACGACCCGGAGCTGCAGGCCGCCGACATCGCCATCCGCTTCGGGCCCAGAACGCCAAACGCCCAGGCCCGCCTGGTGGCAAGCGAGGCGGTCTTCCCGGTGTGCAGCCCTGCCTATGCCGACCAGCACGGCCTGACCGACACGCTGACCTCGGAAGTGCTGCCCGACCTCGCGCTGCTGCACCAGGACATCAAGGACCCGCGCTGGCTCGACTGGGCGCAGTGGTGCCACACCGCCGGGCTAAGCCTGGCGCCCCGCGACGACGTCTTCGCCTACTACAATTATGCGCTGCTGCTGAACGCCGCGCTCGCCCACCAGGGCGTGGCGCTCGGCTGGTCGATCCTCGTCGAGGAGCACCTGGCGAACGGCCAGCTGGTCGCGCTGGGGCCGCGGGTCACGCGGCGCGACTACGGCTACTGGCTCAGCGTCAAGCATCACCGCAGCGCGGTGCTCGAGCCGATCGGCGACTGGCTGATCGAGGCGGTCCACCGCCACCGGCCCGACGACGAGGCCTCTCGGGCTCACGACGCGACGGGCTGAGCCTCACCCCTCGGGCTCGGCCAGGGCCTCGCGCACCACCTCAAGAAATGCCGCCACCAGGCGCCGCTCGCTCTGCTGACGCAGGCAGACCAGGGTTTCGGTCATGCAGTGGCCGCTGTCCTCGATGGTGAGCCGATGCATGCCGGGATGATGGCCGGCCTCGGCCGCCGAGACGATCCCCACCCCGAGCCCCGCCGCCACCAGCTCGAAGACGGCCTCGCGTCCCTCGGCCTCGATGGCCGGCGTGAGCGCCATCCCCGCCGCGCGCAGCTCCGCCTCCAGGGCCTGGCGGGTCATGGAGCCGCGCTCGCGCAGTACCAGCGGGGCCCGGGCGAGGTCGGCCAGGCGGATCGAGCGCCAGCGGGCCCAGGGGTGGTCCGCGGGCACGAAGGCGATCAGCGGGGCGCGGCTCAGCTCCACGCTCAGCAGGCGCGGATCCTCTACCGTGCGGCCCAGCACGGCGAAGTCGGCGCGGTGCTCGAACAGCCGAGAGAGGGCCGCGTCGGTGTTGCCGGTCATCAGCTGGAAGCGCACCCCGGGATGACGCGCCTGGAAGCGGGCGATGAAGCGCCGCACGTGCATCGGCGAGTCCACCGCCAGGGTGAGCTTGCCCGACTGCAGGTCCCGGGCGCCGGCCAGCAGGGCCTCGGCCTCGTCGGCGGCGGCGAACAGCCGCTGGGTGATGCCGAGCAGCCGCTCGCCGAGGTCGGTGAGTTCCACCGAGCGCCGGCTGCGGCGCAGCAGGCTGACGCCGAAGCGCTCCTCGAGCTTGCGCACCTGATCGGAGACCGCCGGCTGGCTGAGGCAGAGGCGCTCGGCGGCCCGGGTGAAGCTGCCGTGGACGGCCACCGCATGGAAGGCGCGCAGCTGCGCGTGGGAGAGGGACATGGTTTCACTATAAGTTCAGCTTGTATCAAAGATACGTTAAATCGATTTTATCTATGGTCAAGCGGCTGGTCTGATGGGCGCCAATGTTCTTTCGCCAACTCGCTTCAGCCAATTCACGGAGCCGCCCATGCCCCTCGCCACCGCCACGCGCCACGTCGATGCGCCCGGTCAGGACGCTCCCTACCTACTGACCCCCGGTCCCCTGACGACCAGCGACACCATCAAGGCCGCCATGCTCCACGACTGGGGCTCCTGGGACGACGACTTCAACCGCCTGACCGCCGAGGTCCGCGCGCAGCTGCTCGAGATGGCCGGCGCCTCGGAGGAGGCCTACGCCTGCGTGCCCCTGCAGGGCAGCGGCACCTTCGCCGTGGAGGCGGCGCTGGCCACCGCCATCGATCGCCACGGCAAGGCCCTGGTGCTGGCCAACGGCGCCTACGGCCAGCGCGCCGCCAAGATTTTGGACTACCTGGGCCGCGAGCACGTGTTGCTCGACAAGGGCGACTATCTGCCGCCCCGGGGCGAGGAGGTGGCGGCATGGCTCGACGCCGACCCCGAGATCACCGACGTCTTCCTGGTCCACTGCGAGACGAGCTCCGGCATCCTCAATCCGCTGGCCGAGATCGCGGAGATGGCCAAGGCCCGGGGCAAGGGACTGATCGTCGACGCCATGAGCTCCTTCGGCGCGGTGCCGCTGAACGTCGAGGCGGTGCCCGTCGACGTCCTGGTCTCCTCGGCCAACAAGTGCCTCGAGGGGGTGCCGGGCTTCGGCTTCGTGATCCTGCGCCGCGACCTGCTCGAGGCCAGCGCCGGGCGCGCCCACTCGCTGAGCCTCGATCTCTTCGAGCAGTGGCGCTATATGGAGCGCACCGGCCAGTGGCGCTTCACCCCGCCGACCCACGTGGTCGCCGCCTTTCACACGGCGCTGGCCGAGCATCGCGCCGAGGGCGGGGTGGCGGGGCGCCTGGCCCGCTACACCCGCAGCCGCGAGCGACTGGTGGCTGGCATGCGCGAGCTGGGCTTCGCGACCCTGCTCGAGGACCGCTGGCTGTCGCCGATCATCACCACCTTCGTAAGCCCCGGCCATCCCGCCTTCGAGTTCGGCCGCTTCTACGCCGAGCTCAAGGCGCGGGGCTTCGTCATCTACCCGGGCAAGCTGACCGAGGCCGAGAGCTTTCGCATCGGCTGCATCGGCCGCCTGGACGTCGCGGTGGTCGAGCGTCTGCTCGCCGCCGTGCGCGAGGCGCTCGACGCCATGGGCGTCGACGACGGCCGTCCGGCGGCCTGAGCCGACACTCTCCACTGACAACACGCCACTCTCTGAAACACGCCACTCCCCCGACAACAACGAGGAACGCTCCATGCACTACTACGCCCCCGACCGCCTGCAGGCCGCGATTCACGACTGGGCCGGCACCGTGGTTGACTTCGGCTCCTTCGCGCCGACCCAGATCTTCGTCGACGCCTTCGCCGAGTTTGGCGTCGCGCTCAGCCTGGAGGAGGCCCGCGGCCCCATGGGCATGGGCAAGTGGGATCACATCCGCGCCCTGTGCGATGTTCCCGAGATTGCCGCGCGCTGCGCCGAGGTGTTCGGCCATGCGCCCACCAATGCCGACGTGACTGCCCTCTACGAGCGCTTCATGCCGCTGCAGGTCGAGAAGATCCCCGAGCACTCGGCGCTGATCCCCGGCGCCATCGAGGCGATCGCCGCCATGCGCGCGCAGGGCATGAAGATCGGCTCCTGTTCCGGCTATCCGGCCGTGGTGATGAAGCGGGTCGTGGAGATGGCGGCGCAGCACGGCTACGAGGCCGACCACGTGGTGGCCTCCGACGAGGTGCTCAACGGCCGTCCGCATCCGGCCCAGGCGCTGGCCAGCGTCATCGCGCTGGGCATCGAGGACGTCGCCGCCTGTGTGAAGATCGACGACACCACCCCGGGCATCCTCGAGGGGCGCCGCGCGGGCATGTGGACGGTGGGCCTGACCTGCTCGGGCAACGCCCTGGGCCTGACCCTCGAGGAGTTCCGAGCGCTCACGCCCGAGGCCCTGGCCGAGGGGCGTGCCCGGGTCGCCCGGGAGTTCGAGGCTTCGCGGCCCCACTACCTGATCGACACCATCGCCGACCTGCCGGGGGTGATCGACGACATCAACGCCCGGCTGGCCCGAGGCGAGATGCCCCAGGCCTGCTGATCGCGAGTCGTCTTCGTTAAGCGCAACGACCGGGCCCAGGCCCGGTCGTTGCGTTGGGGGACGTGGCGGGACGCGCGTCGGGAAAGCGTGCCAGGGAGGGGAGAGCGGGCGCCGGGAGGCGCCCGTCGTCTCGGTGAGGCCGCTCAGAGCTCCAGCGGGTACTCCGTGCCGATCACCGCCGGGTCGAAGGGCTTGCGCGAGAAGACGCGGCGCAGCATCGGCTCGAAGTGCTCGAGGGGCGGAGTGGGGTAGTCCGGGTCGAAGGCGGCCTGGTCGTAGCGTTCGCAGAAGTCGACGCAGCTCTGGTAGCAGGGGTGGTCCCGGTAGCGGTCGCGCTCGTTCGGGTCCTTGCCGAAGTGGTGAGCGAAGTAGTAGGTCTGGAAGAGGCCGTGGTGGTGGACCACCCAGGTCACCTCGCCGCGCACGTAGGGGCGGATGATCGAGGCGGCGAGCTGGGAGTGGTTGTAGGGCGCCAGGTCGTCGCCCAGGTCGTGCAGCAGGGCGCCGACGATCATGTCCTCGTCGGCGCCGTCGGCCTCGGCGCGGGCGGCGGACTGCAGCGAGTGCTCCAGCCGGGTGACCCGGTAGCCGCTCAGGCTGTGCTCCAGCCCGCGCAGCGCGTCCAGCAGGCGATCCACCAGCCCCTCGTTGAACTGCGCCTCCAGCCCCTCGAGGAAGACGTACTCTTCCCGGGTGCCGTCCTTCATCTGGCGAAATGCGACCTGTTCCATTCAGGCGACCTCCTCGATCGATTCACGGTGTTTCAGAAGACTGGCGAAGCGCTCCCGCGGGCCGTCGCTGTCGAGATAGCAGCCCTGCAGGTGGCGACGCCCCTCGTTGCTGTCGTAGCTGGTGCGGCCATGCAGCACCCGGCTGTTATCGAAGAGCATCAGCTCGCCGGCCGCAAGGGCGAAGCGCCGCTCATAGGCGGGGTCCGAGAACAGCTCGCCGAGGCGCTGCCGGGCGGCGTGGAAGACTCGGGTCTCGGCGTCGGAGAGCAGCGGCAGGGCGTCGAGGCGCGGGCTGTAGTGCACTCCGGTCGGATGGCCATCGTCGTCGGTCTGGATCATGGCACGCTGGGTGACGAGCTCGGTGCCGGCATCGACGAAGCGGAAGCGCACCGGGGTGCTCTTGAGCAGCGCATAGCCCTCGGGGGACTCGTGGCGCAGCCGCTCGAGCACCTTGAGGCTGTCGACCAGGGTCGAGAGCCCGCCCTGGGTCTCGTTGATCAGGCAGTGCAGCAGCTGGATGCCCGGCACCGGCGTGCGGTAGGGGTTGTCGGTGTGCGGGCCGAGCGCCACGCTGCGATAGGCCAGGTCGTTGCCGCTCGGCCGCGAGTAGACCTCGAAGTAGCGGCCGAAGTTGGTCTCCTTAACGTAGCCGAAGTGGCGGCCGACCTCGAGGATGCGCTCGGGGTCGGTGGGTACGCCCGTGAGCACCAGGTGGCCCAGGCGCAGGTAGGCGTCCAGGGCGGCGCGGAAGTTGGCCGGCTCGTCGCGCACCCGGGTCCAGTCGAAGCGCACGCGCGCCGGGTCCAGGCCGGCGTCCCAGGGCTCGGCGGCGGGGAAGGTGGCGGTGTCGTCCAGCTCGTCGGCCAGCACGCGCAGGTCATAGGTCTCGCGGTGGCCGTCGCTGAAGGCGAGCGCCGCGTGGTGCTCGTCGATCCGGGTGACCTCGGTCAGCGTCAGCGCCGTGTCGATGGCGTGGGAGTCGAACAGGCGCTGCTGGGTCATCGGCTCCAGCTGGTCGGGCGACTGGGTGCGCTCGCGCAGCCACAGCGGGCTGAGCTCCCGGGTGGCATCGCCGTCCTCGAGGCCCACCGAGGGCGGCTGCTCGTGAAGGATGAATGCGGGGCGAGTGGGCATGACGGGCATCCTCGTATGGCGTCGATCATCGGGCTTTCGATCGCCGGCATGGTGGGCGTCGCGCCGCCCGCGGGGTAGGGCCGCGGGCTTATCGCTCACCATGCATTTTTCTTATGCCCCTCACGAAAGCCCATCGTCCAGGGCCTTCGCCGTCATCGCGGATCTTGCCGACCACGGGGACTCTGCGGCCGCGCGCCTGACAGGCTACGCGCGCCGCGCTGCGCCTCGAGGATGGCGTCGTTGCGCAGCTCCGGGCGCACGATGTCCTCCTCGGCGAGCAGGGCGGCCAGCGTGTGGCGGCGCGTGACGGCAGCGGCGGCCGGGGTCTGAGGGGTGGCAGTGCGGTGAGTCATGATCGTCTCCGTTTCCCCTGACATTGGACAGGATGGTTCGGCCAGCGCCGACCCAGGGGAGAGGAGTCGCACGCCGCTTTAGCTGCATTTCTATTCCGCCCGCAAGTTGGTGCTTAAATCGGCGGCGGCCCGGGGGCCAGGCAACAAAAAACCCGCTTTGCATGGGCTAAAGCGGGCCTTCGGCGGCGCTTTAGCGGCATTTGTAGAGCGCCCGCAAGCTGGTGATCAAATCGGCGCTGACGCCAGCATAGGCCGCGCCGGGCTCGGATGTAAAGCGCGGACGCGGCCCGGGGGGCCAGGAACAGCCTGACGCCGGGGGCCCTGCGACGGCGGCACGCGGCCGCCTTGGATATCGATTATCACGTTAACGATTAGCAGGGGTAGCCAGCGCTAGGAGGTTGCTAGTAAACTGGTCTAATCATCGAGCCGGTCGAGTCGCCCGCCGAGGCGCCGACCCCAGATCCGACCCATCGAAGAGGACGTTGCCGCATGGCGTACGAGACCCTGCTGACCCCGACCCGCCTGGGCAGCCTGACGCTGCCCAATCGCATCCTGATGGCACCGCTGACCCGGGCCCGCACGCCCGATAGCGTGCCGGGCGAGCTGCAAGAGGCCTATTACGGCCAGCGCGCCGGCGCCGGCCTGATCATCAGCGAGGCGACCAACATCTCGCCCACGGCCAGGGGCTACGTCTATACCCCCGGCATCTGGACCGATGCACAGGAGGCCGGCTGGAAGGGCGTCGTGGAGGCCGTGCACGCCAAGGGCGGGCGCATGGCCCTGCAGCTGTGGCATGTGGGGCGCGTCTCCCACGAGATGGTGCAGCCCGACGGCCAGGCGCCAGTGGCGCCGAGCGCCCTGAAGGGCGAGGGCGCCCAGTGCTTCGTCGAGTTTCCGGATGGCAGCGCCGGTCGCCACGAGACCAGCACCCCGCGGGCCCTGGAGACCGACGAGATTCCCGGCATCGTCGAGGACTACCGTCAGGCGGCGATCCGCGCCAAGCGGGCGGGCTTCGACATGGTCGAGGTGCACGCCGCCAACGCCTACCTGCTCAACCAGTTCCTGGCCACCGGCACCAACCGGCGCACCGACCGCTACGGCGGCTCGATCGAGAACCGCGCCCGCTTCCCGCTGGAGGTGGTCGATGCGGTGGCCGAGGTGTTCGGGCCCGCGCGCACCGGCATTCGCCTGACCCCCTTCATCGAGATCTTCGGCCTGACCGACGACGAGCCCGAAGAAATGGCCTTCTACCTGATGGAAGAGCTCTCCCGGCGCGGGTTGGCCTACGTGCACGTCAACGAGCCCGACTGGGCCGGCGGCGACGTCAAGTTCAGCGACGACTTCCGTCGCGCCCTGCGCGAGCGCTTCAGCGGCAGCCTGATCTTCTGCGGCCACTACGACGCCGAGCGCGCCCAGCGGATCATCGACGACGGGATCGCCGATGCGGTGGCCATCGGCCGCTCCTACATCGCCAACCCGGACCTGGTCGAGCGCTTCCGCGTCGACGCCCCGCTCAACGAGCCGAACCCCGACACCTTCTACGGCGGCGACGAGACGGGCTACACCGACTATCCGTTCCTGGACAACGGCTACGATCGTCACGGCTGATCGCCCCGCTTTGCGATGTTCCATGCTTTGCTGTTTGGCCCCCTCGATGAGGGGGCCTTTTTTGTGGGCCGTTGGGAGGGATCGGTGAGGGACGATTCGCGAAGGGCCCTTAGCGCGGGGCGGACGGCCCCAGGAAGCGGGTCTCGCGCTCGATCGCCAGTGCCGAGTCGCGGGCGGCGACGCGCAGCGTGACGGGGTGGCTCGGCCGGGCCAGGGCCTCGGGGGCGGCCTCGAGGGCGATGCGCCAGCGCTGGGTGGCGTTCGCGGCCACCTCCATGACGTCGGGGCCGACCAGGGAGAGGGCCGGCAGGCCGGTCGCCTCCAGGCGGAAGCGGTGCGCCCGGTCGTCCTGGTTGCGCAGGGTCAGGGTGTAGTGGTTGACGACGCGCCCCTCCGCGACCTGGGTGAAGAGCCGCTGGCGGTCGCGTTCGATCTCGAACTGCAGGGGCGTGCGTTCGACCATGAACGCCACCATCAGGGCGACCATCACCACCAGGCCGGCGGCGTAGCCGACCAGCTGGGGACGCAGGATCCGCGAGGCCCGGCCGGCCAGGGCGTGCTCGGTGGTGTAGCGCACCAGGCCGCGCGGCTTGCCGAGGCGCTCCATGACGCCGTCGCAGGCATCGATGCAGGCGGCACAGCCGATGCACGCGTACTGCAGGCCGTCGCGGATGTCGATGCCGGTGGGGCAGACCTGCACGCACAGCTCGCAGTCGATGCAGTCGCCCGCCGGCACCTGCTGGTTGTTGGCCTTGTGCCGGCGCTCGCGGCGCGGCTCGCCCCGGGCGGCATCGTAGGAGACGATCAGGGTGTCGGCATCGAACATCACCGACTGGAAGCGGGCGTAGGGGCACATGTGCAGGCACACCTGCTCGCGCAGCCAGCCCGCGTTGAGGTAGGTGAACAGCGTGAAGAAGCCGATCCAGAACAGCGCCCAGGGGCCGGCGTCGAGGCTCGCCAGGTCGACGACCAGATTGCGGATCGGCGTGAAGTAGCCAACGAAGGTCAGGCCGGTGACGAAGGCGATGGCAAGCCAGGCGCCGTGCTTGGCGGCCTTGCGCCACAGCACGTCGAGGCGTCGGGGCGAGCGGTCGCGGCGCATCCGCCGGTGCCGCGGCCCCTCGAGGCGATGCTCGAACCAGAGGAACAGGAAGGTCCAGACGCTCTGCGGGCAGGCGTAGCCGCACCAGACGCGCCCGGCGAGCATGGTGATCAGGAAGAGGCCGAAGGCGCAGACGATCAGCAGCCAGGCCAGCAGGATGAAGTCCTGGGGGTAGAAGGTGGCGCTGAAGAGGTGGAACTCGCGGCTCGGCAGGTCGAACCAGACGAGGGGGCGATCGCCCCAGCGGAGCCAGGGCAGCGCGAGGTAGAGCGCCATCAGCGCCCAGTTCGCGCGGCGGCGCAGGCGCTGGAAGACGCCCTGGACCTCTCGGACGTAGAGGCGTGAGCGTGGGGCGGGCCTCGCCGGCGGCGAGGTGTCGGCGGGATCGTGCCGACCGACCCCGGTCTCGGGCGCCAGGTCGTGCAGGGGGATGCGTTGGGTCATGTCGATATCCGGAAGAGGGCAGGCGGACGATGGCCGCACTATGCGCGTGGGGTGCGGCGCATAACAGACTCAGATGGCCGACAAAAAACCGGATCAGATGCTCGCCGTCCGCCGTGTCACAAGGCTTTGCGCTGTGCGGTGGCGTCTGCGGTCGAGCGGGGCTGTTTTCGCGACGAGCCCCCCGGCTGGGGTATGCTGACGGCCCCGCGATGCGCCGGACAGCCAGCCGATGAAGCGTTACGAACAGTTCGCCGACACGATTGCGACCCTCATCCGCCAGGGCGTGCTGGCGCCCGGCGAGCGCATTCCCTCGGTGCGCCAGGCCAGCCGGCACCACGGCATCAGCCCCTCGACCGTGTTCCAGGCCTACTACCTGCTTGAGCGCCGGGGGCTGATCCGGGCGCGGCCCCGCTCGGGCTATTTCGTGCGCGAGCAGGCCCGGCGCCTGATGGAGGAGCCCCGGGTCTGGGGGCAGCGGGCGGATCCCGCCGAGGTGGACGTCAGCGAGCTTGTCTTCTCGGTGCTCGAGTCGCTTCAGGATACCCGCACGGTGCCCTTCGGCTCGGCCTTTCCGAGTCCCGCGCTCTTTCCCCTGTCACGCCTGGCGAGCAGCATGGCGCGGGGGCTGCGCGAGCTGTCGCCCGACGCGGTGATCGCCGACATGACCACCGGCCATCCCGACCTGCGCCGCCAGATCGCCCTGCGCTACATGCTCGGCGGCATGCAGCTGCCGATGGAGGAGCTGGTAATCACCAATGGCGCCATGGAGGCGCTGAACCTGGGCCTGCAGTGCGTCACTCAGCCGGGGGATCTGGTGGCCATCGAGGCGCCGGCCTTCTACGCCAGCCTCCAGGTGCTGGAGCGGCTCGAACTGAAGGCGGTGGAGATCCCGGTGCATCCGCGCGAGGGTATCGACCTCGATATCCTCGAGGAACGCCTGGCGACGCTGCCCATCAAGGCCTGCTGGTTCATGAGTCATCTGCAGAACCCGCAGGGCGCCAGCCTCGGCGACGCGCGCAAGCGCCGCCTCTACGCTCTGCTGAAGCGCCATCGGCTGCCCATGCTCGAGGATGACGCCTACGCCGAGCTGTACTTCGGCGCCACGCCGCCGACGCCCGTGAAGGCACTCGACGACGCGGGCCTGGTGATGCACTGCGGCTCCTTCTCGAAGTGCCTGGCGCCCGGTTATCGGGTCGGCTGGGTGGCGGGCGGGCACTTCGCCGCGGCGATCTCGCGTCTCAAGCTGATGACCACCATCTCCCCGTCGATTCCGGCCCAGGCGGCCATCGCGGACTACCTGCAGCGCGGCGGCTTTGACCGCCACCTGCGCACGCTGCGCCATGCCCTGGAGGCGCAGCAGGCCGCCATGCTGGCCTCCGCCGACCGGCACTTTCCCACCGGCACCCGGATCACCCGGCCCGAGGGCGGCTACTTCCTGTGGGCCGAGTTTCCGGAACGCGTCGACTCGCTGCGCCTGTTCCGCATGGCCCTGGACCAGGGCGTCAGCCTGGCCCCGGGCCCCATCTTCTCGGCCACCCAGGGCTTTCGCCACTGCGTGCGCCTCAGCTACGGCCACCCGTGGACGGCGCGCAGCGAGCGGGCCATGGAGACGTTGGGGCGTCTGCTCGCCTCGTTCTGATCCTGATGCATCCCCAGCCCCACGGATCAACGTGTCGCCCGGATTCGCGTGCCCCAGACGCAACGATGCCAGGCGGCCTGGGCCGACTGGCATCTTCGCTATTACTCTACTGCTTTATGTCATCCGGCACCCGATGGCCGGGTGCGCGGTGCGGCGGTTAGCTGCCCGTCGCCTGGCGGGCCGGAGACAGGCCGCTCGGCATCAGGGCCAGGTCGCGGGTCGCGTTCTGGCTCTGCTGGAGGCGCTGGCGCGCCTGCATCATGGCCGTGGAGTCGCCGAGCATGCCGCCGGCGAAGACCTCCAAGTTGGTCATGTCCATCGGCGCGGCGAAGGAGATCGTCGCCTCGTTGAGGCTCAGGGCACGCTCGGTGGCCGGATCGGCCTGGGCGGTGCCGGCGAGCATGACAGTGGCCAGCATCAGGCCAGCAAGTGACTTGGACAGCATGGTAAACCTCCAGCAATAGCGATATCGGAACTTGAGTGAACGGTCTTACGTGAACGGTCTTGCGTGAGCGGGCGTGAAGGAACTCGCTGGCGTGAATCGACTCTGACGGGCCGATTCACGCCGGCGGTCATCAGTTACCGCGGTAGGTGGAGTAGCCGTACGGGCTGAGCAGCAGCGGCACGTGGTAGTGCTGCTCGGTGTTCTCGACCTGGAAGGGCACCGGGATCTCCGGGAAGAAGGTGTCGATGTCGCGCTCGGCGAACCACTCGCCGGTCTCGAAGGTCACGCGGTAGACGCCTGCTTCGAAGGCTTCGCCCTCGGGGTACAGGGCGGAAACGCGGCCGGCGTCGTCGGTGGTGGCGGTGGCCAGGGATTCCCAGCCCGCGTCGGTGCGACGCTCGAGCTCGACTTCGACGCCCGGCGACGGCTGGCCGCTCTGGATGTTGAGCACGTGTACGCTCAACGGGTTGTCGGCGGCCATGGCGGTGGCGGCGGCGCTGCTGAGGGCGATACCGGCGGCGACGGAAGTGAGGATCTTCTTCATGGATGACTCCTTTGGGGTGGTGTCGAACCCGTGCGGGACACGGTGGTCGTGGGTCGTTCGAAACGGGGGTCGTGACGGCGGCGAAGCCGGCTTACCGGGCGGCGCTGGCCGGGGGCAGCACGTCCTCGATGGCGCTGAGGGCACAGCCCTCGTCAATGGCGGAGCCGCCGGCGCCGGCCACGCCCAGGGCGCCGATCACCTCGCCGTCGACGGTGAGCGGCACGCCGCCGCCGAGCAGCAGCAGCTCGTCCAGGGTGTTCAGGTTGGCCGACTCGGGATCGTCCCGGGCGATCCGGGAGAGCGCGCGGCTGGTGGTGCCGGTCGAGAGCGAGGTGAAGGCCTTGCGCTGGGCGGCCACGGTGTTGTGCGGGCCGATGTTGTCGTCGCGCTGCAGGGCCACCAGGTTGCCGCCGCGATCGACGGCCGCCACCACGGCGGTGCGTCCGTCGGCATGGCAGGCCTCGAGCGTGGAGTCGACCAGGCGATTGGCCAGCTCCAGCGACAGGTTCTGCTGCGTCAGGCCTGCACCGGTGTCGGCGAGCACGCTGCCGGCCAGCAGGGCGGCGCCGAGCAGGGGCAGTCGAGCCAGTCGTGATGTCATGAGAACCTCCTGATGAATTGACGAGGCCATCGTGACACCCAGGCCTCGTCAATCACCTGACGGCAGGATTACAGCTTTGTAATGGGCAAGGGGGCCGGGTCCGGCTACTCTGTGGCGATTTCGCGGAGGGGCGGTATGCGTATCCTGGTCGTAGAGGATGAACAGAAGACCGCTGACTACCTGTGCAAGGGGCTCAGCGAGTCGGGGTATCGCGTCGAGGTGGCGCGTGACGGCTTCGACGCCCAGCATCTGTTCACGGAGGGGGAGTTCGACCTGGTCATCCTCGACGTGATGCTGCCGGGCCTGGACGGCTGGCAGCTGCTGCAGTTGATCCGTCGCCGCAGCCAGGTGCCGGTGCTCTTCCTGACCGCGCGCGATGCGGTGGAGGATCGCGTCAAGGGGCTCGAGCTGGGTGCCGATGACTACCTGGTCAAGCCGTTCTCCTTCGTCGAGCTGCTGGCGCGGGTGCGCACCCTGCTGCGCCGCGGCCCGCCCCGCGAGACCGAGCACTTCCGCGTGGCCGACCTGGAGATGGACGTGCTGCGCCGCCGGGTGACGCGCCAGGGCGAGCGCATCGCGCTGACCAACAAGGAGTTCGCGCTGCTGGAGCTGTTCCTCGACCGCGAAGGGGAGGTGCTGTCGCGCACCTACATCGCGTCACGGGTCTGGCAGATGAACTTCGACAGCGACACCAACGTGGTGGAAGTGGCCGTGCGCCGGCTGCGCGCCAAGGTCGACGATCCCTACACCCCCAAGCTGATCCACACCGAGCGCGGCATGGGCTACGTGCTCGAGGACCGCTCCTGATGCCGACGCTCAACTCCCTGGCGGCGCGCCTGGCACTGCTGTTTGCCCTGGTCAGCGTGCTGCTGCTGGGCAGCATCGGCGCCTACCTCTATCACTCGCTGAATCGGGAAATCGCCTGGCGCGACGATCAGATGCTGCGCGGGCGCCTGGAGCGCATGGAGGCGTTGCTCGACGACGGCGAGAGCGTCGCCGCGCTGCGTCAGCGCCCCCAGCTCTATGCCAACATGCTCGGCAACCGCGACAGCCTGCTGTGGATCCTCGACGCCCGGGGCGAGGTGCTGATCGAGGTCAATCCGGGGCGCCTGCCGGTGCCCGACCTGCCGGCAAGCGACGAGGTGCGCCTCGACGACGTGTCCGGTGCGATCCCGGCACGCCTGGCCTGGCAGACCCTGGAGCAGGGCGGCCGGCCGCTGACACTGGTGGCCGGCAAGCTGCTCGACGAGCGCCGGCAGATGCTGGCGGCCTACCGGCTGCGGCTGTGGCTGGCCCTGGCCGCGGGCGCGCTGCTGGCCTTCCTGCTGGGGTGGGGGGTGAGCCGGCGGGGGCTGCGACCGCTGCGCCGCCTGGCCGAGCAGGCCAACCGTATCGACGTGCGCCACCTGGATCGGCGCCTCAATGACGAGGGCGAGACCCAGGAGATCGGCGCCCTGAGCCTGGGGCTCAATCGAATGCTCGATCGCCTGGAGGAGGGCTTCTCGCAGCTTGCCCGCTACTCCGCGGACATGGCCCACGAGATGCGCACGCCGCTGACCAACCTGCTGGGCCAGACGCAGCACACCCTGCGCCGGGAGCGCAGCGCCGAGGAGTATCGGCAGTTGCTGGAGTCGAACATCGAGGAGTACGAGCGGCTGTCACGCATGATCGACAGCATGCTGCTGCTGGCGCGCACCGAGAATCCTTCGAAGGAGATCCCCCTCGAGATAGTCGACCTGGGCCTGCTGGTCGAGCAGCTCTGCGAGTATTTCGAGGGCATGGCGGAAGAGGACAGGCGCGAGCTGATCCATCACGCCAGCGGCAGCGTCGAGGCCAACTGCGAGCTGCTGCGCCGGGCGCTGGCCAACCTGCTGGCCAATGCCCTGCGCCACGGCCGCAGCGGCACGCCGATCCGCGTCAGCACCCTGACCACGGCGGAGCGGGTCGAGCTGCGCGTGCAGAACCAGGGTGACGTCATCGCGCCCGATGATCTGTCGCGGGTGTTCGAGCGCTTCTATCGCTGCGACCCCGCGCGCACCGGCTCGGTCGATTCCGGCGGGCTGGGGCTTGCCATCGTGCGCTCGATCGCCCAGTGGCACGGCGGGGAGGTGGGCGTCGAGAGCAGCGCCGAGCGCGGCACCACCTTCACCCTGTCGCTGCCGAGGGTCAGTCGCGACGCGGCGGTACCACCACCACCGGCACGTGGGAGCGCTTGATCACGCCCTTGGTGATCTTGCCCGCATAGGTGGCCGAGAAGCTGCGCTTGTTGGCCGCCATCACGATCATGTCGCTGCCGCGGCGATGGGCGAAGTCGGTGATCACCGAGGCCGGATAGCCCTCCAGCACGCTGCGCTTCATCTCGCGGGCACCGAAGGCGTCACGCAGCTCGGGGTGGCCGGCCCAGAAGGTCTCAATCTTCGCATCCAGTACTTCACCGGCCTCCTTGAGGCGCTGCGCCCGCAGGGTCTCGAGGATCTCCCGATCCGGGATATTGACCCTGAGCGTGTTGACGACGTCATCGGACAGCGACTTGACCGCGTGCAGCACCTCCAGCTCGGCGCCGGTGGCCACCGCCAGCCCCACCGCCTGTGCCAGCACCGGGTTGCAGTCGATCTTCAGCCCCACACAGCAGAGGATGCGACGGATACCATGGCTCATGATGCCTCCTCGGACGGCGCGGCGCCCAGGCGCCGCGCGATCGGTGATGGTTAGTACTCACTAGCTTATCGCACTCGGCCCATGGCGCCGAGCCTTCCCGCCGCGCTCATATCGTCGGTGGCCGGTCGTGCATCAGCTGCCACAGGGTCTCAAGCGACGTGGACTCGACGTCGGGCTGGCGATAGCAGGCCACGACCAGCTTCGGGCCGCCCAGCAGGTCCCGCAGCGAGACCAGCCGGCCCGCCATCAGGTCCTCCTCGATCAGGCCATGCGGCAGCCAGCCGATCCCCAGGCCCGCCAGGGCCAGCTCGCGAATGCCGATCGTGAACGAGGTCTCGCACACCAGCTCGGTATCGAAGCGGCGCTGGAGGTCGAGCAGGTAGGGGCTGGCCAGCACCCCGCCGAGGAAGCTGTCCGCCTCGTAGCCGATCAGCGGCAGGTGCGCCTTGCCCCCGAGATCGAACAGGGGGTGGCCATGCTGGTCGGCGGCGCAGATGGGAATCAGCTGCTCCACGCCCAGCGGGACGCGCTCGATCTCCTCGCGATCCAGAAACAGCGGCGCGCCCTCGAGCTCGCTGCACAGCAGCAGGTCGGCCTCGCCGCGCTGGAAGTGGCGAATACAGTCGCTGCGATCCGACGACCTGACCTGCAGGCGCGCCTCGGGCGCCTGCTGACGGAAGTGACGTAGCAGTCGGGGGAGGTAGCTCACGGTGAGGGTGTGCTGGGTGGTCAGGATCGCCCGGGGGCCGTGCAGGGCATCCGCCCGAATGCGGCTGCGCATGGCGTAGAGGCGTGCCAGCCAGTCGCGCATCGACGGCTCGTAGGCCCGCGCATGGGGCGTGAGGGCGAGACGCGTCGAGTGGCGATCGATCAGTTCGACCCCCAGCCACTCCTCCAGCTGGCGGATGCGTCGCGAGAAGGCCGGCTGGGTGACGTGCCGCATCTCCGCGGCCTGGGAGAAGGTGCCCGCCTCGATCAGCGCAAGAAAGTCTTCAATCCACTCAATCTTCATCACAATCTTCCAGGGATCAATGCCGGTTCAGTGGTATCTGTGGCGTATGCAAAAAAGTAACCGTTCACGAGCATCTTGGCATTGGTCCGCATCGGCGTGCAGGTATTAGTTTTAGGACAGACCGGTCGGCGGTGAACCAGGGTTCGCCGGCCCGTTGACCGTCTCATTTCGAGAGCACGCTTATGCCACAACAAATTACTCGCCTGGAGGCTCGTATGCATCTTTCCCGCTTTCCCCGTGTCCGCCTCGGCCATATGCCGACGCCCCTTGAGCCGATGGACAACCTGAGCCGTCTGCTCGGCGGACCGCGCCTGTGGGTCAAGCGCGACGACTGCACGGGGCTCTCCACCGGCGGCAACAAGACCCGCAAGCTCGAGTTCCTGATGGCCGATGCCCTGGAGAAGGGCGCCGACACCATCATCACCCAGGGCGCGACCCAGTCTAACCACGCCCGCCAGACCGTCGCGGCGGCCTGCAAGCTGGGCCTCGGTTGCCACATCCTGCTCGAGGATCGCACCGGCAGCCACGACCCGGCCTACAACTACAACGGCAACGTCTTCCTCGACCAGCTGCACGGCGCCAGCGTCGAGAAGCGCCCCGGTGGCACCGACATGGCAGCCGAGATGGAGACCCTGGCCGAGAGGCTGAAGGGCGAGGGCAAGACCCCCTACATCATTCCCGGCGGCGGCTCCAACGAGATCGGCGCCCTGGGCTACGTCAACGCCGCCCTGGAGCTGCTGGCCCAGGCCAACGAGATGGGCCTGCAGATCGATCACCTGGTGCACGCCACCGGCAGCGCCGGCACCCAGGCCGGCCTCGTCACGGGCCTCGCCGCCTGCAACTCGGGCATCCCGGTGCTCGGCGTCGGCGTGCGCGCGCCCAAGGACAAGCAGGAGGCCAACGTCTTCGCGCTGGCTCAGAAGACCGAGGCCAAGCTCGGGCTCTCCGGCGTGGTATCTCGCGAGGACGTGGTGGCCAACTGCGACTACGTCGGCGAGGGCTACGGCATCCCCACCGAGAGCATGGTCGAGGCCGTCACGCTGATGGCTCGCCAAGAGGGCATCCTGCTCGACCCCGTCTACTCTGGCAAAGGCATGGCGGGCTTGATCGACCTGATCCGCAAGGGCCATTTCAAGGAAGGCGAGAACGTGGTGTTCCTGCACACCGGCGGCAGCGTGGCCCTGTTCGGCTACCCCGATGCCTTCGGTTTCCCCGACTACCAGGCGTGATGGCAGGCCTCCGGCCATTCGCTGGCCGCGAGGGGGCCGAGACGTCGTCCCCGGGGCGCGCCCCGGGGGATTCATCAGAGATCTGAGCCGTTAGCGCCATTGCGGAGAACACAATGACAATTCGACATCTCAAGACGGCGGAGGGCGCCGAGGGCGTTGCCGCCGAGGATCAACGGGTCACCACCGCGGTGCGCCAGATGCTCGACGACATTCGCGAGCGTGGCGAGCCGGCCGTGCGTGAGTACGCCGAGAAGTTCGACGGCTGGACCGACGATTTCGTCCTCAGCGACGAGAAGCGACAGCGCCTCATCGACGGCGTGCCGCAGTCGGTCAAGGACGATATCGACTTCGCCCATCGCCAGATCCGCCGCTTCGCCGAGGCGCAGCGCGACAGCATGACCTCCTTCGAGATCGAGACCGAGCCCGGCGTGCTGCTCGGCCAGCGAATCCTGCCGGTCGACTGTGCCGGCTGCTACATTCCCGGCGGCCGCTATGCCCATGCCGCCTCGGCGCTGATGAGCGTGGCGACCGCCAAGGCCGCCGGTGTGCCCCACGTGGTGGCCTGCTCCCCGCCCCGCGGCGACAGCATCAACCCGGCGGTGGTCTATGCCCTGCACGTGGCCGGCGCCGACATGATCCTCGAGATGGGCGGCGTTCACGCCATGGCGAGCATGGCCTTCGGCCTGTTCGGCGGGCGTGAGGCCGACATCCTGGTCGGCCCGGGCAACGCCTACGTGGCCGAGGCGAAGCGCCTGCTGTTCGGCCAGGTCGGCATCGACGTCTTCGCCGGCCCGACCGAATCGGCGGTGATCGCTGACGACTCCGCCGACCCGATGACCATCGCCGTCGACCTGGTCTCCCAGGCCGAGCACGGCACCAACTCGCCGGTGTGGCTGTTCACCACCAGCGAGGCGCTGGGCCAGAAGGTCATCGAGCTGGTGCCCAAGGTCGCCGACGACATGCCCAACGCCGATGTCATCCACGCCGCCTGGCGCGACCACGGCGAGGTGATCCTGGGCGACACCCGCGAGGAGGTCGTCGAGGTGAGCGATCGCTACGCCTGCGAGCACCTGCAGGTGCTGTGCGAGGACCTCGACTGGTGGAAGGAGAATCTGAGCAACTACGGCTCGCTGTTCCTCGGCGAGGGCAGCACCGTCACCCATGGCGACAAGTGCTCGGGCACCAACCACATCCTGCCGACCAAGCGGGCCGGTCGCTACAGTGGTGGCCTGAACGTGCACAAGTTCATGAAGGTGCTGACCACCCAGCAGCTCAGCGAGGAGGCCAACCGTACCTTCAGCGCCGTGGGCTCGCGCATCTCCCGCGTCGAGGGCATGGAAGGGCACGCCCGGGCCTGCGACTGGCGCCTGACCAAGTACTTCCCCGATGAGCAGTGGGATTTCCCCGTCCATCACCAGCAGCGTTACTGAGGTAGGTCCCATGCGCCGTTTCCCGAAATCCTTTACCCAGCAGGAGCCGATCGCCGAGGCGGCGATCGAGGCCGCGGTGGCGGTGATGCGCACCGGTCGCCTGCATCGCTACAACCTGGTCGAGGGGGAGAAGGGCGAGACCGCCTTGCTGGAGCAGGAATTTGCCGCGAGCCTCGGGGTGCCCTACGTGCTGGCCTGCGCCTCCGGGGGCTATGCGCTGCAGCTGGCGCTGCGCGCCTGCGGGCTCGAGCGCGGCGAGGCGGTGCTGTGCAACGCCTTCACGCTCTCGCCGGTGCCGGGCAGCATCCACGCCGCGGGCGGCGAGGCGGTGCTGGTGGATATCCTCGAGGACACCACCGTGGACCCTGATGATCTGGCCGCCGCGGCGCGGGAGACGGGGGCGCGCTTCTTCCTGCTCTCGCACATGCGCGGCCACATCGGCGACATGGACGCCATCGTGGCGGTCTGCGAGGCCCACGGCATCACCCTGATCGAGGACTGCGCCCACACCATGGGGGCCTCCTACGACGGCCGTCCCAGCGGCACCTTCGGCAAGGTGGGCTGCTTCAGCACCCAGACCTACAAGCACCTCAACTCCGGTGAGGGGGGCCTTTTGAGCACGGAGGATCCCGAGGTGATGCGCCGCGCGGTGATCATGTCGGGCTCCTACATGCTCTACGACCGTCACCTGGCGGCCCCGGAGGCCGAGACGTTCAGCGAGACGCGCCTGGTGACGCCCAACATGAGCGGGCGGATGGACAATCTGCGCGCGGCGATCCTGCGCCCGCAGCTGGATGAGCTGGCCTCACGTCGGCAGCGCTGGAACACGCTCTATCGTCGCCTCGAGGCCGGCCTTGCCGAGATGGCCCCGGTCCAGACCCTCCCGCGACACGAGAAGGAAGGCTTCGTCGGCAGCTCGATCCAGTTTCGTCTGCCGTCGCTGGCCCATGACGAGATCGCCCGGTTCGTCGCCGGGTGCGAGGCCCGTGGTATCCCGCTCAAGTGGTACGGCAAGTCACAGCCCGAGGATTACACCAGCCGCTACGACAGCTGGGGCTATCTCTCTGCGACGCGTCCTCTGCCGAACGCCGATCGCCTCCTGGCCACGCTGTGTGACCTGAGGCTGCCGTTGACCTTCGACGAAGGAGACTGTGACGACATCGTCCAGCTGATGGGCGACGCCATGGACCAGGCAACCGACAAGGCGACGCCCGAGTAGTGCATACGCGTCGTACGCAGTAGCAGCACCCACCCGATGAAGAATGGAGTGACAACAATGTTCAAGAAAACTCTCTTGGCTTCCGCCGTGCTGGCCACACTGACCGCCCATGCCGCTCAGGCCGAGACATTCAAGGTCGGCATGGGCGATCCCATGGAGTCCGACCAGGGGGCCCTGGCGCAGCGCTTCGAGGAGCTGGTCGAGTCGCTCTCCGGCGGTGAGATGCAGGTCGAGCTGTTCCCCGGCGGCCAGCTCGGTTCCGAGACCGGCATGATCCAGGATACCCGCATCGGCAAGCTCGACTTCGCCCTGGTGGGCGTGGGCAACCTGACGCCGTATGCGCCGCGCCTCGGCGCCCTGACCATGCCCTACGCGATTCGCAGCCATGCCGATGCGGTCAAGGCCACCACCGGTCCCCTGGCGGATCGCTGGAACGCCATCGCCGAAGAGGAAGCCGGCGTGCACATCGTCAGCTGGCTCTATTCCAACTTCCGCTACCTCACCAACTCCCAGCGCCCCGTGACCACCCTTGCGGACATCGAGGGCCTCAAGGTGCGGGTGCCGCAGAACGAGCTGATGCTGTCCACCTACGAAGCCTGGGGCGCCAGCCCGATCAGCATGTCCTGGCCGGAGGTCTTCACCGGCCTGCAGCAGGGCGTGATCGACGGCCAGGACAACCCCTACATCGTCAACTACACGATGAAGTTCCAGGAGGTGCAGGACTACCTCACCGAGATTCACTACCAGTACTCCCTCCAGCCCATCGTGATGGGCGTGCGGACCTACGAGAAGCTCTCCGACGAGGAGCGCGCGATCATCGATCGGGCGGGTCTCGAGGCGCAGCTCTACGCGCTGCAGTTCCAGCTGACCGAGGCCTCCAAGGCACGCGCCGGCATGGAGGCCGAAGGGGTCGAGGTCTCGACCCTCGAGGACGAGGAAGAGTGGGTGCGCATCGCCAAGGAGCAGGTCTGGCCGGAGTTCTATGAAGACATCGGCGGCCAGGAAGCCTTCGAGGAAATGCAGAAGGCATTGGGCCACTGAGTGAGGCCGGGCCGGGCGACCCCTCGTCGCCCGGCCCGTCGCGCTTCTCGCACTCCCATCGGGGAAGGAGGCTTTCGTGTTAGCCAAGCTCAATCATATCGAGGATTACGCCTGCCGCTTCCTGCTCGGGGTGTTCGTCGTGCTGCTGTTCGTGCAGGTGGTCATGCGCGTGACGCTGGGCATCGGCATGGCGTGGATCGAGGAACTGGCGCGCTACGCATTCATCTGGTTCGTGTTCCTGGGGGCGGCCCATGCGGCCCACCTGGGGGCTCATAACCGCTTGCAGACGCACATCAAGATGATGCCCAAACGCGTCGCCAACACCCTGCTGCTGCTGGTCGACCTGATCTGGGTGGGCTTCTGCCTGGTGCTGGCCTGGAAGAGCCTGGACCTGATCGGGCTGCTGCTGGAGTTTCCCTACGACTCGCCGGCCCTGGGCTGGTCTCTGGCCTACGTCTACTTCGTGTTCCCCATTGCCTTCGTGCTGATGGCCTTTCGCGTGCTGCAGGTTCAGTACCTGAAGCTGGTCAAGGGCATCGAACCCGGCGACGTGGAACAGCAGGAAGTCAGCAAGATTACCGAGGGGGGGTCCAACACCACTGACGACTCGTCCTCCAACGGCAAGGGGTAAGCCGCATGGCCGCAACGGTACTGTTTTCCATGTTCGGAGCGCTGCTGTTCTTCGGCGCGCCCATCGTGGTGGCCCTCGGGGTCGCCTCCATGGCGGTCTACGTTCTCAACGGCGACGATATCAGCTCGCTGATCGAGCTGGCCTTTACCGCCATCAACTCGTTTCCGCTCATGGCGCTGCCCTCGTTCATCCTGGCCGGTGCCCTGATGGGCGACGCCGGCATCGCCCGGCGCCTGATCCATATCGCCGAGGAGCTGGCGGGTCCCGCCGCCGGCGGGCTGGGCGCCGCCGCGGTCATGGCCTGCATGTTCTTCGGCGCGATCTCGGGCTCCGGTCCTGCGACCACCGCCGCGGTCGGCATGCTGGTGATCCCGGCGATGATCGAGCGCGGCTACGGGCGCAGCTATCCGGCGGCGATCACCGCCACCGCCGGCGGGCTCGGGGTGGTCATCCCGCCCAGCATGCCGCTGGTGATCTACGGCGTCACCGCCAACGAGTCCATCTCGGCGCTGTTCATGGCCGGGGTCTTCCCGGGCATCATGCTCGGCGTGGGCCTGATCGTGGCCAACTACATCACCGCCAAGCGCAACGGCTACCAGACCGAGGGCTCGGGCTATGATTTCAAGCGCATCGTCAAGGTCCTGAAGGACGGCTTCTGGTCGCTCATGGCGCCGGTGGTGATCCTGGGCGGCATCTATTCCGGGATGTTCACGCCCACCGAGGCCGCGGTGGTCTCGATCTTCTATGCCCTGTTCGTCGGCATCTTCATCCACAAGGAGTCGTCGCTGCGCGGGCTTAACGAGGCCTTCCAGAGCACCACCTGGCTGACCGGGCGGGTGCTGATCATCATGTTCACCGCCACCGCCTTCGGTCGCATCCTGGTCGAGAATCACATCCCGGCGATGATCGCCCAGGGCATCCTCGAGATCACCGACAGCCTGTGGCTGGTCTGGATCCTGGTGATCGGCTTCCTGCTGATCGTCGGCATGTTCATCGAGATACTGGCCACCATCATGATCGTCACCCCGGTGCTGCTGCCGGTGATGGTCGAGCTGGGCGTCGATCCGATCCACTTCGGGATCGTGCTGGTGGTCAGCCTGGGTATCGGCTTCTCCACGCCGCCCCTGGGCGAGAACATGTTCATCAGCTCGAGCATCGCCAACGTCTCCATCGAGCGCATCTCGGTCCGTGCCATTCCGCTGGTCGGCTCCATGATAGTGATCGATCTCATCCTGGCGTTCTTCCCCCAGATCACCCTGTGGCTGCCCACGGTACTGGGCTTCTGACTCCGGTATTTGCGCATGGTCTTTCGCAACGGTCTTTGCACAACGGTCTTTGAACAACGCTCCATGAACCACGGCTTCTGATCACCCATGAATAGGCAAACGATGACGACTGACGACCGCGACAGCCAGGCCTCCTCCCACGAGCCGCACACCATGGTCGGTGTGCTGGGGGGCATGGGGCCCGATGCCACCGTGACCTTCATGCAGCGGGTCATCGACGCCACGCCCGCCGAGGACGATATCGACCACGTGCACCTGCTGGTGGACAACAACCCTAAGGTGCCCTCGCGGATCAAGGCGCTGATCGACGGCGACGGCGAGAACCCGGGGCCGGCGATCGCCGCCATGGCGCGGCGCCTCGAGCGGGCCGGCGCCGCCTTCCTGGTGATGCCGTGCAACACCGCTCACTACTACTGGCGGGATGCCCAGGACGCCGTCGACATCCCGGTGTGGCACATCGTCGAGCGGACGCTGGACACCGTCGCCCGACGCGTCCCCGGGGCTCGGGTCGGCCTGCTCTGCTCGCCGGCGCTGCGTCGGATCGGCCTCTACGAGGGCTTCGTCGCGGCGCGCGGCCTGTCGCTTGTCTACCCCGAGGACGAGGGCGCGGTGCTCGAGGTGATTCGCGCCGTCAAGCGCGGGCAGGGGCGTCATCCCGATACCCTGGCCGCCTTCGCCCGGGCCGCCGACGATCTCAAGGCGCGCGGGGCGGACGTGCTGGTGCTGGCCTGTACCGAACTCTCGGTCATCGACGACGCCCTCGACGGCTCGCTGCCCGTGGTGGATAGCGTCCGGGTGCTGGCCGAGCAGGTGGTGGCCGCCGCCGAGGGCGTCGAGGCCGTCACGCCCTAGCCGTCTCGACCGAACGGGTCAGAACGATACCGGCCCCCACTTTTCCCGCTTCGCCGGGCCTGTCTGTTCCCGTCCGTTGGATCGGGGGGAGAGGGCGTGCGCCCGGCGAGCGGCACCAGGAGAACCGCGACATGAAAACCACGCTCTTCGATACGCCACTCGCCGAGCGGCTCCGCCGGGCCAGCCCCATCGGCCGCGGCCTGCTGGTGTGCGTCACCATTGCGCTTGCCACCACCTTCATCGCCGACCACTACGGGGGGCCGACGCTGCTCTACGCCCTGCTGTTCGGCATGTCGCTGCACTTCCTGAGCGAGGAGGGACGCTGCCGCCAGGGCATCGAGTTTGCCGCCCGCACCGTGCTGCGCCTCGGCGTGGCCCTGCTGGGGGCGCGCATGACCCTCGCCCAGGTCGGCGACCTGGGGATCGGCCCGGTGCTCACCGTCGTGGTGGCCGTGGCACTGGTCATCGCCATGGGATCGGTGCTGGCTCGGGTGCTCGGCCTGGATCGCGATCTCGGGCTGCTGACTGGCGGCGCCGTCGCCATCTGCGGGGCCTCGGCGGCGCTCGCCCTGTCGGCGGTGATGCCGCGCCATGAGACCCATGAGCGCAACACCATTCTCACGGTGGTCGGGGTCACCACGCTCTCGACCATGGCGATGGTGATCTATCCGCTGATCGCCGGGGCCCTGGAACTCGCCAACGCCCAGGCGGGGATCTTCCTCGGCGGCACCATCCACGACGTGGCCCAGGTGGTGGGGGCCGGCTACATGATCTCCGAGCAGACCGGCGATATCTCGACGCTGGTCAAGCTGGTGCGGGTGGCCATGCTGGTGCCGGCGGTGATGGTCTTCATGTGGCTGTTCCGGGCCTCGCGCCAGGCGGAGGGGGCGGAGACCAAGGTGCCGATGCTGCCGAGCTTCCTGGTGGGCTTCGTGGTGCTGGTGCTGGTCAACAGCATGGGGCTGATTCCCGAGGCGGTGAACGAGGGGATGTCGACCCTGTCCCGCTGGTGCCTGGTCACCGCCATCGCCGCACTCGGCATCAAGACCTCGTTCCAGAAGCTCGCGGTGGTGGGCTGGAAGCCGGTGATCCTGATGGCGCTGGAGACTCTGTTCCTGCTGGTCGTGGTACTCGGCGTGGTGCTGATCGGCGGCCTGGGTACCTGATCGTCCGGGCCACGGCTTGAGACCCGGGACGTCGAGCTTCTGAAGGTCGAGCTATCGAGAGAAGAAGAGGCCAGTCGGCGAATGCCGACTGGCCTCTTTCGTGTGTGCGGGGGAGGGGAAGACGCGGGGCGCTAGGCGCGTCGCCTTGCCTCGGCTTGATTTTATAGACAGCCGGTCTATATTGAATGGCATGACCAATACGACCGCCAAGCCACGCCGCGGCCGGCCCCCCAGGGTGCCGCGCGACGACCCGGATACCCGGGCGGCCCTGATCCGCAGCGGCACCGAGGTGCTCACCGAACAGGGCTTCGTCGTCTCCGGCATCGACGGCATCCTCAAGCGCGTCGGGGTCCCCAAGGGCTCCTTCTACTACTACTTCGAGAGCAAGGAGGCGTTCGGGCGCGCCGTGATGGAGCATTACGGCGCCTATTTCGCGAGAAAACTGGATCGCCACCTGGGCGACGCCACGCGCTCGCCGCTGGCGCGTATCGAGGCCTTCGTCGCCGAGGCCCGCGACGGCATGGCGCGCCACGACTTCCGTCGGGGCTGCCTGGTCGGCAACCTGGGCCAGGAGGCCGGTGGCCTGCCGGAGGGGTATCGGGAGTGGCTGCGGGCGACCCTCGATGACTGGCAGCAGCGCCTGGCGCGCTGCCTGCACGAGGCCCAGGCGGCCGGCGAGCTCGCCGATCACGCCGACGTCGAGCGGCTCGCCGAGGCCTTCTGGATCGGCTGGGAGGGTGCGGTGATGCGCGCGCGACTCGAGGGCCGGGCGCGCCCCCTGGAGGTCTTCATCACCACGTACATGGAGGGGCTGCCCCGCTAGCGGGCGCCGCTTCATGCCATTCGATAGACGCTCGGTCTATAAGTGTTCAACAACACGAGGTGCACGATGTTCAAGGCCATTCTGATCGACAAGAACGACGACGGGCAGCGGGTCGCGGTAGAGACGCTGGACGAGTCCCGCCTGCCGGACGGCGACGTCACGGTGCGGGTCGACTGCAGCACCCTCAACTACAAGGACGCCCTGGCGATCACCGGCAAGGGGCCGGTGGTGCGCCAGTTTCCCATGGTGCCGGGGATCGACCTGGCGGGCACGGTCGAGAGCTCCACGGCTGATGCCTACCAGCCGGGTGACGCCGTGCTGCTCAACGGCTGGGGCGTAGGCGAGAAGCACTGGGGGGGGCTGGCCGAGAAGGCGCGCCTGGATAGCCGCTGGCTGATTCCCCAGCCCGCGGCCTTCAGCGCCCGCCAGGCCATGGCCATCGGCACGGCCGGCTACACCGCCATGCTGTCGGTGATGGCGCTGGAACAGCAGGGCGTGACGCCCGAGCAGGGCGAGGTGCTGGTGACCGGCGCCAACGGCGGCGTGGGCAGCTATGCCATCGCGCTGCTCGCCCGGCTCGGTTATCGGGTCGTGGCCTCCACCGGGCGCCTCGAGGAGACGGACTACCTCAAGGGACTCGGCGCCGAGTCGGTGATCGACCGGGCGGAGCTCTCCGAGCCCGGGCGCCCCCTGGCCAAGGAGCGCTGGGCGGGTGCCATCGACTCGGTGGGCAGCCATACCCTGGCCAACGTCCTGGCCTCGACTCGCTACGGTGGTGCCGTGGCCGCCTGCGGGCTGGCCCAGGGGATGGACCTGCCCTCCAGCGTCGCACCCTTCATCCTGCGCGGCGTGACCCTCGCCGGGATCGACAGCGTGATGCGCCCCTATGCCGATCGCGTCGAGGCCTGGCGCCGGCTCGGCGAGCTGCTCTCGCCGGAGCAGCTGGAGGCGATCACCCGTACCATCGGCCTGGACGAGGCCATCGACACGGCGGGCGAGCTGCTGGCCGGCCGAGTGCGCGGTCGCGTGGTGGTCGATATGTCGCGCTGACGGCGAGGCAGCGCCACCCACGGGTGGCTTGCCGACGCACGGGGGCACGCCAGGGGCGTGCCCCTTTGTCGTCTGGGCCGGGTCGATGCTGAACGGCCTTGCTCGAAGCGGTGGCAGCGGTGGCAGAGGCGCGAGGCACGGGACGGGCGCCGCGCGGTTTTCTGATAGGCTTGCCGGGGTCATCGATCGTCGCCGAGGAGTCGCCATGAGGGCTGCCAGTCGCCTGGAGAAACGCAACGTCGCCATCCTGGTCGCCAGCCAGACGCTCTACATGGTCGCCACCATCACCGTGATGACCCTGAGCGGGGTGGTGGGCTACCGACTCACGCCTGCGGCGGGGCTTGCGACGCTGCCCGTCGCCATGATGATGATCGGAACGCTGCTCGCGACCCTGCCGGCCTCGCTCTACATGAAGCGGGTAGGGCGCCGGCGCGGCTTCTTGACCGGGGCGGCGCTCGGCGGCGTGCTCGGCGGGCTGGTGGCTTTCGCCGCCATCGCCCTCGAGCACTTCTGGCTGTTCTGCCTGGGCAACCTGCTGCTGGGTGGCTACCAGGGCTTTGCCATGTACTACCGCTTCGCCGCCGTCGACGTGACTCGCCCGGCCTTTCGCAGCCGGGCCATCTCCCTGGTGCTGGCCGGCGGGGTGGTGGCGGCCTTTCTCGGGCCCTGGAACGCCAGCCTGACCAATGACTGGATCGCCGCGGTGCCGGATGGCGGGCCCTACCTGATGATCGCCGGCCTGGCGCTGGTGGCGATGCTGCTGCTCGGCGGCCTGCGTGTGCCGGCGAGCGGCGAGCCTGGCCCCAACGAGATCGCCCGTCCGATGGCCGAGATTGGCGCCCAGGCGCGCTTCAAGGTCGCGCTGATTGCCGCGGCCACGGGCTACGCCATCATGGGGCTGGTGATGACCGCCACGCCGCTCTCGATGCGCGCGCTGGGCTTCGAGATGGGGCAGGTGGCCTTCGTCATGCAGTGGCATGTGCTCGGCATGTTCGCGCCCTCCTTCTTTACCGGCGGCCTGATCGCCCGCTTCGGGGTGATCTGTATCCTGCTGGTGGGCACCTTGATACTGGCCGCCTCGAGCCTGCTGGCGGCCTCCGGCACCGGGCTTGCCCAGTTCTGGGCGGCGCTGATGCTGCTCGGGGTCGGCTGGAACTTCCTGTTCATCGGCGGCAGCACGCTGCTTGCCAGCACCCACGTCGAGGCCGAGCGCGGCAAGGTACAGGGCATCAACGATCTGGTGATCTTCTCGCTGGTGGCGGCGGGCTCGCTGCTGTCGGGCAACCTGCTGCAGCAACTGGGATGGACCGGGCTCAACCTGGCCATGCTGGGGCCGATCGTGGTGGTGATCGCGTTCACCGCCTGGCTGGGCCTCAACGAGGCGCGTGTCCGTCCGGCGCAGCTCAGCGGCGAGCGGCGATAAGTCGGCGATAGACCGACCAGGGACGCTCGAGGGCGCGAGGCGCCTCGACGTCAGGGGGCTTTCGCGCGCAATTGGGAGGCGGGACCGATTGGGATATGCTGATGGAGATGCCGAAGGCCTGGCAGATCATCCATTCCCAGGGAGAGTCACCCCATGCCGTTTCGTCCCCTTCTCGCCAGCCTGCTGCTGGTCACCCCGCTCGTGGCCGTTGCCGCGGCCCCCAATATCGAGCCCGGCCAGTGGGAGTTCACCAGCACCACCGCCGTCGGCGGGGACCTGCCGATCCCCGACCAGACCGAGAGCTACCAGGAGTGCATCGCCCAGGGCGACCTCGAGGACGAGGCGTTCAGCTTCATCGAGGAGGAGGAGGGCTGCGAGCTGCTCGACCACCAGGTCACGGTCGACGGCATGGACTATCGCATGGTCTGCCGGGCCGAGGGCGGCGAGGCCAGCATCATCGGCCGCATGGATTTCCTCGGTGAGCGGGTCGAGGGCAACGTCGACATTCTGGTCGACTCCGCCGCGGGCGAGCTCAAGATGACCACCGTCGTGGAGGGTCGGCGCCTTGGCGACTGCTGAACCGCGGGCTCGCCCTTCGCCGGGCGCCGACCCGCTGACGTGATTCTTCAGCCTCGATCGACGCCGCCGTGCCCCGGCGGCATCGATCCACCTCAGTGCGCGGCGGGCTCCTCGCCCATCTCGTCGGCCAGGCGCCGGGCGACATCGCCGGGCGAGCCGGTGCGCCGGGCCAGCAGGTCGTAGGCCACCGGCACCACGAACAGGGTGAACAGGGTGGCCGCGGCCAGGCCGCAGAGGATGACGGTACCGATCACCAGGCGGGTCTCGGCGCCGGCGCCGCTGGAGACGATCAGCGGCACGGCCCCCGCCATGGTGGTCACCGCCGTCATCACGATGGGCCGCAGGCGCGTCACCGAGGCCTCCACCAGGGCCTCGTGGAAGGCCATGCCGCGATCGCGCAGCTGGTTGGCGAACTCGACGATCAGGATGCCGTTCTTGGCCGCCAGCCCCACCAGCATGACCAGCCCCACCTGGCTGTAGATGTTCAACGACTGTCCGGTGAGATAGAGCCCCAGCAGGGCGCCGCAGATCGCCAGGGGCACGGTGAGCATGATCACGAAGGGATGCACGAAGCTCTCGAACTGCCCGGCCAGCACCAGGAAGACCACCAGGATGCCCAGTCCCAGCAGGAAGGCGGTGGCGCCGCTTGCTTCCTGGTAGTCCCGCGAGGCGCCCTTGACGTCGGTCTGGGCCGCCGGCGGCAGGATCTCGTCCACTGTGGTCTCCAGGTACGCGAGCGCCTCGCCCAGCGGGTAGCCGTCCGCCAGGTTGGCCTCGATGGTGATCGCCCGGACCCGGTTGAAGCGGTTCAGGGTGCTGGGTCCGGCGAAGTCCGTGAGCGTCACCAGGCTCCCCAGCGGGATCAGCTCGCCCGAGCGGTCGGAGCGCACCCGAATGCTCTCCAGGGATCGCGGGCTCGGCCGGGCACCGGGGGCTCCCTCGAGGATGACGTCGTACTCCTGGCCGTCGTCCACGTACTGGGTCACGGTGCGCCCGCCGAGCAGGGTCTCCAGGGTGCGGCCGATCTCGGTGACCGTGACGCCCAGGGCGGCGGCGCGGGTGTAGTCGATGTCCACGCGCAGCTGCGGCTGGTTCTCTTCGTAGTCGCTGTCGAGCCCCGTCAGGCGCGGGTTGTTCTCGCGCAGGTGGGCCAGCAGGGTGTCGCGCCACTCGGCCAGCTGCTCATAGGTGCCGCCGCCGAGCACGAACTGCACCGGCTTCTCGACCCGCGAGCCGAAGCCCTGTCGCATCACCGGGAAGGCCCGGATGCCGGGCAGGTCGGCGAGGCGGCCGCGGATCTCGTCCATGATCGTCCAGGCCGAGCGGCGCTCTGCCCAGTCGGCGAGGGTGACGATGACGAAGCCGCTGTTGAAGTTCTCGATGTTGCCCCAGCCCCGCGGCGCGCGCACCAGGATGCGCTCGACCTCGCCCTGCTCGGTGAGCGGCAGCAGGCGGGTCTCGATCTCGTCCATGTAGTCGAGCATGTAGTCGTAGGTGGCGCCGGGCGGGCCGTTGACCAGCACGAAGAAGTTGCCGCGATCCTCCTTGGGGGTGTACTCGTTGGGCAGCTCCCCGTTGAGCCATACCATGGCGCCGATGATGCCGAGAAACAGCGCCAGCACCAGCAGGCGCAGTCCCAGCACCCGTTCGAGCAGCCGGCGATAGCCCTGGCGGGAACGATCCAGGCCCCACTGCACGGCGCGGGCGAGACGCCCCTCGTGCATGTCGGCCTTGAGGATCTTCGAGGCCATCATCGGCGTCAGGGTCAGCGCCAGCAGGCTGGAGATGACCACCGCGGCGGCCAGGGTGAGGGCGAACTCCGAGAACAGCCGGCCGATGTCGCCCTGCAGGAAGCTCAGCGGCACGAACACCGCCACCAGCACGAGCGTGGTGGCGATGACCGCGAAGGCGATCTGGCGGGTCCCGCGGAAGGCCGCCACCAGCGGTGTCTCGCCGAGCTCCTGCATGCGCCGGTGGATGTTTTCCAGCACCACGATGGCGTCATCGACGATCAAGCCGATGGCCAGCACCAAGGCCAGCAGGGTCAGCAGATTGATGGTGAAGCCCAGCACCGCCAGCGCCGCGAAGCTGCCGACCAGGGCGATGGGCACGGTCACGGCCGGGATCAAGGTGGTGCGCACGTTGCCCAGGAACAGGAAGATCGCCACCACCACCAGGCCCATGGCGATGAACAGCGTCTGCACGACCTGGCCGATGGCGCCGGAGACGAACACCGAGGAGTCGAAGTTCAGCGACAGCGCCATGCCCTCGGGCAGGGTGCCCTGCAGGCGCTCCATTTCGTCCTTGGCGCCCTTTGAGATCTCCAGCACGTTGGCGGTGGACTGCTTCATCAGCCCCAGCCCGACCATGGGCACGCCGTTACCGCGAAAGACGGTGCGCTCCTCCACGGCGCCGACTTCCACCCGTGCCACGTCGCCCAGGCGGACCAGGTAGCCGTCGGCGCCCTCGTCGAGCGCCAGCCGGCGGAAGTCCTCGGGGGTGGCGAAGCTTCTCGGCAGGCGCACGATGAACTGGCGAGCCTGGGAGACCACGGCGCCGCCGGGCAGCTCGACGTTCTCGTCGCGCAGGACGTCCTCGACGTCACCCACCGTGAGCCCGCGGGCCGCCAGGGCGTCGGCATCGAGCCAGACGCGCATGGCGTATTCGCGGCCGCCCCCGACCCGCACCTGGGCGACGCCGGGCAGCACCGAGAAGCGATCCACCAGGTAGCGGTCGGCGTAGTCGGTGAGCTCGGCCACATCGTAGCCCCCACCGCTCAGCGAGAACCAGATCACCACCTCGGAGCTCGAGTCGGCCTTCTGCACCTCCGGCGGGTCGGCCTCCTCGGGCAGGTTGCCCCGAGCCCCGGAGATGCGGTCGCGGATGTCGTTGGCGGCCGCGTCGATGTCCAGGTCCAGGCCGAACTCCACGTTGATGCTGGAGCGGCCGTCCTCGCTGGAGGAGGAGATCACCTCGATCCCCGCCACCCCGGCGATGCGATCCTCCAGCACCTGGGTGACGCGGGTCTCCACGATGCTGGCCGAGGCGCCGGGGTAGCGGGTATCGATGGAGACCACCGGCGGGTCGATGGCGGGGTACTCCTGGAGCGGCAGCCGCTCCAGGGCCAGCAGGCCGAAGGCGACGATCAGGGCGGCCATCACCACGGCCAGTACCGGGCGCTGGACGGACAGGTCGGAGAGGCGCATCAGCCGTTCACCTCGGCGGCGTCGCGGCTGCGACGCAGCAGCTGGGGCACGGTAGTGTCGTCGTCGAGGATGCCCAGCAGGCGGGTCGGCTGGCCGTCGCGGACCCGCTCGGTGCCGTGGGCGACCACCAGGTCATCCACGGCGAGTCCCTCGAGGATCTCCACCTCGCCCTCGCGACGCGCGCCGATGCGCACCTCGCGCTCCTCGACCCGGTAGGCCTCGCCGTCGCTCTCGAGGGTCAGCACGAACTGGCGTTGCCCTTGTGGCATCAGCGCCTCCTCGGGGATCACCAGCGCCTCGCGGGGCGAGCTCTCGAGTCGCACCTGCATGAGCATGCCGGGGCGCAGCGCGAGCTTCGGGTTGGCGAGCTCGGCACGCACCGTGATGCTGCGGCTGATCGGGTCGATTCGCGTGCCGATGCTCGCTATCTCGCCCCGGAAGGGAGTGCCGGGCAGGGCCGCGCTGGACGCGGTCAGTGTCAGGCCCGGCGCGATCTGACCGAGGGCCAGCTCGGGCAGGGTGAAGTCGAGCTTCATGACGTCGAGACGGTCGAGGGTGACGAGCTCGGTGCCGGGGGTCACCAGGGTGCCCACGCTGACGTTGCGAAAGCCCACGATGCCGTCGAAGGGCGCCTGGATGCGAGTGTCGGCCAGCCGGGCCTCCAGCGCCTGGATCTCCGCCTCGGCCTGGCGCAGGCGGGCCCGGGCATCCTCCACGTCGGCCCGCGGCGCCAGGTTGCGGCTCTGCAGCTGGGCGAGCCGGTTGACGGCGTTCCGTCGCTCGTCGCGCAGCGCCTGGGCGACCCGCAGGTCGGCGCGCTGTTCGTCGTCGGCCAGGCGCACCAGCAGCTCGCCGGCCTCGACCCGCTCGCCGCCCTCGAAGGTCAACTCGGCGATGGTCTCGGTGACGGTGGCGGAGAGGGTCACGCTCTCGTCGGCGCGCAGGGTACCCAGCGCCTCCAGCGGATCGGACCAGGCGGCGAGGCTGGCGCGGGCGGCGATCACCGCGGTGGGCTGCTGGGCGGCCGCCAGCGGCGAGAGCACCAGCAGGGCCAGGCCGATCAACAGGGTCAGGCGGTGTCGGGATGAAGTCATGGTGGGCTTCTTGTCGGTGATCGATGAGCGGGAGCCCGTTCCGTCGGGCCCGTAATAGCTTGGAGCTCGGTTGGGGCCGAGTGTGACAGCACAGTGTGAAAGAAATGCACAGCTGACTCGTCATCCTTTAAATGTACAATCCTTGTACAGAAATGACCACTCCTCAGGCGAGCTCGGCGGCGGGCCGGCGGGCTGCTAGAATGCGCGGCCTGACTCGATTCCCCGCGGGAGACCAAGGCCGTGACGTATGACGTGGTAGTGATCGGCGCCGGTGCCGCCGGATTGATGTGTGCGCTGACCGCCGGCTATGCCGGGCGGCGTGTGCTGGTGGTGGATCATGCCAACAAGGCCGGCAAGAAGATCCTGATGTCCGGCGGGGGACGCTGCAACTTCACCAACCTGGCCTCGAGTCCGGCCAACTTCTATTCGGACAACCCGGCCTTCTGCATCTCGGCCCTCAAGCGCTACCGGCCCGAGCACTTCGTCGAGCTTGTGGACCGGCACGGCGTGGAGTACGTGGAGAAGGCCCCAGGGCAGCTGTTCTGCGCCGACTCTGCGAAGGAGATCCTGCGGGTGCTGCTGACCGAGTGCGACTGGGCGGGCGTCGAGATTCGCCTCAAGACCTCGATCGAGGCCGTGGAGCGCGCCGGGGAGGGCATGCGGCTCTCGACCTCGGCGGGGCGCATCGACGCCGGTGCCGTGGTGGTGGCGAGCGGGGGGCTCTCCATCCCGACCATGGGCGCCACGGGATTCGGCTATGATCTGGCCCGGCAGTTCGGCCTCGAGGTCACCGATACCCGGGCCGCCCTGGTGCCCTTCACCCTCACGTCGCACTGGAAAGCGCGGGCCGAGGCCCTGGCCGGGGTCAGCGTCGAGGTGGTGGTGAGCTGTCGTGGGTGTCGCTACCGCGAACCGATGCTCTTCACCCATCGCGGCCTGTCGGGCCCCGCCATGCTGCAGATCTCCAGCGTCTGGCAGCCGGGCGACACCCTCTCCATCGACCTGCTGCCCGGCATCGATGCCTTCGAGGCCCTGGCCTCGGCGCGCCGCGAGACGCCCAGGCGCCGGCTCTCGACCTGGCTTGGCGAGCGGCTGCCCAAGCGGCTCGCCCAGGCGCTGATCGAGTGGCACGGCGATGACGGGGTGCTGGCCGAGTATTCCAATGATCGCCTCGCGGCCTGGGCCGAGCGTCTCGGCGACTGGCGCGTCAAGCCGGCCGGTACCGAGGGCTGGCGCACCGCCGAGGTGACGATGGGCGGGGTCGACACGCGGTCGATCTCGTCGAAGCACTTTGCGGTCATGGGGCTGCCCCAGCTGCGCTTCATCGGCGAGGTGCTGGACGTGACCGGCGAGCTCGGCGGCCACAACTTCCAGTGGGCCTGGGCGTCGGGCGTGGCCTGCGGTCTGGCGCTGTAGCGTCCTTCCCTTGAGGGGCCGCCATGCATAGGCAAGCACTTCGTGGTCAGTCGCTCGGGGCCGCCGTGTCGGGTGTTGCCGCAGGGCTCCTCGATGCGGCCCGGGCGGCGCTGCCACGGATAACGGGCCCGCGAGACCCCGAGGGATCGCGACGTCAGGGTCGCCCCTAGGCGACGGGGTTGCTGGCTCCAGGCCTGCCCCATGCGTTTGACATGTCCCGAGGTAGGATGGACAGTGGGGTGATGAGCTTGGACGCACACGACCCTCACTCCCACGGCGATGGCATGTCAGGCGCGCCGATAGTGGACCAGTTAGACGCCGCCATCGAGCGACTCGCCGCCGCCAATGCCATCGCGGGTGTCTCGCCCGTCTTCGAGGTCCTCGATCCGCTACGCGCCTTGATGCTCGACGATAATGGAATCGAGCTCATCTACGCGCGTGTACCGGCGCTCGAGGCCGCCGGGTTCTTCCGCGGCAGTGACTGGGACACTCCCCAGACGCTGGTGCCTTCCCTCTCCGTGCGTACGGTGCGACATGGCGACACGGTCGCGACCCTGGTGGAAAGCCTGAGCCAGATACGCCTCTTGGCGGTGGCCAGTGGCGACTTCAACCACCCCTCCATCTCTGCCGAGCACGCCCATCACTATCTCGCTCAGGTGATGGCGATGAACCTCGACCTCGTGGTCAGTGATCTCCAGGAGGGCGATCGCCTGCGGCCCGACGGACTGGGCTATGTCGTCCAGCATCTCTATCACTACCTGCTGCGTCATCTGGGCTACGAAAACCTGCTGGAGCATCTGGTCGCCGAGGTGTGGCGGGTGCTGGCGCAACGTCCGGTCCAGGTCGACGGGGTCAAGCACATGGTGACTCAGATCGCCGCCTGCCTGCACAAGCCCGACGCGATGATGGGAGACGTCGGGGATGACGCGCTGCGGCTGATCAATGCCGTATTCAGCCCCACCGAAGGTTGCCGCGAGGATCCCGGTTTCGACGCCTATGCCGAGCGGCTGGCGGTCATGGACGATGCGACCCTGCTGCAGGAAGCCATTGCCTTCGCCCAGGCCATGCACAGCACCGGCCTGGTCTCGCCCTACATGCCGGGTTTCATCCGTTATCTGCGCACCCGGTGGAATGCCTTGATCCCGACGGCGCTGGGCCTCAGCTACACCGGCGCAGACGCCTTTCACTGCTACCCGGCATTGATCCACACCCTGATCGACGAAGCGCTGTTTGCCGAAACCAGCCAGGCGGTCTATGGGCTGGCCATGATGCTCGAGCGGGGCATTCTGTATGCGCCACCGATGGCCCCGTCGCTGTGGCGGCAGGTGAGATTGACCCTGTGCGACGCGGCGGCAGAGAAGATTGTCAGTGTCTTCGGGAGCCGTCGCTCTCCGGAATGCTTCCTGCTGGCCGACGTCCTCAACGTACTCGGCCATCCTCTCGGCGTGGGGCAGGGCAATTATCCGACCTGCCAGTCCACGCGCGCCCTGTCCATGTGGGCCTACAGTGCGCCGGCCGATCTGCTTCGCTTCGTCGCCTGGGCGGCGCGCGATGACGAGATCGTGATGCGCTTCGAGGGTGACAACATCTCCTCGCGTGAACTCGGCACCGGCCTGGCGAGCGAGCCACCCGTCGATGTGGACGCCGTCTCACTGCTGACCGTCCCGCATCTCGACCGCATCTACTTCGAGATGGGTCGCCGCAGTGCCGGTCGTGGAGAGGATCCGCACAAGTGGGTCAATGCCGAGTTCCATGGCGAGCAGGTCGGCCATGGATTTTGTATCGCGGTCGATGTCTTTACGGGTGGCCTGAAGGATTTCGAGGGGTTTGTCCGCGACTTCTATGCGACTTATCACCCTTATTACAACGGCAATATTCCGGTCATCAATCCGCAACCTGCGGGCATCGCCGTGACTGACAGTGCCACGCGTTTTCTTGGCTGGCACGCCATCACCATTCAGCGTCTTGCCCTCGATCCAAGCGGGAATATGCGGGTGTATTTCTTCAACCCCAACAACGACAGTGGGCAAGACTGGGGGCAGGGAATCATCACTTCCACTCAGGGAAATGGCGAACTCTATGGTGAGGCATCGCTACCCGTTTCCCAGTTCGTTTCACGGCTTTACGTCTTTCACTATGACCCCCTGGAGATGGGCGACCCTGCGGCCGTCCCAGCCGATGAAGTGCATAGCGCCATGCGACTGGCGCAAGAGAGCTGGGCGTCGGGGCGTTAGTAGAACGTTGCCACCATCCGTTGTCGGGAACCCATCAATTAGGGTTTATTGACTCGATTTCCTATTCGATGGCAGAGCCGCTACACTGATTTATAAGAATCAGATTCACGTCTGGAGGTGCTTGTTTTCGAGCTTTTACGTGTTAGTTCGTATTAGGCCCTACTATACTGCCGGGTGGCCAGATCCTTGTGAAACACCGCTCCCCGGCGGTTCAGTTCACCGAGCGCGCGCTCCGATCCGAGTGCAGCTTTCCGTACAACCCAAGGAGAATGTCGAATGACGATGCCAGCAACAGAAACTGAACTGCCCCCGGAGGTTGCATCCTGGACCGATCCTTCGATGGATTCTGTTCGCGGAACGGAAACGCCCAAGGATCCGAAAAAGGGTTATATCGCCCTGCTGGGTTGGAGCGTCAATGCCATCAAGGCGGCACAGAAGTTTGACCGTCGCTACGTGGTTGTCGCGCCCGAGTGGGCTGAGGATTTCTGCACGGCCAACAAGATTCCGTTCATTGCCTGGGATTTCATCCGCTTGAATGATCGGTCAATGGAGATTGCCGAAAAACTCAAGGCGGAAGGCGTTGATGTCGCCATCCCCTTGTTCGAGGAAACTGTCGAATGGTCAGGCGCGATCAATTCCGTGCTGATGGACAGCCCTCGCATGTACGGACAGTCCATCCTGTTCCGTGACAAGGCGTTGATGAAACGCCGCGCCCAGCTGGGTGGCATTCGCGTGGGGATCTTCGAGGAGGCTCACGAGAAGGAGGACGTCGTTCGCTTCATGAAGCGCGTCAATCAGACGCTGCTCAAGCTTGACGGCGACCCCGACGACCCGATCCACGTCAAGGCCTTCGACAAGGCCGGCTGTCTGGGCCATCGCATGATCCGCACGATGGAAGAGATCGAGCATATCCCGGATGAAGAGTATCCGTTGCTGATGGAGAGTCACCTGGATGGCTGGGAATTTGCCGTCGAGGCCTGGATCCACGATGGCAAGATCCAGTTCCTCAACATCTCCGAATACGTGACACTGGGCTACTCGGTCTTCGTTCCCGCCACCCGGGAGCTCGAGAGCTGGCGCGATGCCATCACCAAGCAGATCGAGAAGCTGATCAAGACCTTCGACATTCAGTTCGGTCTGATTCACCCCGAGTACTTCGTGACCGCCGACGGCGAGATGTACTTCGGTGAAGTCGCCTATCGCCCACCCGGGTTCAAGGCCTTCGAGCTCATCGAGCGTGCCTACGGCTTCAATGCCTATCAGGCATCGATGCTCGTCTTCGATCCCAAGAGCACCAAGGAGGAGGTCGCCAACTTCTTCCCGCGCGAAGTGGTCGATGCCAAGGGCTATGCGGGCTGCTTCGGCGTGTATCCGCGTCGTCGCGTCGTCAGCAAGCTCGAGATGCCCAAGGAAACCATCGAGCATCCGTACTTCGATTTCCACGAGCTGGTTCCGCCCGCCGAGGAGACGGTGCCGGACCGCTCGGCCTTCGGCACGCACTGGGGTCTGGTGTTCTTCTATGGTGATGACCCGATCAAGATGCGGGATCTGCTCAAGGCACAGGAAGACCTGGATTTCTACGTCTAGCGTTGCGATTCAGGCCGCCATCTAGCTGGCGGTAAGTTGACGAAAGGCAGGGCTCAGGCCCTGCCTTTTGCGTTGGTATCTATCTCAGATGGGTGTCTGCATTAGAGATAGCGGCCAGCGGAGGCGATCAAGACCGTCGCCAGTCCCAGTATCAGGTTGATGCCGATCAGCCGACGGATCCGGGCCAGCTGCTGCCCGCCGGTGGGCCAGTCCTCGCCGGCCACGGCCCGCCCCAGGCGCGCAAACGGCGCGAACCAGATGTGCAGGAAGATCGCCATCATGGCGAGTCCCGTCACCAGCATCAGGTGAACATGTACGCCGGCGCCGGCCATGCCGCCGAAGATTCCGAAGAGCATCCAGAGCCCCGTCGCCAGCAGCACGATCACGCTGGCCCATACCCAGGGGAAGAAGCGCTGGAAGACGTGGTACCAGAGCGTCAGCCGCTGGGGCGGCTCGAGCAGTTCCCCGGCGACCCGGCGCAGGATCATCCAGGCGAAGAACATGCCGCCGACCCAGATCACGGCGGCGAGAAGGTGCAGGCTGATGGCGAGGGGCATGAGAGGGCTCCTTTGGGGCTCTTTCAGGGGGCTTTCTGGGCCCCTTTGGGGCCCTTTGGGGCCCTTTAGGGTAGGAGGGCGCCGGGGGAGGACACGCGTCCGGGTAACCATCAGCGGGCGACGGCGTGGCTCAGCGCAGCAGGTCGCGAGCCTTCTTGGCGAAGAGCGCGCCGGTGGTCAGCCGGCGCGCCAGGCGCGCCGCGCCTCCGGGGTGGCGCAGCCCGCGATAGGCGAGCAGGCCGCCCGCCACGAGCAGCGGGGTCTTGAAGCGGACGAAGAGCTGCCAGCCCTTATCGAGTGCCTTTTCGGCTGTGCGCCAACGATGGGAGGCCACCAGCAGGTCGATGCGCTGCTGTTCGATGGCGTGCTCGAGCTCGGCCCGCCGGGCCAGGCGTTCAGCGCGGTTCACGGCTCGCCTCCACCAGGTCGCGATCCGTGGCCAGATGGCGAAGGGTGCCGGCCAGCAGGGTGCGACGCCGGGCCAGCTGCATCACGCGCAGGGCCAGCAGCAGTCCGCTGCCCAGCAGCACCACGGCGCTAGCGCCGATGGCGGCCAGGCGGTGGGTCTCCCAGAAGGCGACGATCACCAGGGCGGTGAGGACGCCGATACCCAACAGCAGCAGGATCAGGCTGAGGCCGGCCAGCAGCAGGATGCCGAAGAGGCGCGCGCGCTCTTCTTCCAGTTCGAGCACGGCGAGGCGCAGGCGCGTCTCGCCGGTCGCGAGCAGGCTGGCGAGCAGGCGTTTGCCTGCCCTGAACAGCCGTTGAGCCGGTCCCTGGCTCGCCGCCATCAGCGCCGCCCGATCAGCATGCCGACCACCACGCCCACGGCGGCGCCGATGCCGATGCTGGTCCAGGGGTTGTCGTGGACATAGCGGTCGCAGGCGTCGGCCTGCTGGGTCACGTTATCGCGCGCCTCGCCGTAGAGGCGTTCGCCGCGTGCCTCGAGGCGCTCTCGAGTGTCCTTCATCCTCTTCTCTGCGCGCTCGCGGAGCTCCTTGATGTTGCTCCGGGAGTCATCGGCCGTGGCTTCGACCAGCTCCTCGATAGTCTGGGTGAGATGTTGCAGGTCTTCCTTGAGCTGCTGAGTGGATTCGCTGGTGCGGGAGTGTTGATTGGCCATCGGGTCTTCCTATGACGGTGAATGACAGGCTCAGCATAGCAGTCAGCCGATTGACTTCAATCACCGGGGCTCTCACCCCGGGGGTTCACTGGGCTTTCTACCCCGGCACGTTTGATTCGGGAACCGGCTCAGCGCTCGAAGCTGCCGGAGGGAAACAGCGGATTGAGGCTGAAGCCCAGACTCAGGCGATTGGTGCGCTCGTCGTAGTCGATCAGGCTCTCGCCATAGCCATAGTAGTACTGCAGGTGGCCGCGAATGCTGCCGAACATCGGCCAGGAGTAGTCCAGCTGGGTGCCCAGGTTGCCGTCGCTGGGATTGCCGCGCAGCATCAGGCTCAGCTCGTTGTCATCGTTGACGCGCTTGGCCACGGTGATGTCGCCATAGCCGAGATACTTGTGGATGTCGGGGTTGTCGTCCTCGCCCTCGGATTCCGGAATGCGCCAGTGGGGCGCCAGCACCACGGTCCAGTCGTCGTTGGTGAAGGAGGACTGGAGGATCAGCCGGTTCCAGCTGCGCGACAGTTCCCCGGAGCGGCCGTTGGACTGGTGGTTGAACGACAGGCGATTGTGGATGTTGGTCCAGCCCAGCAGCGAGGTGCTGTTGTCGAAGTCGATGAACACCTCGGGCTCGTAGTTGGTCTCGCGAAACGGCGAGGAGGCATCCGCATTGTAGGCCTGCCACCAGCTGCGCTGGGTATAGCCGAAGTGCAGGTCGCCGCCGACATCGCCGAAGAGATCCTCGACCAGGTTGAACTTGACGCTGAACTGGAACTTCATTTCCGCCCGGTCGGCTTCGCTGTCATTGTTGACGTCGCGAAAGACGCCTTCGTTCGGCGTGACGTTGTAGCTCAGCGGGAACCAGTAGTTGCGCTTGTGGGTGGTGATGGCGTAGGGGTTCTTGGCCGAGGCGCGCTCGAGCTGGCGGCGTTCGTCAACGGCCTCCTCGAGCTCCTGGCCGGCGGCGTCGTCGGTGAGGACGGCGGTGGCGGATGGCGTGCTCTCGGCCGTCTGTAGCTGTTGGCGCAGCGCGCCCATCTCCGCCTCGAGCTCGGCGATGCGGGCTTCGATGGCCTGCCGCTCGACCTCGCTCAACGGTTCGGCGGCCAGGGTCGTGCCGCTCAGGCTCGCCATCAGCAGCGCAGCGCACAGGGGAAATCGGGCAGGCATCATGGTCAGGCACCTTGTGGAAGATCACGAGCGTTTCTATCACGCCAGCCCGGCAAGTCAACTGTGACCCCGGGGCGACAGGCGGTCATTGCCTTGCTGCTTCGGGGGGCCGAGAATTACGCGATGTTCCATCATAACCGAGGCTGCCCCTTGAACGCCTATTATAGTCTCGGCCGTCGGCGCGCTGCCGTGTGCGGCGGCCTGCTGCTCTTGCTGTGCCTGATGGTGGGGCTTTGGGTGGCAACGCCCGCGCTGGCCCAGGAGGTCGTCCCGCCGTCCGGTGCCAACCAGCCGCTTCCCTCCCGCGAGGAGGTCGAGGCACGCCTCGAGGAGCGCCAGTCGACCGAGGGCGAGACTCCCGCCGAGGGCGCCCAGCGTGAGATCGAGGCGCTGCGCTTGGCCCTCGATGGGCTGGAGCGACTGGCCGCGGTGAAAGAGCAGCTGGCCGAGCTCGAGGCGCGGGTCGAGCGGGCGCCGAAGGCGCTTCAGCGCATCCAGCAGGCGCTTGGCAAGATGGAGAGGGTCGATCGGCAGACCACCTTCGAGGAGCTTGAGGAGCTCTCCCTCGAAGCGCTGGAGACGCGCCGCAAGAACGCCCAGGAAGCCCTGTCGTCGTCTCAGGACACCCTCGCCGAGGTCTCCTCTAGGCTGCTCAATGCCCAGACCCTGCCAGAGCGCGCCCAGCAGGCCATCGGCGAGGCCATGCAGCGGATCGACGAGCGGCGTCGCCAACTGGAGGAGCTGGCCGGCGCCGAGGTGGCGGCGGATGCCCCCAGACGCTGGCAGCTGCGCATCGAACGAGCGCTGGCCGAGCAGACCCTGGCGCTGCATCAGCGACAGCTGGAGACCAACAGTCGCCTGCGCGAGCTGGATCAGGAGCACCTCGACCTGCTCGAGCGCCAGGTGGCCAGCCAGGAGGCCCGGCTGACCATGCTCCAGGCGGCACTCGATCGTCGCCGTCGCGAGCAGTCCGAGCAGGTCATCGCCGAGGCGGTCAGCGAGGAGGGGCAGGGCTTCATCGGTCATCCTCTGGTGCGCCAGGCGCGGGAGATCAACCGCACCATGAGCCTCGAGCTGCTGCGCGCCACCGATCGAGCCAATCGCCTGGTGCGCGAAAGTCTCGAGGTGCGGCGTCAGTTCGACCGGGTCCGCCAGCTTCAGCGCAACCTCAACGAGCAGATCGACGCCGTCCGCGGCAGCATGCTGCTGTCGCGTATCCTCCGCGAGCAGCGCCTGACGCTGCCGCGGGTGGAGGAGCGGCCCGGCCTTCAGGAGGAGATCGCCGACCTGCACCTCAAGCAGTTCGAGCTCGGCCGCCAGCGTGACCAGCTGCGCGAGGGCGAAAAGCTCGCGCGCCAGCGTATCGATGAAGCCGATGTCGAGGCCTCGCCGGTGCTGGTCGAGTCGCTGCTCGATCTCTACGGCGCGCGTCGCGAGCTCGTCGATCAGCTGGAAAAGGCCTACGGCGAGATGCTCAGCGCGGCCATCGACCTGCAGCTTACTCAGCAGCAGCTGCTGGATACCAGCCATGAGTTGCGCGCTACCATCGATGAGCAGCTGTTCTGGATCGCCAACACGCGCCCCTTGAGCCTGGCTTGGCTTGGCAACCTGCCGGAGAACCTGGCCATGGAGTGGCGCGAAGGGGAGTGGCGCGCCTTGCTGCCGGCAAACTGGCGGCTCCCGAGCGCCCGGGCGCTGCTCGGCGTGCCGATCCTGCTGGCGGCGCTAGGGCTGATCGCCTGTCGCCATCGTTTCCGGGCGCGACTGTCACGGCTGCATCAGGAGGTCGGTCGTCTCAAGCGTGACTCCCAGGGGCATACGCCCCAGGCGGTGGCGCTCAACGCCCTGCTGGCCCTGCCCGGCCCGCTCTGTCTGCTGGCGGCCGGCGTCGCACTCATGGCGAGCTCCGAGGGCATCGGGCAGGGGATCGGCGAGGCACTGCTGCATCTGGCGCTGGCCTGGGCCGTGCTCACCTGGGCCCGCAACCTGCTGACATCGCATGGGGTGGCCATCCGGCACTTCTACTGGTCTGCCGGCTATGCCGCCTCGCTGCGCAAATGGCTGCTGTGGCTGGGTGTGGCGTTGGTCCCGGTCCTGCTGATCGCCCCGCTGGCCCGGGACGCGGCCGTCGCGCTGAATCAGCGTCCGGTCGGCCTGCTGCTGATGTTGAGCGGCCTGCTGGCCATGAGCCTGGTGCTGACCAAGCTGATCCTGGCCCATGTGCCCTTCTTCGGGGTCAAGCTGTTCCGCCTGCTGCTGGGACTTGTCATCGCGCTGGTGCCGCTGGCGATGGCGGGCCTGATCGTCTATGGCTACGAATACACCGCCCTGAGCCTGGTGGGGCGCTTCGTCATCTCGCTCTATCTGCTGGGCCTCTGGATCCTGGTGGAGGCCACGGTGATCCGCGGCCTGGCCGTGGCCGCGCGGCGACTGGCCTACCGCCGTGCCCTGGCGCGGCGACACGCCCAGGCCCATGAGAGCGTCGAGGGCCTGGAGGTGGTCGAGGAGCCGCCGCTGGACATGGAACAGGTCAACCAGCAGTCGCTCCGCCTCTCCAAGCTGATCCTGATGATCGGCTTCCTCCTGGTGCTCTATCTGGTGTGGTCGGATCTGCTCTCGGTGTTTGGCTACCTCGAGCAGGTCACCCTGGTGTCGCCCGGGGAGGGTGTGTCCGCTGAGGCGGTCGGCGACATGGTCACGGTGGCCGGCATCATCACCGCCCTGCTGGTGGTGGTGCTGACCATGACGATGGCGCGCAACCTGCCGGGCCTGCTTGAGGTGATGGTGCTCTCGCGGCTCTCGCTCCAGCAGGGCAGCGCCTACGCCATCAGCTCGCTTCTCGCCTATGCCATCGTCGGCGGCGGTGTGGTCACGGCGCTGGGTACGCTGGGCGTCTCCTGGGACAAGTTGCAGTGGCTGGTGGCGGCGCTGAGCGTGGGGCTCGGGTTTGGCCTGCAGGAGATCTTCGCCAACTTCGTCTCGGGGCTGATCATCCTGTTCGAGCGGCCGGTGCGCATCGGCGACACCATCACCCTTGGCAACCTCACCGGCACGGTGAACAAGATCCGCATCCGCGCCACCACGGTGACCGACTTCGATCGCAAGGAGATCATCATTCCCAACAAGACCTTTATCACCGATCAGCTGATCAACTGGTCGCTCTCCGACACCATCACCCGGGTGGTGCTCACCTACGGGGTCGCCTACGGCTCGGATCACCGCCTGGTGCACCGCCTGCTGGGCGAGGCGGCCGATGAGAACGCGCGGGTCCTGACCGACCCCGAGCCCCAGGTGTTCTTCATGAACTACGCCGAGAGTACCCTGGACTTCGAGCTGCGCATCTTCGTCAACAGCCTCGGCGACCGGCTGTTCGCCACCGACGAGATCAACTGCCGGGTGGGCGAGCTGTTCGCCGAGCATGGCATCGACATCGCCTTCAACCAGCTAGACGTCTGGCTCCACCGGGCCGGCGGTCAGGCCAGCAGGGTCCAGAGCGTCTCGCCGCGGCGGCCGGCCGAGCCCGACCGCCCGCCACCGGGGGCGAAAGGCGACCCGGGCGAGCTCGATGCCGGCGGTGATGGCGGCGGCGACGCCGGGCGATGAGGCCGAGCAAGGGGGAGAGCGGGAAGCGCCGGGACGTCAGCGCCGCACGGCGTGGAGCAGGAACTCCCGGTTGCCGTCGCCGCCGAGCAGCGGGCTCGGCTGCCAGTGCAGGATCTCGAAGCCGAGCTCGGCGCAGACGTGGCGGATGCGCGCCTCGACCTCGGCGAAGCGGCCTTGATCCACCACCAGGCCCCGCGCGTTGACGCCCCCCGGGCCCACCTCGAACTGTGGCTTGACCAGGCTCAAAAGCTCGCTCCCCGGCGGCAGCAGGATGGCAAGCTCGGGCAGGATCAACGTCTGCGAAATGAAGGAGACGTCCATCACCGCAAGCTCCGGGCCGTTGCCCCCGAGTGCCGTGAAGGCCGCCTTGAGGCGAGGATCGCTGGCCATGGCGCGCGCATTGAGTCCCTCCAGGCAGGTCACCCTGGGGTCGTGGCGCAAGCGGGGATCGAGCTGGTCGTGCCCCACCTCCACGCCGATCACGTGGCGGGCTCCGAAGGTCAGGGCGCAGTCGGTGAACCCCCCGGTGGACTGGCCGACGTCGAGAACCGAGCGCCCCGCGAGCGACAGCCCGAGCGCCTCGATCAGTGCCTCGAGCTTGAGCCCGGCCCGGGAGGCATAGCGCTCCTCTGGATCGTCTTCCACCGTCAGGCCGGTCGTCTCCGGGAGCTTTTCGCCGGGCTTGGTCAGCGCTGCGCCGCCTGACGCCAGGCGCACGCGGCCATGGCGGATCAGCCGCTGGGCGCGGGTGCGGGAACGGGCCAGGCCCTGGGTGACGAGCAACTGATCGAGACGTGGCATGGCGGCTCCGGCGGGGCGTGAACGGAGGCGCCATTATGGCATATCGCGTCACTCGCTCGCGGCGCGAGATGCCGGCAGGGGGAGTTTCACCGCACGATGCCCCGCCCCAGGGGGCACGGGAGCATCGAGTCGGGCGGCTGTCGCGGCGAGCCTGGTCGTCGACCGGGCCGTTCTGGCCTAGGGACCCTCGTCGGCCTGCAGGCCGACTGGAGGGGTCCGGTCGCGGCCCCAGCTGCGTTGGATATAGCCCGTCACCCGGTCCAGCTCCTCCTGGGTGATCTTGGCCAGCTCGCCCCGCTCCAGGGGGTCGTAGTGGTAGATGTAGAGGCGCGAGGCGAACTGCTCGAAGGGCAGCGAGGACTCGCCGAAGCGCTCGCCCTGGTCTGCCGTGCTCACCTTGATGCCGTCGCCCCAGTCCTGGCCGCTATCGTTGTTGGGGTTGAAGAAGTACACCCGCATGACGTCGCTGGGGTCGAGGTTGACCCGCAGGATGGTGATGGCGTGCCAGCCGATGAAGCGGGCGGCGCTGTCGGTCACGGCGATGCCCGCCGGCTGGGGGTGGATCAGCGGCTGATTGCCGTTGTAGTAGGGGTGATAGCTCGCGTAGAAGTGGCGCAGGAAGTCGTCCAGCTCATGGAGCTTGCCGGTCGCCACGTCGACATTGATGCGAAAACCCCGGCCTGACCACCAGCCGTGGAACTCCGGGTTCACCCAGCGGTGCGGGTCGCCTTCGCGGCCGATGCAGCGCCGGATCATTTCCGCATAGATGCGATCCAGGTGCGGCACCACGATCAGCGACACCGGGTCGAGGTCCATGGGCAGCGACTGGGCCACCCCGGAGAGGCTGGCCATGGAGGAGAGCGGCATGCCCTCGAAATGGATGATGATGTCGTCGTCGCGGGCCGCCCAGGTCACCATCTGCAGCAGGTAGTCCGGGTCGTTGTAGGCCCACATGGAGAGGGCGCGAGCCGATTGGCAGGTGGGGTTGTTGCCCTGGCCCACGCCCAGCGGCAGGCCCAGCATGCACAGCACGCCTTCCAGCAGCCGGGCGCGAGGCGAGACGGTCTCGCCGAAGGCCAGGTTGAGGCGGGCCTGGGACCACTCCGACAGGGAGAGCCCCAGCTGTCGCCACATGGCCGGGGCCACCGGCGGCTGGTAGAGGATGCCGCGCTCCAGCATCAGCGCCAGGCCATAGGCGGCCTGCGGGGTGGTCGGATAGATGCCCCCGCGGATCAGCGCATGGACCAGCTCGCGATAGCAGAGCAGGCAGTCGCGGCCAGTGGACGAGAGCCCCAGCGCTTCCGCCAGCAGGTGGTCGTTGTAGTCCAGCAGGTGGCGCAGCAGCACCGGATGGTAGGCGGAGACCAGGCCGGTGTCGTGCATGGCGCGGGCGAAACCGGTGGCCTCGCCCTGAAGCGCGGGGGTGTCCATGCTCGACAGCCGCTCGCGGTAGATCTCCAGGCCCGGGTCTTCGCGGCTGGCCCGGGTCGGGCCGAACAGCGAGCTGACAAGGCGGTCGGCGCCCTGACCGCTGATCCCCAGGTCGATGTCGGGATTGGCCTGGCAGATGGCGATCTGGGTGATCATCTGCTTGACCGGCTCGACCTGGATGGGCCGCTGTTCGATGATCCGCCAGATCTCCACGATCAGGCGGTCGATGATGTGTTCGTAGCCGATGCGATCGGCCAGATGGCCGAACAGCTGTCGCGGCACCAGCGCCAGCTGTCCTTGGGTCTCGCGTTCCGCCTCGCTGGGAGTGCCGAACAGCAGCCAGAGGTTGATGGCCATCACCTGGGTCAGGTAGTGATGCGCCTGCTCCATCGAGATATGCGGGTGCAGGTAGTCACCCTTGGCCACGGCCAGCAGCCGCAGCTCGCTGAGCGCCTCGATCGCGACGGTATTGGGGTCGGCGCTCTTCAGCGCATGAGGGGTCAGCGAGGGCACGAGGTACTGGGGCGTCTCCCAGTCGGACCCGCGGAAGACGCCGGCCTCCTCGAAGGCGCGGGCGCGCTGCTCGAGGGCGTCGCAACCGCCGTCCTGCAGCATCACTTGCCGGGCGATATCGAGAAGGTCGGGCAGCATGCCCGTTTTGGCGTTGTCGCTTGCGTCGTTGAACAGGCTGACGGTGTCATCGAACGTCTTGAGCGGGCCGGCGAGCTCGTCGCTGGCTCTCGGTACACCGCTGCGGGTGCTGTCGGTCGTGTCACGTGGGGTCGTCACACGGACTCCTTGTCGTCAGGTGTCATGGCCTCTATGACGCCTGCATTGGACGGAGAAATCAAGCATCCGATTCCCGCATCGGCCCTTGTTGCCGGGAAGGCACATTGGTATAGTGCGCCCCGGTCGACAAGGGCATGTCCCGCGTCGGTCGAGGCGTCCTCGAGACGCACGTTATGGTGGCCCCGTTGGTCCTCCCGCAACGCTAAATCGCAAACCCCGCCAGGCCCGGAAGGGAGCAACGGTAGTGATGGACGCGTGTGCCGGGATGTGGCTTTCGGGGCCGCCTCTCTTTGTGGCCGCGGTGGCTTCTCCGTGCCGTGTCCGGCTCGCCTCACGCCTTCCCCAGGCGGTCTTGCTCTCGCCGTATCTTCTCTCGCTGCTCGCTCGCGTCCCTGGCGTAATTCGCCGCCCGCCTGTGTGTCTTTGCGTGTCCGCTATTGCGGGGTCGCAGCGTGTTTTCCCGCGTGATATCCCGCAGGATGCTCCCGGTAAAAGAGCCGGCCGGCCGCGAAACCTATTGCGACTCTGCCTATCGAACTCCTTGCCGTTTTCACAAGGAGCGCGACATGAACGCCAAGAGCATCCTCGAGCAGGTCATGAAGCAGGCCGCCAGCAGCAGCCAGAAGGGCGCAGGGGGCCTGGACGTCCAGGGCATGGTGAACCGGGTGTCCTCAGCGCTCGGCGGCGGTGCCGGAGACGGGGCACGGAGCGCAGGCGGCGGGACACAGAGCGCCGGTGGCGGTTTGCCGGGCAGCGGCGTCGACCTGAAGAGCCTGCTCGGCGGCGGCGCCCTGGGGCTTTTGATCGGTTCGAAGCGCGGTCGCAAGATGGGCGGCAAGGCGCTGAAATACGGCGCCATCGCCGGCGTTGGTGCGCTGGCCTGGAAGGCGTGGCAGAACTCGCGTGGCGATCGGGCCGGCGACGAGGCACAGGAGGGTCGCCCCATGGAACGCCTCGAGGGCACCCCCCAGGAGCAACGCAGCCTGGAGCTCCTGCAGGCCTTGATCATGGCGGCCCGCGCCGATGGCCACATCGACGACCGCGAGCGCGCCCTGCTGACCGAACAGATCGATGCCCTGGGCGCCGACGCCGAGCTTCACGACTGGGTGGAGCAACAGCTCTCGACACCGCTGGATGCCGAGGCCCTGGCCCGCCAGGCGGATTCGCCCCAGGCGGCGCGGGAGATGTACTTGGTCAGCGTGGCGGTGATCGACGAACAGAATCCCATGGAGCGCGCCTGGCTCGATCAGCTGGGTGGCGCCCTGGGGCTGGACAACGGCATGAGGCAGGAACTCGAGCGCCAGGCGCTGGCGGCGAGCTAGTCGCTGCCACGTTTTCCGCCGGCAGGATGGGAAGAGAAGCGCTAATCAGATAGCAAGAGAAGGGGGCGCCGTGTCGAACGCGGCGCCCCCCTTGCGTCATGCGCGGGCCGTTGAGGGCCGCGATCCGTCGTGTCGCGCTCGGTGTTGTCGTGTGCACGTATTGCTCCGGCGCGGAGTGGATGTTGACGGGCCGATACCGGGACCGGCGTGAGCGGCTCGACGACGATTCGTGGCGGTGAGTGCTGGCGCCCCTCAAGCGTGTGCGCCCAGGTGCTTGCGCAGGAAGTGCTGGGTGCGTTCCTGGTCGGGATGGCTGAACAGGCGATCAGGGGTGTTGGCCTCGACCACCACGCCGCCATCCATGAACATCGCCCAGTCGGACACGTCGCGTGCGAAGGCCATCTCATGGGTCACGATCAGCATGGTCATGTGCTCCTCGGCCAGCCCCTTCATGACCCGATTCACCTCATCGACCAGTTCGGGGTCGAGCGCCGAGGTCGCCTCGTCGAAGAGCATGACCTTGGGCCGCATGGCCAGTGCCCTGGCGATGGCGACCCGCTGTTTCTGCCCACCGGAGAGGGCGCTGGGGTAGGCCTGAGCCTTGTCCGCCAGGCCGACGCGCTCCAGCAGCTCCATGCCCAGCGCTCGGGCGTCACTGGCACTCATGCCCTTGAGCTTGCGGGGCGCCAGGGTCACGTTTTCCAGCGTCGAGAGATGGGGAAACAGATTGAAGTGCTGGAACACCATGCCCATGTTCTGGCGGATATGGTTGATGTGTCGCTCGAAGGCCAGGCCCTTGAGGTCGGGCCGGTTGACCTGAACCCCATCCAGCAGGATGGTGCCCTCGTCGATCGCCTCCAGGTTGTTGATGGAGCGCAGCAGGGTGCTCTTGCCCGAGCCCGACGGGCCGATGATGGAGATGATCTGGCCGCGATCGACGCGCAGGTCGATGCCCTTGAGCACCTCCAGGTCGCCGAAGCGTTTCTTGACCCCCTTGAGCTCGACCATCGGGGTCTCTGTCGACTGTGTCATGTCACATCCTCGTTAACGGCGGTAGGCGGCGCGACGCTCGATCCACGTCTGGCCGGCTTCCATCATCAGGTTGATCAGGTAGTAGATGACGGCGATGGTGATGTAGAACTCGAAGGGGCGGAAGGTCACGCTGATGGCATATTGCGAGACATACACCATTTCGCCGATGCCGATGGCGGAGAGCACCGAGATGTCCTTGACCATGATGATCATGTTGTTACTCAGCTGGGGCAGGGCGCGATAGAACGCCTGGGGCAGGATCACGTAGAACAGCGTCCTCAGATGCCCGAAGCCCAGCGAGCGCGAGGCCTCGTACTGGCCGCTCGAGACCGAGCGGATGGTGGCGATGAAGATGTCGGCGTTGTAGGCCATGTAGTGAAAGCCCAGCCCCAGGATCCCCACCACGATCGCCGGAATCAGGATCAGCTCGCCGAGGCCGAAATAGAGGAAGTAGAGCTGCAGCAGCAGCGGCGTGGTCATGAACAGCCAGATGAAGAAGCGCAGCGGCCAGTTCACGACCTTGCGGGTATAGAGGGTGATGACCGCGACGATCTGGCCACCGATCACCGACATCACGGCGACGGTCAGGCCGATGAGCAGGGTGACGCCGACGCCCTGCAGCAGCGTGGGCAGGTAATCGATAACGGGGCTGAAGTCGAATTCCATGGGGCTATCCTGGTTGTTGTGGCCCGGTAAGGCGCCCAGTAAGTGTTACCGGAAGGTGTAGCGTGTGGCCCGGCGATAGAGAAACTCCACGATGCCCATGACGGCATAAATGATGACGATGTACATCAGTGCGCTGAGCATGAAGACTTCCAGGGGCTTGTAGGTGGAGCCGATCAGTCGCTGGGCCTGATAGGTCAGCTCAACTACCGAGATGATCGATACCAGCGAGGAGTTCTTGACCAGAATGATGGCCAGCACCCCGACCGAGCGGATCATCAGGCCGGCTGCCTGGGGCAGGATGATGTGGCGCAGGGTTTCCAGGCGGCCGAAGCCCAGGGAGCGCGATGCCTCGTTCTGGCCACTGTCCACCGACTCGATGGCGCCGCGGATGGCTTCGCTCATGTAGGCCCCGATATTGAAGGCACCGACCACTACGCCACAGGTGAAGGGATCCAGGCGCAGGCCGATGGCGGGCCCGCCGTAGAAGACCAGCAGCAGCTGCACGAAATAGGGCGTGCCGCGCACCACGCTGATATAGGCACGGGCCAGCCAGCGAACGGGTGGGGTCTGCGAGGTACGCAGTGCCACCAGCACCGAGGCGATAAAGAAACCGAAGAACAGGGCGCGAGCGGAGATGTCCACGGTCACCCAGGCCGCCTTCACCAGCAGCGGGGCGATCTCGATCATCAGATTGATGTCCATGATCCCTTCTATTCTGTTGTCGTGTTGTCAGGAAGGGTGTGGGGGACAGCAGGGCTCTCGCCCTGCTGTGTCGATCTCATCAGTTGAAATCGACCCCTGGGCCGATCCACTTGTCGACGATCTCCTGATAGGTGCCATCCGCCCGTATCTCCGCAAGCGCCGTGTTCAGCGCCGCCTTGAGCTCGGGAGTGCCTTGCTGAACGGCGATGGCGGCCGGGAAGCGAGGCAGCTCGCCCACATCGACCTGCTTGATGGCGATATCGTCCTCGTTGAGCGCGACATAGACGGGAATATCATCGGCGACCATGACATCGATGCGACCGGTGGTCAGGGCATTGAGCATGTCGGGAAGCCCCTGGAAGGTCTGGTTGCGCCACCTCCCGTCGGCCTTCTCGGTGGCCCACTGATTGCCGGTCTCGCCGAGTGTCGAGCCGACTCGCTTGCCCTCGAAGTCAGCGATGCTCGAGACGTCATCGGTCTCTTCCCCCACCCAGATGGAGAGTCCCGAGCTGTAGTAGGGGTCGGTGAAATCGACGGCCTTCCTGCGCTCATCGGTGGCGCTCATGCTGCAGATGCAGGCGTCGAAACGGCCGCCTGCCAAGGCGGCGACGATGCCGTTCCAGGGCGAGGTCTGGATGTTGGCCTCGACCCCCATCTTGTCCGCCACCGCCTCGGTGATATCCACGTCGAAGCCGACCACGTCGCCTGCCGTATTGACGAAGCTGAAGGGCGGATAGGCGCCGGAATTGACGACCTGGAAGACATCCTCTCGGATCTCAGGAAGATCCCGGGCCTGGGCCGGCAGGCTCGCCAGGGAGAGGGCGCCGAGCAGCGCCAGGGCGCTGATGAAGGGACGAGAGAAAGGCTTGTTGTGATTTGTCATGTCTATACCTGCCTATGGTGGGTTGCCGTTATCAGTTTATAAGGTGATTCAGATTTTGGGCTGCGGGATTGCGCTATCGATGTGATCGATGGCGGTGTCAGCCATGTCCTCCTGATGGTGGTGGGGGAAAATCCGGCGCAGGACGCCGTGCCGGCGCGGGTCATGTACGTTCGAGGATCACCGCGATGCCCTGGCCGCCGCCGATGCAGGCGGCGGCGCAGCCGTAGCGCCCCTGCCGATGCCGGAGCGTGCGGGCGAGGGTGCCGGCCAGGCGGATGCCGGTGGCGCCCAGCGGATGGCCCAGTGCCAGGGCGCCGCCGAAGACGTTGACGCGCTCGGGGTCGAGGCCCAGCGAATCGATGGCGTAGAGCGGCACGGCGCTGAAGGCCTCGTTGATTTCCCAGGCATCGATGTCGTCGGTACGCAGGCCGGTGGCGGTCAGCGCTCGCGCGATCGCCTTGGCCGCGCCGGCACCCATGCGCTCCGGCGTCACGCCGCAGTCGACCACCGCGACCACCCGCGCCAGTGGCGAGAGGCCGTGACGCGTCATGGCGGCCTCGGACATCACCAGCGCCGCGCCGGCGCCGGAGGTCAGCGGAGAGCTGTTGCCGGCGGTGATCTGGCCGCCCTCGACGAAGGCCGGGTCGAGGCCGGCCAGGCGTTTCAGGCTGGTATCGGGGCGGATGTTGGCGTCGGTGGCGACCACGTCGCCTTGCGGGTTGGAAAGCGCCAGGCGTTCGCCGTCGAACCAGCCGGCCTGCTCGGCCCGGGCGGCGCGCTGGTGGGAGCGCAGGGCGAAGGCGTCCATGGCCTCCCGGGGGATGCCGCTTTCCCTGGCCAGGCGTTCGGCGGTCAGTCCCATGTTCATGGCGACGCCGAGGTCGAGGTCGTCGCGGCCCTCCAGGGCCTCGGGGATCGTAAGCACGCCTGTCTGGAACAGGCTCGGCCCCATCGGCACCCGCGACATGTTCTCGTAGCCGCCGGCCATGCCGGTCTCGATCGCCCCGACCTGGATCTCGCGCACCGTGCCGCGCAGGGCCGCCAGGCTCGAGCCGCACTGCTGGTCGATCTGCCGCGAGGCGCAGCCGAGTCCCAGCCGGGAGAGCCACTGGGGATAGCGGCCGCCGAAGCTCCACTGCTCCTTGACCGGCAGCGCGCAGCCGACGCTCAGGTCCTCGATCTGCTCGCCCTCGATCCCGCGGCGGGTCAGCAGCGCATCGATCACCTGGGCCAGCAGGGCGTCGCCGCGCTGGCCCGACCAGGCGTCGACTTCCGGCTTGCGGGGATGGGCGCGGGTGAAGGCGCTGCGCGCGTAGTCGACGAGGTAGGCGTCGTTCATGAGGTGCTCCTGGCGGGGTCGTCGCCGTTGGCCCAGCGGTGGATGAACAGGGCGTAGGTGGTCATCACCCGGCGGATCGAGTCGATCTCGACGCACTCGTCGACGCCGTGGATGCGCTGGGCGACCGGGCCATAGCAGGTGCCGTTGATGCCGCCCGAGACATGGAAGGCACGCAGGTCGGTGGTGCAGGTCGAGAGGTAGTGGGCCGGCGGCTCGCCGGCGAGGTCCTCGTGGCAGCGCGAGAGCAGGCGAATCCCCCGGGTCTCCAGGTCGACCAGGTGGCCCTCGGAGCGAAAGCCGTGGAACTCGACCCGGGGGGCGGGCGAGCCGTCGGCAAGCGAGCGGTGATGGTCGGCGATGACTCGGCGGACGCGCGTCATGATCTCGTCGGCACTCATGCCCGGGGGGAAGCCGACGCGCCCCTCGAGGATGGCGTGGGCCGGCACGCTGGAGGCCCAGTTGCCGCCCTCGATCTTGCCGATGCTCAAGTTGAAGGGGTGCTCCAGCGCCTCATAGGGCGCCGGGCGGGGCAGGGCGTTGATCTCGGCCTCCAGCGTCTTGAACGCCGGCAGGTAGCCCTGCAGGGTCTCGATGGCATTGCTGCCGGCGCGGGTGTCCAGCACGTGGGCCGGCACGCCGTCCAGGCGCATGCGAAACCACAGCACGCCCACCTGGCCGCTGTAGATCTGCGCACCGAAGGGCTCGGGAATCAGCACGAAGTCTCCGCTATAGCCCTGATGCAGGCAGGCCAGGGCGCCGTTGCCGGTGCACTCCTCCTCGATCACGGTCTGCAGGGTCAGCGGGAAGTCTATCTTTACGCCGGACTCGCGGACCGCCTGCACGGCCATCACCATGGCGGCGATGCCCGCCTTCATGTCGCCGGCGCCCCGGCCATAGAGCCAGCCATCCTGCTCCCAGGGCTCCCAGGGGGGCCGCGTCCACATGTCGGTGGGCTCGGCGGGCACCACGTCGAGGTGCCCGTTGAGCACCAGGTGGGGCTTGTCGCTCTCGGGGTTGAGCTGGCTGACCAGGTTGTAGCGCCCTTCGCTGGACCAGTGGGTCGGTACCCGATGGGGATGATCGGCGAAGCCCGGCGCGTCGAGGCTGACGCGCTCGGCCGGCAGGTCCAGGTGCTCGAACCAGCGTTCCATGGTCTCGAGCACTCCCTGCTCCTGGCCCAGCACGCTGTAGCCGCGCACCAGGTCACGGGTGAGGTCGAGGGTGATGTCCATCAGCGCCTCGCAGCGCGCGAGGATGCGTTGTTCGGTAGCGTCGAGCATCAGAATCTCCCCAGCCGCTCTTCGTCGATGATCAGGTCGGCCTCGGTGGCCGCGCGCAGCGTCGCCACGTCGAGCCCCTCGGCGATGTCCAGCACCTCGAGGCCCGAGTCGGTCACCCGCATCACCGCCTTCTCGGTGATGATGCGCGTGACGCAGCGCGGCGCCGTCAGCGGCAGGCGGCACTGTTTGAGGATCTTGGGGTTGCCGTGCTTGTCGTTGTGCGAGCAGAGCACCACCAGAGTGTCGACCTTCTGGGCGAGCTCCATGGCGCCGCCGATGCCGGGGGAGAACTTGCCGGGAATCTTCCAGTTGGCCAGGTTGCCCTGCTGGTCGACCTCGAAGGCGCCCATGAAGGTGATGTCCACCCGGCGGCGGCGGATCATGGCGAAGGAGAGCGCGCTGTCGAAGACGCTGGCGCCTGGGCGCATGCCGATGTAGGCCCCGCCCGAGTCGATCATCTCGAGATCCGGCTCGCTGTTGGCGCCAAGCGGCTGACAGCCCAGCACGCCGTTCTCGGAGTGCACCAGCACCTCCATCTCCGGCGGCAGGTAATGGAAGAGCCGGGTGGGCAGGCCAATGCCCAGGTTGACGATCTGACCGGGCACCACCTCACGGACGGCCCGGGCGAGCATGCGTTCCTGATCAGACGGCATGGGTGCGTCTCCCCTGCTCGCTGGTGGCGGGGTCGACCTGCACGACGTGACTGACGAAGGCACAGGGCGTGTGGATGCGCTCCGGCACCAGCTGGCCGGGAGCCTCGACGCGAAACGCCTGGGCGATCACGCGGTCGGCGGCCATGGCCATCAGCGGGTTGAAGTTGATGGCGGTGCCGCGATAGACGAGGTTGCCGTAGGCATCGGCCAGGTCGGCATGCACCAGGGCCACGTCGGCGCGAATGGCGGGTTCGATCGCCCAGGTCTGGCCGTCGCACTCGATTTCGCGGCGCCCCTCGGCGACCTCGGTGCCCAGCCCGATATCGGTCAGGAAGCCGTAGTGGCCGGCGCCGGCGCAGCGGATCTTCTCGGCCAGGAGTCCCTGGGGGTGCATCTCCACGGCCAGGCGGCCCTGGTTCATCTCCTCGATGGCGATCCGGTTGAGGCCGATGTGCGAGGTGATCAGCCGGTCGACCCGGCCGGCGCGGATCAGCCGGCCGATGCCGATGTCCGGCTCGTTGGCGTCGTTCTTGATCAGCGTCAGGTGCGTCTGGCCCTGGGCCAGCAGCTCGTCGAGCAGCGCGAAGGGCGTGCCCGGCGAGCCGAAGCCGCCGACCATGATCGAGGCGCCGTCGGGGATCTCGGCGATGGCCGCCTCGAGCGTGGCGTGTTTCTGGTTGAGCAGTGTCATGAGTCTCAGCCTGTGATGCCGTGGGCGGAGGGCGCGGAGGCATCGTCGAGCAGCGGTGCCACCTCGCGGTCCAGCCGGTCAAGGGCACGGGCGAGGCGTTCGAGCAGCTGCTCGACCTCATGCTCATTGATGGTGAAGGGCGGGCTGACCAGGAAGTGATCGCCACACAGGCCGTTCAGGGTGCGCCGGGGGTAGATCAGCAGCCCCTCCTCCTTGGCCAGTGCCGTCACCCGGGCGAAGAGGTTGGCCTCGGCGGGGAAGGGCGTCTTCGCCACGGGGTCCATGACCAGCTCCACCCCCCATAAGAGGCCCAGGCCGCGCACGTCGCCGATCCAGTCATGGCGCGCCTGGAGCGCCTCGAGACCGTGCCTCAGCTGCTCGCCGCGGGCCCGCACGTTCTCGAGCAGCCCCTCGCGGCGAATCGCCTCGATGGCGGCGAGGCCCGTTGCGCAGGCCAGCGGATTGCCTGCATAGGTGTGCCCGTGCTGGAAGCCGCCGCCGGCCATCACCGTCTCGACGATGGCCTCGCGGGCCAGCAGCGCCCCCACCGGGTAGTAGCCGGCGCCCAGCCCCTTGGCGGTGATCAGCAGGTCCGGCGTCACCCCCCACTGCTGGTAGGCGAACCAGGTGCCGGTGCGGCCGATGCCGCAGAGCACCTCGTCGAAGATCAGCAGGCAGCCGAATTCGTCGCACAGCGCGCGCAGGCCCTCGAGGTAGGCCTGGTCGACCAGGCGGGCCCCGGTGCTGGCGCCGCCCACCGGCTCGAGCACGATGGCGATGACGGTCTCGCCGCCGGCCGCCTCGATCTTCTCGCGGGTCTCCTCGAGCACGCGGCGGACATGGGCGTCGCGGTCGCCGTCGCGCTGGCGATAGAAGTCCGGGCCGGGCACCTTGAGCGAGCCTGCGGTGATGTCGGCGAAGGGCGCCTCCAGTGGCTGGTAGCCGGTGACACCCAGCGCCCCCAGCGTGCTGCCGTGATAGGAGGGCCGCAGCGACACGAAGTGGCGGCGTCGGGCCTCGCCTCGCGCCACGAAGTACTGCCGGGCCAGCTTGAGGGCGGATTCCACCGCCTCGGAGCCACTGGAGACGAAGAACACCTTCTCAAGCGCCCCCTCGGTCATCTCGACCAGCGCCTCGGCCAGCGCCACGGCGGGCGCATTCTCGAACTGGGTGCGGTAGGTGAAGGCGACGCGGTCGAGCTGGGCCAGCATGGCGTCGCGCAGGTCCTCGCGGCCATGGCCGAGGTTGCAGGAGATGGCGCCGGAGCAGCCATCGAGGTACTCCTTACCGTCGGTGTCCCACAGGAAGACGCCATGGCCGTGGCTGACTTCCGGCATCGCGGGACCGGCCTGGTAGAAGAGGGGAGAGGTCGTCATCGTGTCGATCCGCTGTGGCTATGTCATGCGACTGGCCTCAGTCTAGGTAGCGCCGAGAAAATATTTCAAGATATGATGTTTTTACCAAATTCGATGACTTTGAATCATGCCTGACGTCAACATCCATTCGCTCAAGGCGCTCGCCATCTTCAAGACGCTGTTCGAGGCGGGCAGCGCCTCCCAGGCGGCGCGAACGCTGGGCATCACCCAGTCGGGCGTCAGCCGTTCGCTCTCCCAGCTCGAGCAGAACCTCGGGCTCGAGCTGTTCCTGCGCCAGAAGAATCGCCTGATCGCCACGCCCGAAGCGCGGGAGCTCTACGAGGAGATCCTGCGCCTGATGGGCAACATCGAGGAGCTGCGCCACAGCGTGCTGGCGCTCAAGGAGTTCGGCACCTCGCGACTGCGGATCGCCGCCATTCCAGGCCTCGCCTTCGGCTTCGTGCCGCGCCTGATTGCGGCGCTGCTGGAGGACAATCGCGGCTTCAGCATCAGCTTCGACATGATGTCGAGCCACGAGGTGCTGCGCGAGGTGGAGTCCGGGCATGCCGATATCGGCTTCGTCACGCTGCCGGTCAGCTCCCGGGTGCTGCGGGTCGAGGAGTGGCTGACCACCCAGGCCCGCTGCCTGGTGCCGAGGGGGCACCCCTTGAGCGGCCGGGACGAGGTGACCATCGCCGATCTCAAGGACCAGTTCCTGGTGATCGGCAACCAGCCCAACGTGGGCGCCGATCCGCTGCTCCACCTGGCCACCGCGCACGGCATTCACATTGCCGGCAAGACCGAGGCCAACATCGGGGCCATCACCTCGCTGGTCGCCAACGGAGTCGGCGTCAGCGTGATGAACCCGATCACCGCCACCGACCAGCTCGTCGGGCGCGACGAGGTGGTGGTATTGCCCTTCACCCCGTCGATCGATTTCAGCTTCGGGCTGGTGTATCGAGAAGACTGGAAGCATGCTCGTGCGCTGGAGTTCATCCGCGCCTGCGGCCGAGACCTGCTGCGGGAGTACCCCGCGTGACGCCCCCGGCCCGCCGCGGCGCGTGTTTTCTCTTTCCTGACCAATGAGGACACCCGATCGCGATGCTGACCTTTCACAGTGAACGCACCAAGCTGCGCCGTGCCCGCACCGAGCTGGACGGCGGGCAACTAGTGACGCCCTACGAATGCCCCGAGCGGGTCGACCTGGTGCTCAAGCGCGTGCTCGAGAGCGGCCTGGGCGAGGTGCACGCGCCGGCCGAGCACGGCCTCGACCCGGTGCTGGCGATTCATGATGCCGGCTATGTCGACTTCCTCGAGCGCTGCTGGGAGGAGTGGGTCGCCGCCGGTCGCCAGGGCGAGGCGATCGCCTGGATCTGGCCGACCCGCACCATGCCGGGGCGCGTCATCCCTGATCATATCGACGGCCGGCTCGGCCACTACGCCCTGGGGGCCGACACCTCGATCTGCGAGGGCACCTTCGAGGCGGCCATGGCCAGCAAGGACGTGGCGCTCTCGGCGGTGGATCACGTGCTGGCCAGCGGAGAGCCGGCCTTCGGGCTGTGCCGGCCGCCCGGCCACCACGCCGCCACCGATCAGTTCGGCGGCTACTGCTTCTTCAACAACGCCGCCATCGCCGCCCAGCGGGCCCTGGACGCTGGCCGCTCGCGGGTCGCGGTGCTGGACATCGACTTCCACCACGGCAACGGCACCCAGCAGATCTTCTACGCCCGCGACGACGTGCTCTTCCTCTCGCTGCACGGCGATCCGCGCCACTGTTTCCCGCACTTCCTCGGGCATGCCGACGAGACCGGTGAGGGCCCCGGCAAGGGCTTCACCGTCAACTATCCCCTGGCGCCGGGCACCGGCTATGCCGCCTGGGCCGAGGCGCTGGAGGAGGCCAAGGCGCGCATTCTCGAGGCCGGCTGCGAGCTCTTGGTGGTCTCGCTTGGCGTCGATGCCTTCGAGCACGACCCCATCAGCGCCTTCACGCTCTCAAGCGACGACTTCAGCGACGTGGGCCGGCGACTGGGACGGCTCGGGCTGCCCACGGTCTTCCTGCTCGAGGGCGGCTATGCGGTGGAGGAGATCGGCATCAATGCGGTCAACGTGCTGAGCGGCTTCGAGCGGCCCTGAGCCGCGCGCGACGGCCCTCCCGCTCGATCATCAACCCGCCGCTGGTCTGGCGCCACCGGGTCAACGAGGGGCTCAGCCTCCCGACGCCTCGAGGTGTCGCTGCCTTTCCTCCAGGGTCTGGTTGATCCGCTGTGCCGCCCGTTCGGCCCGCTCGATGGTCCCCTGCGGGTGGGACAGCGTCTCGCCGCTGTCCCCGGGGGATACGGCCGAGTCCAGGTAGGTCTTCATCACGTAGCCGAGAAGGATCAGGGCCAGCAGCAGGCCGATGATTCGCATGGCGTCTCTCCCTGATGGCGTGGCGAGGCAGCGGTACGGGGGCTGCGTCAGTATAGGCCGGTGCCGGTTCAAGAGCCTTGGCGTTTATCGGGCCCGGGGCCACACTGGAAGGGCGAGAGCGCCGGTCACCGAGGACGAACCATGTTTGATGCTCCGGCAGGGCCCGACGGCGTCGAGGCCCGGCGCGCTGCGGTGGTCGGGTTCGTTGCCGCTGGCCGTGAAGGGGGCCACGTCGAATGATGAAGCGCGCCCAGCGACGCATTGTCGTGCTGGCGACGCTCGGCATCCTCGTCACAGGAGCGCTGGCCGGGCTGGCCACGGCCTGGCCGCTCTACCAGGCCCATCGCCATGGGCTCGAGACGATTACCCTGGTGAGCGCCTCGGCCCAGGCGGAGACCCTCGACCACCTGCTGGCGCGCTATCGGGACGTGGCCCGCCAGATCGCCAGTCGCACCGAGCTGCGTCGCCGCCTGGAGGACCTCGTGGAGGGGGCTGCCGCTAGCCGCGAGGCGCGTGAGGCCCTGGCGGCCTTCATGGCGCCGCGGCTGGTGGATGCCATGCTGCAGTCGCCGGATCTGGTGGGCCTGGTCCGGCTCGACCCGGCGGGTCAGCCGCTGGTGACCATCGGCCGGGTGCCCGAAGCGCGCCCGGCGACCGATGTGGCCGGAGTGGATGGCCAGACACGCCTGATGCCCGCCGAGGAGGGCCTGCTCGTGGAGGTGACGACGCCGGTCGTCTCCCGGGATAGTCGGCGCATCGGCACCGACCTGCTCTATTTCGGTCCGCGGGGCATCGCTGGCATGCTCGACGACGCCAGTCGCTTCGGTGAGGGCGCCCGACAGTGGCTGCTGGCCCCACCCGGCCAGGCCCTGCTGGCCGCGGACCCTCAGGGCGGGCTGGTCACGGCAGAACCCGATGGGCGGCTCGCCGGACGCCTGCGCGAGGCGCTGGCGAGCGGTCGGGCGGGGCTTTCCCGCGACGACGACGGGGCGGAAGCGTCGGTACTGGTGCAGGTCCCGCTGGCCACGCCGGGCTGGGCGCTGATGGTGCAGATTCCCGCCCGCGGCTTCTATGGGGTGGTCTATCAGGAGCTGCTGTGGCCGGCCACCCTGGTGCTGGTGCTGATGGGGCTCGGGGCGCTGGCCACGGCACGGGTGATCAGCCCGTTACTGTCGCACATCACCGATCAGGCCGGCCGGCTGAGGCGCTCGGCCAACTTCGATCCGCTGACCGGCCTGCCCAATCGCGCCTATCTCAACCAGCGACTCGCCGTGGCCCTGGAGCGCGCCGAGGAGGACCAGGGCGCCCTGGCGGTCCTGTTTCTCGATCTGGACCATTTCAAGGACATCAACGACAGCCTCGGCCACCCGCTGGGCGACCGGCTGCTGCAGGCGGTCGGTCGGCGGCTGGGCCGGGCCGTGCGCGACGAGGACTCCCTGGGGCGACTGGGCGGCGACGAGTTCGTGCTGGTGCTGGAGCGCCTGCATGAGCCTGCCGATGCCGGCCAGGTGGCGCAGAAGCTGATCGATGCCCTGCTGCAACCGTTCCATATCGGTCAGCACGAGATCTTCATCGGCGCCTCCATCGGGATCAGCGTCTATCCCCGCGATGGGCGCAGCGCCGGCGAGCTGATCCAGCGCGCCGATACCGCCATGTACGGTGCCAAGGCGCTCAAGCGCAACACCTGGATGTTCTTCGCGCCGGAACTGGCCGAGGCCAGCCGCGAACGCTTCACCATGGATACCGGCCTGCGTCGGGCCCTGGATCGCCAGGAACTGGTCCTGCACTACCAGCCCCAGGCGCGGGTGGAGGGCAGTCGGGTGTTCGGGGCCGAGGCGCTGGTGCGCTGGACGACCCCGGAGGGCGAGGTGATCGGGCCGGGACGCTTCATCGCCCTGGCGGAGGAGGCCGGGTTGATCCATACCATCGGCCGCTGGGTGCTGGGCGAGGCCTGTCGCCAGGCGCGTGAATGGGAGCTTGCCGGGCTGCCCCTGCGCGTCGCGGTCAACCTGTCGGGGCTGCAGGTGGTGCAGGGGGACATCGTCGGCGACGTGCGTGAGGCGCTGGAACAGAGCGGACTCTCGCCCTCGCGGCTGGAGCTGGAGATCACCGAGGGCTTCGTGATCGGCCATGCCGACGAGGGCCTGGAGCGGCTGAACGGGCTGCGTCGCCTGGGCATCGAGCTGGCCGTGGACGACTTCGGTACCGGCTACTCCTCGCTCTCCTACCTCACCCGCCTGCCGGTGCAGTGCCTGAAGATCGACCGCTCCTTCATCAGCGACGTGCCCGGCGATCCCGACGACGAGACGATCGTCGCCGCCATCCTCTCGATCGCCGAGCGCCTGGGGCTCGACGTGATCGCCGAGGGTGTGGAGAACGCGACCCAGCTCGACTTCCTTCGCTCGCTGGGCTGTCCCGCCTATCAGGGCGACTACCTGAGCCCACCGCTGACGGCCGCGGAGTTCGCGCAGCGCTGGGGCGCGGGAGGACTGGCGCGAGAGGCCTGAGGCCACGCCGCTTTCCGCCGGGCGCCCCGGTCGATAGAATGACCGTTTGCCGTCGAGCGACGGGCCCGCACGAGTGAGCCGTCCGATCGCCCGGCCTCCCCATCACCCAGCTGCTGTTCGCTTTACCGCAAGGATCCCGCGCTGCATGAGCTATCAGGTTCTGGCCCGCAAGTGGCGACCGCGTACCTTCCATGAACTGGTCGGCCAGGAGCATGTCCAGCGCGCGCTGGTCAATGCCCTGGACCAGGGCCGGCTGCACCACGCCTATCTGTTCACCGGCACCCGCGGCGTGGGCAAGACCACCCTGGCGCGGATCCTGGCCAAGTGCCTGAACTGCACGGCGAACGGCCGCGGCGACGACGGCGTGACCTCCACGCCCTGTGGCGAGTGCGACAGCTGCCGGTCCATCGACGAGGGGCGCTTCGTCGACCTGATCGAGGTCGACGCCGCCTCGCGCACCAAGGTCGAGGACACTCGCGAGCTGCTCGACAACGTGCAGTACGCGCCGACCCAGGGGCGCTACAAGGTGTACCTCATCGACGAGGTCCACATGCTCTCCACCAGCAGTTTCAACGCGCTGCTCAAGACCCTGGAAGAGCCGCCGCCCCACGTGAAGTTCCTGCTGGCGACCACCGACCCGCAGAAGCTGCCACCCACGGTGCTGTCGCGCTGCCTGCAGTTCACCCTCAAGCACATGGCGCCGGAGCGCATCGTCGGCCATCTGGCCACGGTGCTCGAGGCCGAGCGGGTGAGCTTCGAGGAGAGCGCCCTGTGGCTGCTCGGCAAGGCCGCCGAGGGCTCCATGCGCGATGCCATGAGCCTCACCGACCAGGCCATCGCCTTCGGCCAGGGCGAGGTGCGCCACGCCGACGTGGCGGCCATGCTCGGCACCCTCGATCATCGCCACGTGCTGGCGCTGGTCGAGGCGCTGGCCGAGGTGGATGCCGCCCGGCTGCTCGGCGAGGTGGCCGCCCTGGCCGAGCAGGGCCCCGACTTCGCCGCGGTGCTCGACGACATCACCGGCGTGCTGCACCGCCTGGCCATTGCCCAGATGGTGCCCGACGCCGTGGACAACGGCCACGGCGACCGCGACGCCTTGCTCCAGCTTGCCGCGCGCTTCACTGCCGAGGATATCCAGCTCTTCTACCAGATCGGCATCCAGGGCCGCGGCGACATGGAACATGCCCCGGACCTGCGCACTGCGCTGGAGATGACCCTGCTGCGCATGCTGGCGTTCCGTCCCCAGGGCGTGCCGCGGCCGGCGCAGACGCCGCTGCCCCTGCGCGGGCAGCCGGGCGGCGGCGAGGCGGGACCGGCAGGTGACCCGGCGGGCGCCCCGGCGCCTGGGCCCGAGGCGTCTCGCGCCTCCTCAGCCGAGGCGACTTCATTCCAGGCGACCACCCCCCAGGCGCCCGAGCCAACCCAGGCGCCGCCGTCCGAGGCGGCTCCTCCTGCGCCCGCCGCTCAAGCGTCCGAGCCGCCCCGCGCGCCGGCACCGGTCGCCAAGGCCGAGCCGCCGGCCGAGCCAGCGCCTCCCGTTGAACAGCCAGCGAGTCATCTGGCAGGCGAGGCGCCTCTCGCCACGGAACCCGTCCCGGCGCCGCCGGAGATCGCGCCTCAGGACGCGCCCGAGACCGCGTCGCCCAAGGGGGCTGAGCCGGTCCCGTCGAACGAGGCGACCGGCGACCTCGAGCCGGCCGATCCTACTGATGCGCCGGCGCCGGCCGCCCCGACGGGCCGCTTCGACCATGCCGACTGGCTGGCCCGCTTCGAATCGTTGGGGCTCGGCGGGCTGACCCGCAACCTGGCGGCCCACTGCGTGGTCGAGGCCGACGACGGCGAGCAGCTCGCGATGCGCCTCGACCCGTCCCAGGAGGCGATGAACGCCGAGATCCACGTGACCCGCATTCGCGAGGCGCTGGCGGCCATCGGCGTCGAGCGTCGCCTGGTGCTCGAGCCCGGGGAACTGCCCCGGGAGGTCGAGACGCCCCGGCAGCAGGCCGACCGCCTGGCCGCCCAACGGCATGCCGAGGCGATTGAAGCATTGAACCGTGACCCCCATGTACAGAAGTTGCAGCAGGCCTTCGGCGCACGCCTGATCGAATCCACGGTCAAGCCCGCCGAGGCCGAGGCCCGCGGCTGAGCCGCGGTCCGAGACCGATCAAATCAACCACGAGAGGATTTCGCCATGATGAAGGGTGGCATGGGCAACATCATGAAGCAGGCCCAGGAGATGCAGGAGAAGATGCAGAAGGCCCAGGAGGAGGTCGCCAAGGCCGAGGTCCAGGGCGAGGCGGGCGCCGGCATGGTCAAGGTGACCATGAACGGCCGCCACGACGTGAGCAAGGTCGACCTCGACCCGAGCCTCATGGAAGAGGACAAGGAGCTGCTCGAGGACCTGCTGGCGGCCGCCGTGAACGATGCGGTGCGCAAGGTCGAGGCGGACTCCAAGGCGCGCATGGAAGAGGCCACCGCCGGTCTCAACCTGCCGCCGGGCTTCAAGATGCCCTTCTGATCCAGGCCGAGACGGACCGACCATGAGCTTTTCCCCGCTGATCGAGAGACTGATGGAGTCGCTGCGGGTGCTGCCCGGCGTCGGCCCCAAGACCGCCCAGCGCATGGCCATGCACCTGCTCGAGCGCGATCGCGACGGCGGCCGGCGCCTGGTGGCGGCGCTGGACGTGGCGCTCGAGCGGGTCGGCTACTGCCAACGCTGCCGGACCCTGACCGAGGAGGAGGTCTGCGGCATCTGCCAGAGCGCGCGGCGCGACGACGCCGTGCTCTGCGTGGTGGAATCTCCCGCCGACCAGCTGGCCATCGAGGAGGCGGGCGGCTTTCGCGGCCGCTACTTCGTGCTGCACGGCCACCTCTCGCCGCTGGACGGCATCGGGCCCGAGGACATCGGGCTCGACCAGCTCGAGGCAAGGGTCGCCGAGGGGGGCGTGGAGGAGATCGTGCTGGCCACCAATCCCACGGTGGAGGGGGAGGCCACCGCCCACTACATCGCCGCCCAGCTCGCGCCACAGGGCGTCTCGCTCTCGCGGCTGGCCTATGGCGTGCCCATGGGCGGCGAGCTCGAGTACGTCGACGGTGGTACCCTGAGCCGCGCCTTCAACGGTCGCCTGCCCTTCCGGGGCGAGTGAGCCTTTTTCCCTGCTGTCGGAACCCTGCATGACCCTGAACCCCGAGATTCGCTGGATCGATACCCCCGCCGCCCTGGATGCCGCCTGTGCCGAGGTGGCCGCGGCCGACGTCATCGCCCTGGACACCGAGTTCTTCCGCGAAAACACCTTCCATCCGGTGCCGGCGCTGATCCAGTTCGCCGCCGGCGGCCCGGCCTTCCTGGTCGATCCCCAGGAGGTAGCCTGTACCGAGGCCTTCCGGCGCCTGCTCGCCGAGGGGCCGTTGAAGCTGCTGCACGCCTCCAGCGAGGACCTCGAGGTCTTCGCCCACTGGGCCGGGGTGCCCGTGGCGCCCCTGGTGGATACCCAGGTCGCCCAGTCGCTGCTCGGCGAGGTGCCCTCGATGGGCTACCAGAAGCTGGTGGAGCACTGGACCGGCGAGACCCTGCCCAAGGACGAGACCCGCTCCAACTGGCTGCTGCGCCCGCTCTCCGAGTCCCAGCAGCGCTATGCGGCCCTGGACGTGGTCTTCCTGCTGGGGGTCTGGGCACAGCAGCGCGCCTCCCTCGAGCGCCAGGGTCGCATGGCCTGGGTCGAGGCCGACTGCGCGGCGCTGGTGGCGCAGACCGAGCGCAGCGAGGCCGCCGACGGCCAGTGGTACCTGCGTCATCGCCAGCTCTGGCGCCTCTCGCCGCGACAGGTCGAAGCCTATCGACGCCTGACCATCTGGCGCGAGGGCGAGGCCCGGCGTCGTGACGTGCCGCGGGGCTGGCTGGTTCCCGATCGGCTGCTGTATGCCATCGCCGAGCAGCTACCGGATAACCGTTTCGAGCTGGCCCGCGTCGAGGACCTCAAGCCCGCGCTGATCAAGCGCGAGGGCGATGACCTGCTGAGGCTGGTGCGCGAGGCGGTCCAGGTCGACGAAGACGCGCTGCCGCCGGCGCCGCTCTCGCCGATGACGCCCGAGTTCAAGAAGCGCCTCAAGGCCCTGAAAAAGGTGGTCAATGTCGAGGCCGAGGCGCTGGGCGTGGCGCCCGAGGTGCTGCTCAAGCGCCGCGAGCTCGAAGCCTTGGTGAGCGCCGATCTTCGGGGGGAGTCGCTGCCCCTGCCCGGCGGCTGGCGCGGTGAGCGGCTGGAAGCGGGCCTGACCTCGGCCCTCGAGGAGGCATCACGATGAGCGACGACCGGATGCGCGGCGACAAGCTGCTGTGCGAGATCTTCAAGAGCTCGCGCAAGGAGGGAATGTACCTCTACGTGGACAAGCGCCAGGGCCTCGACGAGGTGCCCGAGGCGCTGCTGGAACACTTCGGCAAGCCGATATCCGCCATGACGCTGATTCTCACCCCGGAGAAGCCGCTGGGTCGTGCGCAGGCCGGCGACGTCATGGCCGCCATCCGCGAGAAGGGCTATTACCTGCAGATGCCGCCCGCCAAGGAAGACTATCTGCTCGACCTCTATCGCACCCCGACCGAGGCACGTTACTAGCCTCGCGCGGCTTCGGGCGCGATAAACGAGTATCGCGCCCGAAGCCGCGCGAAACCCGACGCCGCACGAACCTCGCTGGATATCGCCCCAGGTGACGCAGGAGAGATCATGAGAGAACGATTCTGGGAGCGCTTCGATCTGGAGGAGCTCACCGACGAGGAGTGGGAAGCGCTCTGCGATGGCTGCGGCCAGTGCTGCCTGCTCAAGTTCCAGGATGAGGAGAGCGGCGATCTGGCGGTGCTCAACGTCGCCTGCGAACTGCTGGATATCCAAAGCTGTCGCTGCAGCGACTATGACAATCGATTCGAGAAGGTGCCGGACTGCACGCAGTTGACGCCCGAGCGCATCGACGACTTCCGCTGGCTGCCCAAGTCCTGTGCCTACCGCCGGGTGGCGGAGGGTCGCAAGCTGGCCGCCTGGCATCCGCTGATCGCCGGCGGGCCCGAGCGGATGCACCGCAAGGGTATCAGCGTGCGCAGCTTCGCCGTCTCCCAGCGCGAGGTGCCCGAGGAGGAACTCGAGGAGCACATCATCGCCATCCTGCCCATCGACGCCTGACCCGTCCCCACGTAAGGGCGCCCTCCGCTCCATGCCTGAGACGCCTCATACTCGGTGGGCGTCCAGCGTCATCCCATTGCAGCCGTTGTTTCATGGCTTCGTCCTATGGCGCCGATCTCCGGCGAGGACGATGCTTTGCTGTGTGTAACAGTTTGTTGTCCAGCGTGAACGTGAGCATGGCGTGTCACGTCCGGGGGCATGGGATAACGACAAGGGGATGCATCATGAAAGGTTTCAAGAAGCTAGCGCTTGCCTTTGCGGTGGGTGCCCTGGCCTCATCCGGCGTGGCGGCGCAGTCGTCCTCGTGGGGCGGAGAGGCGCTCAACGACGACGAGATGGCGGCGATGTTCAACGACCTCATGAATGAGGGCCGGGTGCTCGACGATCAGGAGATGGCGGGACTGCAGTCGTGGCTATCGACGCGGCAAAGCCCCGAGGAGCTCCTGCTGCTCTTTCCGCCGGGCGCCGGAGATCAAGAAACGGGGCTCGCCAGCGCGCGCGACGGCAGTGATGTCGCTCTGGCCGCCAGCGGTGGCGGCACCGGTGGCGGCGATGGTGGCACCGGCGGCGGCACTACTCCCGACAGCCGCAGCGGTGACGGCGGCGATGGTGGAACGGATGACGGGGCCGATGATGGCACCGACGACGACACGGATGATGGTAGCGGCGATGACGATCTGGTTCGCGACGGGGGCGGAGGCGGCGGTCCCGGGGGCGGCTCGGGCGGCGGTCCCGGGGGCGGCTCGGGCGGCGGTTCCGGTGGCGGCTCGGGCGGCGGTTCCGGTGGCGGTTCCGGTGGCGGCTCGGGCGGCGGTTCCGGTGGCGGCTCGGGCGGCGGCTCGGGCGGCGGTTCCGGTGGCGGTTCGGGCGGCGGTTCCGGTGGCGGCTCGGGCGGCGGTTCCGGTGGCGGCTCGGGTGGCGGTTCGGACGGCGGTGCCGGTGGCGATTCGGGCGGCGGTGCCGGTGGCGGCCCGGGTGGCGGTGCCGGCGGCGGCAGCTGAGCCGGCGCTATCCAGGACAGGCAAGCCGCTTCATGCAAGCGTCACAGGGACCCGGCCTCGGCCGGGTCCCTGCTGTCAGGGCTCTGTCATCAGGGCTGTGTCAATAAGGCATCAGGCCTCTCGGGCCTCCAGGCCCAGCGCCCAGAGGATGAAGGCGTCCTGGCGGGCGTTGTCGTGCCAGGCCTTGAAGCGCCCCGAGGCGCCGCCATGGCCGGCGACCATGTCCGTCCTCAGCAGGATGGGGTGATCGCTGGGGGGTTGCCCTTGGCCAAGTTCCTTGAGGCGAGCGAAGAGCTTGGCCGGTTCCCAGTAGGGCACCCGGGTATCGTGCCAGCTGCCCTGCAGGAAGAGTGCCGGCCAGGGCTGGGACGAGAGGTTGTCCAGCGGGGAGTAATCGCGGATGCGGCGTCGCGCCTCGGGTTCGCGAGGGTCGCCCCATTCGGTGTACTCCGCGGTGGTCAGTGGCAGGTCGGGGTTCTCCATGGTGCGCAGCACGTCGACGAAGGGCACGTCGAGCACCGCGGCGCAGAAGGCATCGGGCGCCAGGTTGAGGCTGGCGCTGACCAGCAGGCCGCCGGCACTGGCGCCGTAGGCGGCGATGCGCTCGCCGTCGCTGAGGCCCTTCTCGACCAGGGCATCGCGGGCGGCGAGGAAGTCGTGAAAGCTATTGGCCTTGTGCTCGAGCTTGCCGGCCAGGTACCAGGGCTCGCCGCGATCGCCGCCGCCGCGCACGTGCGCCACGGCGAAGGCCGCCCCGCGCGCCAGCAGTTCCAGCCGGGCGACCGAGAACCAGGGGTCGAGTACCTCGCCGTAGGCGCCATAGCCGTAGAGCAGGGTGGGTAGGGGGTGACCGGAGAGATCGGCGCGCCTGACCACCGAGACCGGCACGCGCTCACCGTCGTGAGAGGTCGCCCAGATCCGTTCGCAGTCCAGCTCTTCGGGGCTCAGGTCGCCGTGGACCGGCTGCTGCTTGAGGACTCGCCGCTCGCCGCTGTCGAGGTCGAGTTCGAGCCAGGTCACCGGCAGGGTGAAGGACTCCTCGCGCAGCCGCAGGCGCCTGTCCGCGAAGTGCGGCGCGTCGCCCAGCGCCAGGCTGCAGGGCAGTTCCGGCAGTGGCAGGCGCTCGTCCCGGGTGAAAGCGTGGCCGCCATCCAGCTCGAGTACTCGCAGATGCACCTGGGCCTCGTGGTGGTCGCGCTCGGTGATGACCAGCCCCCAGTCGAAGGCGTCGACCCCCTCCAGGGTCGCGTCGTCGCGATGGTCGATGAGCGCCTGCCAATGGGGCGCCGGATCGGCCTCGCCGAGGTGTCGTTCTGCCATTCGATCCAGACGGAAGTGGGTCGCCTGGCGGTTATGCAGGACGTAGAAGTGGCCGGGGCGATGGTCGATCGCATACTCCACGCCGCTCTCCCGGGCGCGGAAGCAGCGGGGCGGCGTGGCCGGGGCCTGGGCGGGAATCAGGTGGCTCTCGCTGGTGTCCTTGGAAGCGCTCTCCAGGATCAGCCACTCCCGCGAGCGGGTCTTGCCCAGCCCTAGCCAGAACTCCGGATCCGGCTCGCGCAGGATCAGCGTCGGCTCGCCGGCACGGCCGTCGGCGACCGGAAGGCGCCAGATGCTCTCCGGGCGCTGGGTGGCATCGAAGCGGGTGAACAGCAGGGTGGTATTGTCCTCGGCCCAGCCGATCTCGGGACCGATCTCCTCGAGCAGCACGACGGGGTCGCCCTCCGGCAGCCGCTTGAGATAGAGCGTGTAGGTCTCGTCGCCACGGGTGTCCTCGGTCCAGGCCAGCCAGGCCTCGTCCGGGGAGAGGGCCATGTCGCCGAGCTCGAGGAAGTCGTGCTCGGAGGCCCTGGCCTCCAGATCGAGGAAGGCCTCTGCGGCCTCAGGGCGTCCATTGGGATGGCGCCACCAGACCGGATAGTCGGCGGTGGCCGCCGTCTCGCTCCATACCGTGAAGTGATCGAGCGGCGTTCGGAGCCCGCTGACGGCGAGCTCCCGGCGCGCCAGGTGGCCGTGATAGAGACGTTCCACGAGGTCGTCCAGCGGCGCGAACCAGTGATCGGACTCCTGGTTGGCGGCCTCAAGGAAGGCGGTGACCTCCGGGGCGTCGCGCTGCTCCAGCCAGTGCCAGGCCGGATCGTCGGCGTGGCGAAAGCGGGAGACGGGATCATCGGCGGTGAGGGGAGAGGCCTTGTCACGTGGCGGCTGTGCTTTCATGGCGCGGGATGTACCATACTCAGTGTGTTTTCAAGAACGTGCGTCGTCGACGCACAACTCGCGAGGTCGTGATGCTGATGTCGGATTCGATGCCCCTACTATGGCTGGTCTATGTCGTGTTGTCGCTGGTGGTGCTGCTGACCGGTTACCTGGGGCTGGGCTTCCTGCCGCGGTTGCCGCGGCTGGTGATCACCTGGGCGGTGGCCGGGGTGATGTGGACCCCGTCCCATTTCCGTCTGCCGCTGCTGGAGGAGGGGGAATTCTACAGCGGATTCGCCCCGGCGGTGATGGTCGCGGCCGTGGCCTTCCTCGAGCAGAACCGCGAGACCTTCCTGCCGGTCGCCCTGCTGGTCATCGTGGGGGCGGGCGTGGGCGCCCTGCTGGGGCTGCTGCTATGGTGGCGCGGCCGCCATCGCAGGACCCATGACCGCGATGACGTCGTGGACATGGATGACGAGGCGCCCGCCGCCTCCGGCCGCCGCGGCAGTGGCGAACGCCAGGAGCCGGTGATCGGCTAATATGCGCCATGATCGGCTAACGTGATCAGCTAAGGAGCTCCGATGAGTGGGTACGGCAAGGAACGCATCGGCTGGCTGCCTCGGGTGCTGGTCGCGGGCCTGGCCCTGTGGCTGTGGGCCGGCCCGCTCTGGGCCCAGCCCCACGAGGAGCGACCCGACGTCCGGGTGGTGGTCGATGTCTCCGGTAGCATGCGGGACAACGACCCCGAGCGGCTGGCCGTCAGCGCCCTGGACCTGCTGGTGGCGCTGCTGCCGAGCGGCGCCCGGGCGGGCGTGTGGACCTTCGGCGAGACGGTCGACAATCCCCTGCCGCTGGGCGAGGTGGATGCGGCCTGGCGAGAGCAGGCCCTGGCCCTGCCCCCGGCGCTTCAGGCCTATCAGCAGTACACCGACATCGAAGCCGCGCTGAACGCGGCGGCAAGCGCGGAGGCCAACGGCTGGCGCCACCTGGTGCTGCTCACCGACGGCATGATCGACCTGTCGCCCGACCGGGGCCCCAAGCCCGATATCGATCAAGCCTCGCGGCGCCGGCTGGTCGAGGAGCGGGCCGCCGAGCTCGCCGACCAGGGCGTGGCGGTTCACGCCATCGCCTTCTCCGATCAGGCCGACCTGGCCCTGGTGGAGCGCCTGGCACAGTCCACCGGCGGATTGGCGGCGCTGGCAAAGAGCCCCGAGGGCCTGCTGGGCGCCTTCCTGGACATCGTCGAGCGAATATTTCCCGCCGACCAGGTGCCCCTGGACGAGGGGCGCTTCGTCATCGACGACGGTGTGGAGACCTTCTCGGCGCTGATCTTCCATGAGCCCGATGACGGACCCCTGGCCCTGGTCGCCCCGGATGGCACGCGCTACCGGGCCGAGGACGCGCCCGATGACATCCGCTGGCAGGTGGAGCCACGCTTCGACCTGATCCGGGTGCCGGACCCCCAGGCCGGCGAGTGGCGCCTGGACGGTGCCGTGGGGGAGGAGAGCCGCGTCAACGTCGCCTCCCCGCTGCACCTGCGCACCGCCGACCTGCCGACCACCCTCTATCTGGGGTTCGACGTCCCCGTGGAGGCATGGATCACCCACGACGGCGGTCCCTTCGAGGGCGGTGAGGACCTGACCCTCTCCGTGTCGCTGCAGGACGCCCAGGGCAAGGTGCAGTCACGGGTCATGCTCGAGCCCGAGGCGGGGCGCTATCGCGGGCGCCTGCCGGCGCCGGCGCTGACCGGCAATGCCCGCCTGGTGATCCGAGCCGAGAGCGAGGCGTTCCGGCGGCAACGAGCCCAGGCCGTAAACGTGCTGCCCGCCATCGGGGCCGTCCATCGTCCCCGGGCCGGGCGGGTGGTGCTGGCCGCCGAACATCCGGCCCTCCGTCGCGCCAACACCGAGATCCACGGTGAGCTGCAGGGCGAGCGCCTCGAGGCCGAGGCGGTGGGGGAGAGGCGCTGGCAGCTCGCGCTCCCCGAGCTCGACCCCTCGCTCTCCCTGCCGCTGCTGCTGGAGGCCACCGTCGAGCTCGACGGCGAGCGCCAGACGCTCTCCCTGCCACGCCTGGTGCTGTATCCCGATGGCCGCCTCGGGATTGGCGTCGCCGACGTGACCGGACCGACGCTTGCCACCGAGACCTTCGACGACCCGCGCGGGGACGACACCGCGCCGCCTCCTGACTCCGCGGCCGAGCCCGCCGCCGACCGCTTCGTCGCCTGGGTCAATCGCCTGCCGGAAGCGGCCCTAGAGCTCTGGCAGGCGGGTTGGCCCGGTCTCGAGCGCCTGTGGCACGAGCACCGTCGCGATCCGCGCCTGTGGGGCGCGCTGTCGGCGCTCGTCCTGCTGCTGCTGATCCTATCCCTGATTCGGCGCCGCCAGGCGCGGCGCCCCCCACGCCGGGAGGAACCCCATGTGTGAGCTTCTGGGCATGAGTGCCAATGTGCCCACGGATATCTGCTTCAGCTTCACCGGCTTCCTGCACCGGGGTGGCGGGACCGGACCGCATCGCGACGGCTGGGGCATCGCCTTCTATGAGGAGGGCGGCTACCGCGATTTTCGCGATCCGCATCCCTCGGTGCACTCGCCCATCGCGCGGCTGATCTGCGACTACCCCATCAAGTCGAACATCGTCATCAGCCATATCCGCCAGGCCAACGTCGGCCAGGTGCGACTGGCCAACACGCATCCCTTCGTGCGCGAGATGTGGGGGCGTCCCTGGTGCTACGCGCACAACGGCCAGCTGGCCGACTGGCAGGCCCTGCCGCACTCCTTCTACCGGCCGGTGGGCAGCACCGACAGCGAACACGCCTTCTGCTGGCTGCTCGGCGAGCTGCGCGGCGCCTTCCCCGAGCCGCCCGCCGACGATCGGCAGCGCGAGGCCCTCTGGTCGATGCTGCACGGACTCTGCGAACGGCTGCGCGGCCTCGGGGTGTTCAATCTGCTGCTGGCCGATGGCGACTATCTCTACACCTTCTGCTCCACCAAGCTGGCGCATATCACCCGCCGGGCGCCCTTTGGTCGGGCGAGCCTGTCGGATGCCGAACTGACGGTGAACTTCGCCGAACACACCACCGCCGACGACGTGGTCTCGGTGATCGCCACCGAACCGCTCACCGACAACGAGGAGTGGGTGTGCATGGTGCCGGGCGAGCTGCTGGTGTGGCAGGGCGGGGTGATTCTGGCACGCTATAAAACGTAAGTTTCAATCGCTCGTTTTACAGTCGTCGAGCCGCTGGTATAAGGTGCCTGTTAACACACCGCGTGTGGATAACCCCTCGCGTGGAGAACAATAAGGCCGATGCCGACATTGGCCGCAGTATGGAGACAGCCCATGAGCGAGAACGCCACGCCCGCCATCCTGACCGGCCAGCCCCTCGAGAAACTCGACGACTACGCCTCGGTGATGGAGGTCTTTCATGCCTCGGTGGCGCGCTTCGGTGACAAGCCGGCCTTCAGCTGCATGGGGCGGGTGCTGAGCTATGCCGAGCTCGACCGTCTCTCCGGCCAATTCGCGGCCTGGCTGCAGCAGGAGACCGACCTAGAGCCCGGGGATCGCATCGCCATCCAGCTGCCCAACGTGCTGCAGTTTCCGGTGGCGGTGTTCGGTGCCCTGCGGGCCGGGCTGGTGGTGGTCAACACCAATCCGCTCTACACCGAGCGCGAGATGGCCCATCAGTTCAAGGATTCCGGGGTCCGCGCCATCGTCATCCTGGCCAACATGGCCGCCAAGCTCGAGGGCATCCTCGAGCGAACCGACATCGAGCAGGTGGTGGTGACCGAACTCGGCGACCTGCACCCCTTCCCCAAGCGCCCGCTGATCAACAGCGTGGTCAAGTACGTCAAGAAGCTGGTGCCGGCCTTCTCGCTGCCCGATGCCACGCCGTTCCGCCGGGCGCTGGCGACCGGGGCCCGGCATCCGCACCGCGAGGTGAGCCGTGAGCCCGACGATATCGCCGCCCTGCAGTACACCGGCGGCACCACGGGGCTCGCCAAGGGCGCCATGCTGACCCACCGCAACCTGGTGGCCAACATGCTGCAGGCCCGCCAGGCGATCGGGCCGGCCCTGAGCGAGGGCGCCGAGACCATCATCGCGCCGTTGCCCGTTTACCACATCTACACCTTCACGGTGAACTGCCTGTTCATGATGGAGACCGGCAACCACTCGGTGCTGATCCCCAATCCCCGCGACCTCGATGGCTTCGTCAAGACCCTCAAGGAGGTGAGTTTCACCGGCTTCATCGGGCTCAACACCCTGTTCAATGCCCTGTGCAACCGCGAGGACTTTCGCCAGCTCGACTTCTCGCGGCTGCATCTGACCATCTCCGGCGGCATGGCCCTGACTCGCGCCTCGGCGACCCGTTGGGAGGAGGTCACCGGCTGTCAGGTCGCCGAGGGCTACGGCCTGACCGAGACCTCGCCCATCGTCAGCTTCAATCCCGTGGACGCCATCCAACTGGGCACCATCGGCAAGCCGGTGGCCGGCACCGAGGTGAAGGTGGTGGACGCCGACGGCCGGGACGCCCCCTACGACGCCGCGGGGGAGCTCTGCGTGCGGGGGCCCCAGGTGATGAAGGGCTACTGGCGCCGCGACGACGAGACCGCGCGGTCGATCGACGACCAGGGCTGGTTCCACACCGGCGACATCGCCGTGCTCCAGTCGGATGGCTACATCCGCATCGTCGATCGCAAGAAGGACATGATCCTGGTCTCAGGCTTCAACGTGTACCCCAACGAGATCGAGGACGTCGTGGCCGCCCATCCCGGGGTGGTGGAGTCGGCGGCGGTGGGGGTGCCGGACGAGACCAGCGGCGAGGCCATCAAGCTGTTCGTGGTGGCCCGCGACGAGGGGCTGGATGCCGAGAGCCTGCGGGCCTGGTGCAAGAAGGAGCTCGCCGGCTACAAGGTGCCGCGCTTCGTGGAGTTCCGTGACGAGCTGCCCAAGACGAACGTGGGGAAGGTGCTGCGTCGCCAGCTGCGTGACGAGGAGCAGGAGCGCGCCGGGGCGTGATCTTGGTCGCCGGACTGCCTCGTTAGATCCAGCATGTCGAGGCGGCCCGGATTAGGCGCGGTCGATGACGCGACGTTATAATGCAGGCCCGCCCCGGGACGCCCGGTGCGGGCCACTTTTTGCTGACCGTGACCCGGAGCCGACCGTCGATACCGTGACCACCGAGACCCGCCAGCCCCCCGCCGCGAAGGCCGAGGATGCCGCCGAGCTTGACGCCCTGACCCGTGACCTCGAAAACGTCATGCGCCGCGACGTCGTCGGCCTAGAGAAACGCCTGCGCGGCCTGCGCCGACGCCTGAAGGAAGGCAAGCCCGTGGATCGAGGGCTCGCCGAGGTCCGGCGCTCGTTCGAGCGGTCGAGAGAGATGGTGGAGCGACGCAGGGGGCGGCCGGTCACGCTCGAGTATCCGGCGGCGCTGCCGGTCGCCGAGCGTCGCGAGGACATTCTCGCGGCACTCAAGGAGCACCAGGTGGTGGTGGTGGCCGGCGAGACCGGCTCGGGCAAGACCACTCAGCTGCCCAAGCTCTGCCTGGAACTGGGGCTAGGTCGCCGCGGGCTGATCGGCCACACCCAGCCGCGGCGCCTGGCAGCGCGCTCGGTGGCCACGCGCCTGGCCGAGGAGCTGGCGGTACCGCTGGGCGAGCAGGTCGGCTACCAGGTGCGCTTCACTGACCAGAGCAGCGACGCGACCCTGGTCAAGCTGATGACCGATGGCATCCTGCTGGCCGAGACTCGCCACGACCCCGACCTCAGCCGCTACGAGGCGATCATCATCGACGAGGCCCACGAGCGCAGCCTCAACATCGACTTCCTGCTCGGCTACCTCAAGCGTCTGACGGCCCGCCGGCCCGACCTCAAGGTGATCATCACCTCGGCGACTATCGACGTCGACCGCTTCTCCGCGCACTTCGGCCGCCGCGACGCAGCGGGCCAGGACGTGCCGGCGCCGGTGGTCGAGGTCTCCGGACGCACCTACCCTGTGGAGGTGCGCTATCGGCCCCTGGTCCGCGATGACGACGACGAGGAGGATCGCACCCTGCAGGAGGGCATCCTGCATGCCGTGGAGGAGATCGAGCAGGTCGAGCGGGAAAAGGGCTGGTTCCACGGGCCGCGCGACATCCTGGTGTTCCTGCCCGGCGAGCGCGAGATCCGCGAGACCGCCGACACCCTGCGCCGGGCCGATCTGCGCGGCACCGAGATCCTGCCGCTCTATGCGCGGCTCTCCAACGCCGAGCAGAATCGCGTCTTCGCCCCCCACGCGGGGCGGCGCATCGTGCTCTCCACCAACGTCGCCGAGACCTCGCTGACGGTACCGGGCATCCGCTACGTCATCGACCCCGGCCTGGTGCGTATCAGCCGCTACAGCTATAAGGCCAAGATTCAGCGCCTGCCGGTAGAACCGGTCAGCCAGGCCAGCGCCAATCAGCGCAAGGGCCGCTGCGGCCGTGTCGCCGAGGGCGTCTGCATCCGCCTCTTTGATGAGGATGACTTTCTCGCCCGCCCCGAGTTTACCGACCCCGAGATTCGCCGTACCAACCTGGCCTCGGTGATCCTCTCGATGCTCTCGCTCAAGCTCGGCGACATCGCGGCCTTCCCCTTCGTCGACCCGCCGGATTCGCGCTTCATCACCGACGGCTTCCGGCTGCTCTTCGAACTGGGCGCGGTGGATGCGGGCAACCGCCTGACCCCGCTGGGGCGCAAGCTGGCGCGGCTGCCCATCGATCCGCGCCTGGCCCGCATGGTGCTGGCCGGCGCCGAGCAAGGGGGCTTGCGCGAGGTGCTGATCGTGGTCGCCGGCCTGGCGGTCCAGGATCCCCGCGACCGTCCGGCCGACAAGCGCCAGGCCGCCGACCAGGCCCATCGCCGCTGGCACGACCCGGACTCCGACTTCGTCGCGCTGCTCAACCTCTGGAACGGCTTCGAGGCCGCCCGGGAGGAGCTCTCCGGCAACCGGCTGCGCCGCTGGTGCAAGGATCACTACCTCAACTACCTGCGCCTGCGCGAGTGGCACGACACCTTCCGTCAGCTGCGCCAGCTGCTGCGCGACATGGACATCGAGGTGCCGCCGCCTCCGGCGCCGGTTGAGGCCCAGGAGGAAGACGACAAGGCGCGCCGCGAGGCCCGCCGGGAGCGCGCGGTGTCCCTGCACAAGGCGCTGCTCACCGGGCTGCTATCGAATATCGGCCTGCTCACCGAGAACCGCGAGTACCTGGGGGCGCGCAACCGCAAGTTCGTCGTCCACCCGGGCTCGGGGCTCGCCAAGAAGTCGCCCAAGTGGCTGATGGCGTTCGAGCTGGTGGAGACGACCAAGCTCTTCGCCCGCACCGCGGCGCGGATCGAGCCCCAGTGGATCGAGCCGCTGGCCGGCCACCTGGTCAAGCGTTCCTACGCCGAGCCCCACTGGGAGATGAAGCGCGCCCAGGTGGTGGCCACCGAGCAGGTCACGCTGTTCGGCCTGCCCATCGTGACCGGGCGCAAGGTCAACTTCGGCCCGATCGATCCGGTGGCGTCCCGGGAGCTGTTCATCCGCCGCGCGCTGGTCGAGGGCGAGTTCAAGACCCGCGGCGACTTCTTCGCCCACAACCGGGCGCTAGTGGAGGAGGTCGAGGACCTCGAGGATCGTGCCCGCAAGCGTGACATCCTGGTCGACGAGGAGACCCTGTTCGCCTTCTACGACGAACGCCTCCCCGCCGATATCGTCAACGGCAAGGGCTTCGAGGCCTGGCGCAAGAAGGCCGAGGCCGAGGACCCCGGCATCCTCAAGTTCGACCGGGCGGCCCTGCTGGCCCGCGAGGCCGGCGAGGTCACCCAGGCCGAGTATCCTGACGAGCTCACGCTGAACGGGGTGCGCTACCCGCTCGCCTACCACTTCGAGCCCGGTGCCCCCGACGACGGCGTGACGCTGACCGTGCCGGCCGCCATGCTGCCCCAGCTGCCCCTGGCGCGGCTGGAGTGGCTGGTGCCGGGGCTGCTGCGCGAGAAGTGCATCGCGCTGATGAAGTCGCTGCCCAAGGCGATCCGTCGCCAGGTGGTGCCGATCCCCGACTGGGTGGACGCCGCCCTGGAGGCCATGACCCCGGACGACGTCCCGCTTACCGAGGCGCTAGGCGAGTTCCTGCGCCGCAAGACCGGTGTGCGCCTGCATCCCGATGACTGGAACCTCGAGGCCCTCGAGCCCCATCTGGTGATGAACCTGCGGGTGGTCGACCATCGGGGTGAGCCCCTGGGTCAGGGTCGCGATGCGCGCGAGCTGGAGCGCCGCTTCGAGGCGGCCGCGGGCGAGGGCGCTCGGGCCCTGGCCGTTCAGGCGAGCGACGAGGGCGAGCTTGCGGCCCTGCCCGAGACGCCGCTGCCCGAGTCGCGAGTCACCACCCAGGCCGGTATCCGGGTGGAGGCCTATCCCGCCCTGGTGCCGAGCAAGGAGACCTTCCGGGTCGAGCTGTTCGATCATCCCGACAAGGCGCGCGAGGCCCATCGCGCCGGCGTGGTGCAGGCCGCCATGGCGCGGCTGCCCGACCAGGCACTTGCCATCGAGCGGCTCAAGGGGCTATCGACCTGCGCGCTGCTGTTTGCCAAGGTGGGCGGCAAGCGCGCGCTCATCGAGGACGTGGTGGCGGCGGTCTTCCGCCAGGTGGTGGCCACCGACCCGCTGCCGCGCTCTCAAGGCGAGCTGGCGACGCGGCTCGAGGCCACCGGCGATGCCCTGCTGCCCCGCGCCGAGGCGCTGGTGGCGACCCTGGAGCAGGCGCTCCAGGGGCACCTGGCGGTGACCAAGGCGCTGAAAGGCAACCTCAACCTGGCCCTGGCGCTGGTGTACAGTGACCTCAAGGCCCAGATGCAGCGCCTGGTACACCCCGGCTTCGTCAGCGAGGCCGGAGACTGGCTCGAGGAGTATCCGCGCTACATGGAGGCGGCGCTGATCCGTCTGGAGAAGGCGCCGCGGGAGCGTATGCGCGACCAGATGCACATGCAGGAGGTCCAGGACTTCGAGGCCCGCCTGGCGGCTCGCCGCGAGAGCGAACGGCGTGGTGGGGTGGAGGATCCGGCGCTGGTGGAGTTCGGCTGGTGGATCGAGGAGCTGCGCGTCTCGCTCTTCGCCCAGCAGCTGGGCACCCGCTTCCCGGTCTCCACCAAGCGCCTCGAGAAACGCTGGGCCGAACTCACAGGGAGAAGCGCATGACCCACGCAGTGATCACCGGCACAGGGCTGTTCACGCCGCCCCATGCCATCGACAACGCGGCCCTGGTGGCCGCGTTCAATGCCTGGGTGGACGCCGAGAACGCGCGTCGCGCCGAGGCGGGCGTGGAGGAGCGCCTCGAGCACTCGAGCAGCGACTTCATCGTCAAGGCGTCGGGTATCCACAGCCGCTACGTGATGGATGCCGAGGGGATCCTCGATCCCGAGCGCATGCGACCGCGGCTCGCTCCGCGCGGCAACGACGAGCCCTCCATTCAGTGCGAGATGGGTCTGGCCGCGGCCCGCGAGGCGCTGGAGTCGGCGGGCGTGGCGGCCGGAGAGATCGATCTGGTGATCGTCGCCTGCTCTAACCTGGAACGCCCCTACCCGGCGGTGGCCGTGGAGCTTCAGGCGGCGCTGGGTGCCGGCGGCTACGCCTTCGACATGAACGTGGCCTGCAGCTCGGCGACCTTCGCCATCGAGACCGCCGCCAACGCCATCCGCGCCGGCAGCATCCAGCGCGCCCTGGTGGTCAATCCCGAGATCTGCTCGGCCCACCTCAACTTCCGCGACCGCGACAGCCACTTCATCTTCGGTGATGCCTGTACCGCCCTGGTGCTGGAGAGCGACGCGGTGGCCAGCGCCGAGACGCGCTTCGAGATCCTCGGCACCCGGCTCACGACGCGCTTCTCCAATGCCATTCGCAACAACGCCGGCTTCCTCGACCGGGTCACCGACAGCGACCCGCTGGCCACCGACCGGCTCTTCGTGCAGGAGGGGCGGCGCGTCTTCAAGGAGGTCTGCCCGCTGGTGGCGGCGCTGATCACCGATCACCTGGCGAGCCTTGAGCTCGCCGGCGATGACCTGGCGCGCCTGTGGCTGCATCAGGCCAATCGCCACATGAACGACCTCATCGCCCGGCGCGTGCTGGGGCATGATCCGCAGCCCGAACAGGCGCCGATCATCCTCGATCGCTACGCCAATACCAGCTCGGCCGGTTCGATCATCGCCTTCCATCTGCATCGTCACGACCTTTCGTCCGGTGCGCTCGGGGTGGTCTGTTCCTTCGGCGCGGGCTACAGTGCCGGCAGCGTGGTGGTGCGTCGCCAATGAGCGTCAAGACAGTAACCGCAGGGAGGCGATAGCGCCCGATGAACGGATGTGAGAGGAAACGGATGATGGCAGGGGGGATGACCCGGTGGTCGGGGCGTGGCGCCCTGGTGATGACCCTGGCGCTGCTCGCGGGCTGCGCCAGCAGCGGCGAGATGCGGGAACCTAACCCTGACGACCCCTGGGAGGGCTTCAACCGCAAGGTGTTCGCCTTCAACGACGTGGTCGACCGCTACGCCCTCAAGCCGGCCGCCCAGGGCTATCGCTTCATCACGCCGGACCCGGTGGAGACGAGCGTGGGCAACTTCTTCTCCAACCTGGGCGAGATCCGCACCACCCTGAACAGCCTGCTGCAGGGCAAGGGTACCAATGCCGGTGTGGCCACCGGGCGCTTCCTGATCAACACCACCGTCGGCATCGGCGGGCTGTTCGACGTCGCCACGCGGATGGACATCACCGGCCGCGAGGAGGACTTCGGCCAGACCCTCGGCGCCTGGGGCGTAGGCGAGGGCGGCTATCTGGTGCTGCCGCTGCTGGGGCCGAGCACGGTACGCGATACCGCGGGGCTGCCGGCGGACATGTACACCTATCCGACCACCTACATCGAGGAGGACAAGGTGCGGGTCGGCCTGACCGCGCTGCGGGTGATCGATGCCCGGGCCGGGCTGCTCGACCAGGAGGCGCTGATCAGCGGCGACCGCTACAGCTTCATCCGCGATGCCTACCTTCAGCAGCGTCGCTTCGAGGTCAACGACGGACAGCTGGGCGAGGATCCCTTCGCCAGTGACGAGTTCGACTTCGACGATGAGGATTTCGACGACGCCTTCGCCGAATGAGGCCATGACCGCATGCCACCAGCCAAGCAACTGATCGGAGTGATCGACGTCCCGGGGCCGGAGCGTGACGCCCTGGCCCAGACCATCGCCCGTGACGACCTGGCGGTGTACGCCGCCTCCGGCATCGAGGAGCTGCCGCCCGAGACGGCGCTGATCGTCGCCCATGCGCGGGCGGTCTCGCGCGCCGACTGGGAGCGCCTGGCCGAGCGCCTGCCGACCCTGGTGGTCAGCGATGAGCGTCAGGACGCCGACCTGCTGAAGGCGGTGGAGGCGGGCCTGGTGGATTACATCGTCGACCCGCTGCGCCACGGCTCGCTGCTGCGGCGCATGATCGTCAAGGCCATCGAGGTGCATCAGCTAGCCGCCGACCGCGAACGCGACCGGGCCCGGCTGGCCCATCTCAACGAGAACCTCGAGGAGCTCAACGAGAGCCTGGAGACCCACCTGGCGATGCTGCGCCTCGACCAGCAGGCCGGCGGCCAGATCCAGCGCAAGCTGCTGCCGGCCAGGCCCCAGACGCTGCAGGGCGTGACCTTCGACTACTGGCTGGCGCCCTCGCTCTACCTCTCCGGGGACTTCCTCGACTTCCAGGGCTTCGACGAGCGCTACAGCCTGTTCTACTTCGCCGACGTCTCGGGTCACGGCGCGTCCTCGGCCTTCGTCACCGTGCTGCTGAAATACCTCTCCAATCGTTGGCAGCAGGAGTGGAACGGCGAGCATCCCGAGCGGCTAGCGCCGCGCTGGCTGGCAGCGCTCAACCGCGAGCTGCTGGATGCCGGTATCGGCAAGCACGCGACCCTGTTCGTCGGGGTGATTGACCACCGACGCCGTTATCTCCACTATTCGCTCGGCGCGCAGCTCCCCATGCCGTTGCTGGTGGCCGACGGCGAGGTGCAGGCGCTGCCCGGCGAGGGGATGCCGGTCGGCCTCTTCCCCGGGGTCGACTACCCGAGCCTGGGCTGTCCGCTGCCGGAGAACTTTCGGCTGTGGCTCTGTTCGGATGGCATACTGGAGTGTCTGCCGGGGGATACTCTGGAGGGGCGGCTCAGGGAACTCGAGCGACGGGTCCTGGCCAGCACGACGCTGGAGGACCTACGTGGCAGTCTTGCACTGGAGCATCTGGCCGACGATGATGAAATTGTCGCCCAGAGCGCACCGGGTCATGAGGAGCTGCCAGACGACCTGACGATCATGGTGTTGAGCGGATTTGGCAATGATAAATCATGAGGGCCGCATCAAGGCAGCGTTTGCATCGGGGGTCTTCGTGCTCAAGCTGTGCGGGGACGTACGCCTGACCCTGTGCGCGACCCTGGACCGCCAGGCCCAGCAGCTCGCCGAGACTCCGGGGCTCGAGACGCTGATCATCGACCTGCGAGACACCACCAACGTGGACTCCACCGCCCTGGGCTTCCTCGCCAAGGTGGCCATGGCGGTGCAGGGGCGCGTCAGCGAGCCGCCGACCATCATCGCCGACAACCCCGACGTCCAGCGCATGCTCGACGTCATGGGCTTCTCGCGCATCTTCACCCTGGTGGACGCGCCGATCACCGAGGCCCGTGAGCTTCATGACCTGCCTGAGATTCCCACCGACGTGGAGGAGACCCGCCAGCGGGTGCTGGAGGCGCATCGCATCCTGATGCGCCTCAACGAGCACAACCGCGAGGAGTTCCAGCCGCTGGTGGAGATGCTCGAGGCCCAGCAGGCCGCCTCCCACGGCCCCTAGGCGCCTATTTCCATTTCTACTTCTACCGGGTACTGATCGGCGTCTTGCCAAGCCCGGTTCGCGATGCGTTCTTCGGGCTCGTTGCTCGTCTTTCTTCCCCAAGCGCTCCTGACCCGTTCTTCCAAAGAACTTTTCTCATCCGTTCCTCAAGAGAGCTCTTGCCGGACGCCTTTCCGGGCCTCGCCCCTCGGCGGGCCGCCTGACCCTGCCTCAGCCCTGTCTCAGCTCTGCCAGCAGCGTCTCCAGCTTGCGCTGGTCGGCCATGAACTTGCGGATGCCCTCGGCGAGCTTCTCGGTGGCCATGGCGTCCTCGTTCATCGCCCAGCGGAACTCGGCCTCGTCCTGCGGCTCCGGCGCGCTGGTCTCGGCGTCCAGCGGCTTGAGTCGACGCGTCAGCGGCGCCTCGGTGCCGGCCAGCTCCTCCAGCAGCTGGGGAGAGATGGTCAGCCGGTCGCAGCCCGAGAGGGCGAGGATCTCGCCGCTATTGCGGAAGCTGGCGCCCATCACGACGGTCTCATAGCCGTGGCCCTTGAAGTGCTCGTAGATGCGCTTGACCGACTGCACGCCCGGATCGCGGTCGCCCTCGAAGTCGGCCTCGGGATCCTGGGCCTTGTGCCAGTCGAGGATCCTGCCGACGAAGGGCGAGACCAGGGTGACGCCGGCATCGGCGCAGGCCTGCGCCTGGGCGAAGCTGAACAGCAGGGTGAGGTTGGTGTGGATGCCCTCGCGCTCCAGTATCCGGGCGGCGCGAATCCCCTCCCAGGTCGCCGCGACCTTGATCAGGATCCGCTCGGGGCCGACCCCGTGGCGGCCGTAGCGCTCGATCAACGCCCGGGCCCGGGCCAGGGTGGCGTCCGTGTCGAAGGAGAGCCGCGCGCTGACCTCGGTGGAGACGTAGCCCGGCACCAGGGCGCTGATCTCGCTGCCGATCTCGACGGCCACGGTGTCCAGGGCATCGTCGATGTCGGTGGCGTGGCGGGCGATCTCGGCCAGCCGCGTCCGGCGCGTCTCGTGCTGGGCCGCCTGGAGGATCAGCGAGGGATTGGTGGTGGCGTCGGTGGGTTCGAAGCGACGAATCGCCTCGAGATCGCCGGTGTCGGCCACCACGGTGGTCATGGTCTTGAGTTGTGAAAGCAGGTCGTCTGCCATGGTGGGGATCCCTCCGGTTGTCATGGGGTTCACTCTAGCAAGGCAGCCCGGCCGAATATAGGCGGCCGGACCAGCGACTAATTTTTGGGTTATCATTAGCCCACTATCTTTTACCCGCTATCCACTCCTTCTCTGCCAAGAGCCCTGTGGGAGGCGCCTTGTTGACCCTGAATTCCCGACGCGTGGCCCTGCTGGTCGCCGCCAACACCGCCCTGGCTCCCTTCGCCATCGATGCCTATCTGCCCGCCATGCCGGCCCTGGCCGAGGCCGTGGGCGCGAGCATTCACCATACCGAGCTGTCGATCAGCACCTTCCTGGCCGGCTTCGCCCTCGGCCAGCTCACGGGTGGCCCGCTCTCCGACCGGCTGGGCCGCAAGCCGGTGCTGCTCAGCGGCCTGGTGATCTTCCTGCTGGCGAGCCTGATGCTGACCACGGTAGGCAGCCTCGGCGAGCTGCTCGCCTGGCGCCTGGTGCAGGCGCTGGGCGGTGGGGCCTGCGTGGTCAACTCCGCGGCCATCGTGCGCGACTGCTTCCAGGGCCGTGAGGCCGCCAAGGTGATGTCGACCATGGCGATGATCATGATGCTGGCGCCGCTGGCGGCCCCGGCCGTGGGCAGCGGGCTGCTCTATCTCGCCGACTGGTGGCTGATCTTCGTCTTCCTGGCGGTCTATGCGGCCTTCCTGCTCTGGCTGATGGGCACCAAGCTGCCCGAGACCCGAGCGCCGGACGCCCCCACGGCCTCGCCGCGACAGGTGCTGCGCAACTACGCCAGCGTGCTGCGCCACCGCGAAGGCATGGGCTATGTGCTCGCCGTGGCCGCGACCTTCGCCGGCATGTTCGCCTTCATCACCGCCTCGCCGTTTCTCTACATCACCCACTACGGGGTGTCGCCGGCGATCTACCCGGTGGTCTTCGGTGCCAATGTGGTGGTCATGGCGGCGTCGAACCGCGTGAACATCCGCCTGCTGCGCCGCCGGACTCCCCAGCAGAACATGCGTCTCGGCCTCGGCGCGCAGCTCGGCGTGGCGTTCTGCCTGACCCTGCTGGTGGCCTCCGGGCAGGACTCGCTTGTCACCGTGGTGCCACTGATCATGCTGTTCATGGGCATGGTCGGCCTGATCACGCCCAACGCCATCGCCTCGCTGCTCGAGCACTTCAGCCACATGAGCGCGACCGCCACGGCGCTGCTCGGCAGCATCCAGTTCACCTGCGGGGCGCTCGCCGGGGTGGTGGTGAGCGGTTTCGAGATCGACAGCGCCTGGCCCATGGTGCTGACCATGCTGGCGGTCTCGCTGGCCGGCAACGTGGCCCTGCGGGGGCTGGTGGGGCGCGCCGCCGGCCGGGAGGTCACCCCCGCCACCTGACGGCGACCGCCGGGGAGGCAAGGCGGCGGTGATGTCGTCGCCACCGGTTGTCATGAAGCTGTCACTTTCCTGGGGCATCGTGTGTGTCGCGAAGGTTGAATCCCTTTCTCGACAGGAGATCGCTCCATGAACCGCATCCTCAAGACTACCGCCATCGCCGCCGCCGTGATCGGCGTGGCCGGTGTCGCCCAGGCTCGCGAGCAGGCTCGTATCGTCGGCTCCAGCACCGTCTACCCGTTCGCCAGCTACGTGGCCGAGGAGTTCGGCGCCACCACCGAGTATCCGACCCCGGTCATCGAGTCCACCGGTTCCGGTGGCGGTCTGCGCCTGTTCTGCAACGGCGTGGGTGACGATACGCCGGACATCACCAACGCCTCGCGTCGCATGAAGCCCTCCGAGTTCGAGCGCTGCCAGGAAAATGGTGTCACCGACATCACCGAGGCCTTCATCGGCTACGACGGCATCGCCTTCGCCCAGTCCAACGCCAACGAGGCGATGGACGTCACCCGCGAGCAGATCTTCCTGGCACTCGCCGCCAAGGTGCCGGTCGATGGCGAGCTGGTCGACAACCCCTACACCCAGTGGAGCGAGATCGACGACGCCCTGCCGGCGCGCGAGATCGCCGTCTACGGCCCGCCCACCACCTCCGGCACCCGCGACGCCTTTGCGGAGCTGGTGATGGAAGCCGCCTCCGAGGAAATGGACGCCTACGGCGGCGAGGGCTACACCGATATCCGCACCGACGGCGCCTTCATCGATGCGGGCGAGAACGACAACCTGATCGTCCAGCGCCTGGCCGAGAACACCGAGGCCTTCGGTATCTTCGGCTACTCCTTCCTCGAGGAGAACGCCGACACCCTGATCGGCTCCAGCGTCGACGGCGTCGCCCCGACCCCGGATGCCATCGGCAGCGGCGAGTACCCGGTGTCGCGCTCGATGTTCTTCTACGTCAAGAATCAGCACGCCGACGAGGTGCCGGCCATGAACGCCTACGCGGATCTGTTCATGAGCGAGACGATGATCGGTGACCTGGGCTACCTCAAGGGCATCGGCCTGGTGCCGGCACCCCAGGACGTCCGCGAGCAGGCACGTCAGGCGGTCGAGAACCGTGAGAGCCTCGAACTGGCCGATCTGAAGTAACGCCGGCTCTTTCCGCTTCACCCGGCCGGCAGCTCAAGGGCTGTCGGCCGGCTCACGTTTCGACGGAACGGGCCGCTCCCGCCCCGTCCGCGAATCAACTCCTCCGAGAGACTCCTATGCAGACCAACCAGATACTCGCCATGTTCGGCGGCGCCCTGCTGCTGCTGGGTCTGGTAGCCTTCTTCCTGGGGCGTGCCAAGGCGACCCGGGTGCGGGCCGGCGGCACGGCCATGTTCGCCCAGCCCGACCAGTACGCCTGGTTCACCGTGCTGACGACGGCCGGTCCGGCGCTGCTGGTGAGTGCCGTGGGCGGCTTCGCGCTGCTGCTGCTGGGGGCCGAGATCCCCACCCTCTACCTGCTGGCCGGCAGCCTCGTCGTAGCCTGCCTCGGGCTCGCCATCGGCATGCTGATGGTGCGCCCCGACTTCCATGCCCGCCAGGCCATCGAGCGGGTGATCCGCTTCGTGCTGGCCGGCGCCGCGCTGATCTCCATCTTCACCACCCTGGGCATCCTGGTGTCGATCATCGGCGAGGCCTTGCGCTTCTTCCAGATGCAGAACTTCTGGGACTTCATCACCGGCACTACCTGGAACCCGGGTGCCAGCTTCCTCGAGGCCGCCGGTCGCGCCGAGGAGGGTGCCAGCGCCGCCCAGTTCGGCTCGGTGCCGCTATTCGCCGGCACCTTCATGATCACCGCCGTGGCGATGCTGGTGGCGATTCCCATCGGCCTGCTCGCGGCCATCTACATGGCCGAGTTCGCCCCCTCCCGCGTGCGCACCGTGGCCAAGCCGGTGCTCGAGGTGCTGGCCGGCATCCCCACCGTGGTCTATGGCTTCTTCGCCGCCATCACCGTGGCGCCGATCATCGTCAGCGTGGCCGGCTTCTTCGGGTTCGAGGCCTCCTTCAACAACGCGCTGGCGCCCGGCATCGTGATGGGCATCATGATCATCCCGTTCATCTCGTCGCTCTCCGACGACGTGATCTCCTCGGTGCCCGACAGCATGCGTCAGGGCTCGTTGGCGCTGGGTATGACCAAGGGCGAGACCATCCGCGACGTAGTGATCCCGGCGGCCCTGCCGGGGATCATCTCCGCCTCGCTGCTGGCGGTCTCCCGGGCGCTGGGCGAGACCATGATCGTGGTGATGGCCGCCGGCATGCGGCCCAACCTTACCGCCAACCCGCTCGAAGACATGACCACCGTGACGGTGCGCATCGTGGCCGCCCTGACCGGCGACCAGGAGTTCGCCAGCGCCGAGACCCTCTCCGCCTTCGCGCTGGGCCTGGTGCTCTTCGTGGTGACCCTGAGCCTGAACCTGGTCTCGGTGATCATGATTCGCCGTTTCCGCGAGAAGTATCGGGTCAACAACCTGTAACGCCGAGGACACGTTCCGATGAGTCAATCCTTCGACGACATCAGCGCCCAGCTCAAGCGCCGCCACCGCAAGTCGGCGCGCCTGAAGTGGATCTCCATGGGCGCCCTGGGGCTGGCCGGCCTGTTCCTGGTGCTGTTCTTCGCCGACATGCTGGTCAAGGGCCTGCCGGCGTTCAAGCAGGCCCAGATCCAGGTCCAGGTCGACTACAGCGAACAGGCCAGCCAGCTCCCCCTGGCCGCCGTGAACGAGGACGTTCGCTCACTGGTCAGCCGCGGCTACCTGCGCCTGATCCCCGGGCGCATGGAAGACGACCCCGAGCTGCTGGGCACCACCCGTCAGGAGTGGGTGCTCGCCGACGGCCAGGTGGATCAGTACCTCAAGGGCCATCACAGCAAGCTCAAGGCCGGCGAGCAGGCCGTGGTCGACCGCCTGGTGGAGCAGGGGCGCGCCGAGCTGCGCTTCAACACCACCTTCTTTACCAGCGGCGACTCCAAGATGCCCGAGCTGACCGGCATCGCCTCGGCGGCCATGGGCACGCTGCTGACCCTGCTGGTGACCCTGGCGGTGGCCTTCCCGATCGGCGTGATGACCGCCGTCTACCTGGAGGAGTTCGCGCCGGACAACCGCTTCACCCAGGCCATCGAGATCAACATCAACAACCTGGCGGCGATTCCCTCGATCCTCTTCGGCCTGCTGGGCCTGGCGATCTTCATCAACTTCTTCGGCGTGCCGCGCTCCTCGCCGCTGGTCGGCGGCCTGACGCTGGCGCTGATGACCCTGCCGGTGATCATCATCGCCACCCGCACGGCGCTGCGCAGCGTGCCGGAGTCGATCCGCCACGCCGCCTTCGGGGTGGGCTGCTCGCGCTGGCAGGTGGTGCGTGACCACGTGCTGCCGCTGGCGCTGCCGGGGATCATGACCGGCTCGATCATCGGTCTGGCCCAGGCCATGGGCGAGACCGCGCCGCTGATCATCGTCGGCATGGTGGCCTTCATCCCCGACGTCACCACCTCCTTCACCGAGGCGGCCACGGTGCTGCCGGCGCAGATCTTCACCTGGGCGGGCGAGCCCGATCGGGCCTTCATCGAGAAGACCTCCGGCGGCATCCTCGTGCTGCTGACCGTGCTCATCACCCTGAACGCCACGGCGGTGGTGCTGCGCAAGAAATTCGAGCGTCGCTGGTAGCCATCGACACGACACAGGATATCCTCAGATGAACATGCAAGTTGCCGAGCGGAGTAGTGCGCCGATGTCAGCTCAACACAGGTCCGGCCAGGACGGCCCGGAACAGCAGAATAGGGAGCAGCAACGCGGTCAGCCGGTGACGCGCAACGACGATGCCCATCACGAGCTCTCCATCCGCGTGCGCGACCTCAACCTCTGGTACGGCCAGAGCCAGGCGCTGAAGGGCATCGACATCGATGTCTTCCAGAAGAACGTCACGGCGCTGATCGGCCCCTCGGGCTGCGGCAAGTCGACCTTCCTGCGCTGCCTCAACCGCATGAACGACCTGATCCCCAACGTGCGCATCGAGGGGCTGGTGGAGATGGACGGTCGCGACGTCAACGCGGTCAAGATGGACGAGGTGGCCCTGCGCCGCCGGGTGGGGATGGTCTTCCAGAAGCCCAACCCCTTCCCCAAGTCGATCTACGAGAATGTCGCCTACGCGCCGCGCATGCACGACCTGGTGGGCCGCAAGTCGGACCAGGATGAGCTGGTCGAGCGGGCCCTGCGCGACGCCGGCCTCTGGGAGGAGGTCAAGGACAAGCTGCACCAGCCGGGCACCTCGCTCTCCGGCGGCCAGCAGCAGCGCCTGTGCATCGCCCGGGCGATCGCCGTGCAGCCCGACGTGATCCTGATGGACGAGCCGACCTCGGCCCTCGACCCGATCTCCACGGCGACCATCGAGGACCTGATGGACAAGCTCAAGCAGCAGTTCACCATCATCACCGTGACCCACAACATGCAGCAGGCCGCGCGGGTCGCCGACTACACGGCTTTCTTCCACCTCGGTGAGATCATCGAGTACAACGATACCAAGACGATGTTCTCCAACCCCCACACCAAGAAGACCGAGGACTACATCACCGGCCGCTACGGCTAGGCGTGGGTGATCGGCTCGACACGCCGGCGGCGGCTTGCGAAAGCGGGGCCCGCCGGGCGGGGCGCCCGGGGGAGGTCTTGTGGGCCTTCCTGCTGCTGGGCCTGACCTCCTTCGGCGGCCCGGTGGCGCACCTGGGCTATTTCCGCCACGAGTTCGTGACGCGACGGCGCTGGCTCGCGGAGGCGGACTACGCCGACCTGGTGGCGCTCTGCCAGTTCCTGCCCGGGCCGGCCAGCAGCCAGGTGGGCTTCGCCCTGGGGCTGCTGCGCGCCGGCCCCTGGGGCGCGGCCCTGGCCTGGATCGCCTTCACCCTCCCGTCGGCGCTGGCGCTGGTGGCCTTCGCCTGGGGCGCGAGCCTCTCCGAGGGGCCCGTGGCGTCGGGGCTGGTGCATGGCCTCAAGGTGGCGGCGGTGGCGATCGTTGCCCAGGCCGTGTGGGGCATGGCGAAGAGCCTCTGTCCGGACCGGCGTCGTGCCGGTATCGCGCTGGCGGCGGTCTTCACCCTGGTGCTGGTCGGGGGACACCTCGGCCAGCTGGCGGCGATCCTGATGGGCGCCCTGGCCGGCCTGATGCTGTGTCACGCGAGCGACGAGGTAGCCCCTCGCGCGGTGCTGTCACTGCCGGTGTCCCATCGGGCCGGCGGCCTCGCCCTGGCGGCCTTCCTTGCGCTGCTGGTCGGGCTGCCGCTGCTGGCCCTTGCCAGCGCCTCGCCGACCCTCGATCTGCTGGACGCCTTCTATCGCGCAGGGGCCCTGGTGTTCGGCGGTGGGCACGTGGTGCTGCCACTGCTAGAGGCCGAGCTGGTGCCGCCTGGCTGGGTCTCGCCGGAGACCTTCCTGGCCGGCTACGGCGCCGCCCAGGCGGTGCCCGGCCCGCTGTTCACGCTGACGGCCTACCTCGGCAGCCTGCTCGCCATCGGGCCGGGCGGGCTCCTTGGCGCCGCCCTGGCGCTGGTGGCCATCTTCGTGCCGGGGCTGCTGCTGGTGGTGGCGGTGATGCCGTTCTGGAACCGGCTGCGCCATTGGGACGCCGCCCGGTCGGCGATGCGCGGGGCCAATGCCGCCGTGGTGGGCATCCTGGGCATGGCGCTCTACGATCCGGTCTGGACCAGCGTCATCCTCGGGCCCGAGCCGTTCGCGCTGGCGCTGGCCGGCTTCTTGCTGCTGGTGCGCTGGCGGCTGCCCGCCTGGGCGGTGGTAGGGCTGCTGGCTCTGGCGGGACCGTTCATCGCCCCCTGATCGCGGGGGCGAGGATCGCTGTCACGGAATTGACATTCGCCGTCGATATATATGGAATCCCGCATATTTCCCCGTCCGGCCCCATCAGGAGACACCATGACCCTTCGCATCGGCATCAACGGCTTCGGTCGCATCGGCCGCCTCGTCCTGCGTAGCCTCTGGCCGCGCATTGCGGCCGGGGAGGCCGAGCTCGTGCGCGTCAACGACCCGGGCGGCGACGCCGCCACCTTCGCCCACCTGCTCGAATTCGACTCGGTCCACGGACGCTGGTCGCCGGGGAAGGGCATACGGGCCGAGGACGACGCACTGGTGATCGACGATCGCCGCATCGCCTTCAGCCGCCACGATACCCTCGCCGCCGCCGACTGGTCCGCCTGCCAGGTGGCCATCGAGTGCTCCGGCAAGATGAAGAGCCGCGCGTCGCTGCAGCCCTACCTCGACCGGGGCGTCGAGCGGGTGGTGGTCAGCGCGCCGGTGAAGGAGGAGGGCGTGCTCAACGTGGTGATGGGCGTCAACGACGATCGCTATGATCCCGAGGTGCATCGCATCGTCACCGCGGCGAGCTGCACCACCAACTGCCTGGCGCCGGTGGTCAAGGTGATCCATGAGGCCTTCGGCATTCGCCACGGCTCGATGACCACGGTGCACGACATCACCAATACCCAGGTCATCCTCGACGCCCCGAGCTCGCCGGAAAGCCCCGATCTGCGCCGTTCGCGGGCCTGCGGCATGAGCCTGATCCCGACCACCACCGGTTCGGCCAAGGCGATCAGCGCGATCTTCCCGGAACTCGAGGGCAAGCTGAACGGCCACGCCATCCGCGTGCCGCTGGCCAACGCCTCGCTCACCGACGTGGTCTTCGAGCTCGCGCGCGAGGTGACGGCGGAGGAGGTCAACGCGGCGCTCCGGGCCGCGGCCGACGGCGAGCTGGCCGGTATCCTCGGCTTCGAGGAGCGCCCGCTGGTTTCCATCGACTATCGCACCGACCCACGCAGTGCGATCGTCGACGCCCCCTCGACCCTGGTGGTCGGCGGAACCCAGCTGAAGCTATACGCCTGGTACGACAACGAGTGGGGCTATGCCAACCGCACCGTCGAGCTGGCCCTGAAAGTGGGGAGTGAGCCGGTGGGAGGCGAGCAGGTGGGCCGTGGTTGAGATGAGCTCGCTCGCCGAGCGCCTGAAAACGCTGCCCTTCGAGGTGCGCCAGTACCTGCTGATCACCGCCAACTACTGGGTATTCACGCTCACCGACGGCGCCCTGCGCATGCTGGTGGTGCTGCACTTCCACCAGCTGGGCTATTCGCCGCTGGAGGTGGCGCTGCTGTTCCTCTTCTACGAGGTCTTCGGCGTGGTCACCAACCTGGTGGGCGGCTGGCTGGGCGCGCGCCTAGGGCTCAACCGCACCATGAACGCCGGGCTCGCCCTGCAGATCGTGGCGCTGGCCATGCTGATGGTGCCCTCGCCCTCGCTGACGGTGCCCTGGGTGATGGCCGCCCAGGCGCTCTCGGGCATCGCCAAGGACCTCAACAAGATGAGCGCCAAGAGCGCGGTGAAGGTGTTGGTGCCCAGGGACAGTCCCGGCTCCGGCAGCGCGCTCTATCGCTGGGTGGCGCTGCTCACCGGCTCCAAGAACGCCCTCAAGGGGGCCGGCTTCTTCCTCGGCGGGCTGGGGCTGACCCTGGTCGGCTTCCGCGGGACGGTGATCGCCATGGCGCTATTGCTCGTGGCGGTGCTGGCACTCTCGCTTTGCCGGCTGCGCGCCGATCTGGGGCGCCAGAGGCGCAAGCCGAAGTTCACCGAGGTGTTCTCAACCTCACGAGCGATCAACGTGCTCGCGGCGGCCCGGCTCTTTCTCTTCGCCGCGCGAGACGTCTGGTTCGTGGTGGCGCTGCCGGTGTTCCTCTATGACCAGCACGGCTGGAGCCACTGGACGGTGGGAGCGCTGCTGGCCGTATGGGTCATTGGCTACGGCGGCGTGCAGACCCAGGCGCCGCGTCTCACTGGCCTGGTCAGCGGCGGGCCGCGAAGCGTCACCGTGGCCTGGGCCCTGGCCCTTGCCGGCCTGGCGGCGTCGCTGGCGCTGTTGCCGCTGGCCGAGGTCGGCTGGCTGGTGGCGGGGCTGCTGGCCTTCGGGGTGCTCTTCGCCATCAACTCCAGCTGGCACAGCTACCTGATCGTCCACTATGCGCGGGCCGATGGCGTCTCCATGGACGTCGGCTTCTACTACATGGCCAACGCCATGGGGCGCCTCGCCGGGACCCTGCTCTCCGGCTGGCTCTACCAGATCCAGGGGCTCGCGGCCTGCCTGTGGGTCTCGGCGGCCCTGCTGGCGTCAAGCGCGCTGATGGCCCTGGCACTGCCGCGGGAGGCCGTCGCCCGCTGATGGCACCTGCTCAGGCAGGGCGTTCGGTGCCGAGTGAAGCGGCGTCCGGCATCGTTCTCCGGCCATCTTCGACTAGGCTGGAATCAATCGCCGATGTCGTTTCAGGAGTGACGCCCTGGTCGTCCTGCCTGGATGGACGGGCCTTTTGCCGGAGTCCTTTGACGTGGAATTCAAGGATTACTACCAGGTCCTCGGGGTAGAGAAGACCGCGACGGCCGAGGAGATCAAGAAGGCGTATCGCAAGCTGGCGCGCAAGTTTCACCCCGATGTCAGCAAGGAGCCGGAAGCCGAACTGCGCATGCAGGAAATCAACGAGGCCAAGGCGGTGCTTGCCGATCCCGAGAAGCGTCTCGCCTATGACCAGCTGGCCGAGCAGTATCGATCGGGCCAGGATTTCCAGCCGCCACCGGACTGGGATGCCGGTTTCGAGTTCAGGGGGGGAGGCTTCGAGGAGGCCGACCTGGGCGAGTTCAGTGACTTCTTCGCCAACCTGTTCGGCCAGGGCGGCCGGGCAGGGCGAGGGAGGCGCGGCTATCAGATGCGTGGCGAGGATCGTCATGCCAAGGTGGTCATCGACCTCGAGGATGCCTACCACGGCGCGACCCGGGCGATCACCCTGCAGGTGCCTCGGGTCGACGCCCAGGGGCGCGTCCTGTCCCGAGAGCACACGCTCAACGTGCGCATCCCCCAGGGGGTGAAGGCAGGCCAGCACATCCGTCTCTCCGGCCAGGGTGGCCCCGGCCTAGGAGGGGGGCCGCCGGGTGACCTGTTTCTGGAGATCCACTTCACCTCGGATCCGCGTTATCGCGTCGAAGGGCGGGACGTGCATCAACGCGTGCCGGTCACGCCCTGGGAGGCCGCCCTGGGGGCCAGCATCCAGACACCCACTCCCTCGGGGGTGGTCAAGGTGAAGGTGCCCGCCGGCTCCCAGTCCGGGCGCCGCTTGCGCCTGAAGGGTCGCGGTATTCCGGGACCGGAGCCGGGCGATCTCTATGTCGAGCTCGAGGTGGTGCTGCCCCCGGCCGATACCGACAGGGCGAGGGAACTCTACGAGACCATGGCGCAGGAGCTCGCTTTCGATCCGCGCCAAGGGAGGGGAGGCTAGGTCATGGCACAGCGGCGTATCGCCAGCGGCGAACTGATCGACGAGGCGACCCTGACCCTCGAGGAACTGGCTCGCGCCTGTTCGGTCGAGGCCGAATGGGTCGTCGAACGCATCGAGAGCGGCCTGCTGGCCGATGGTTCGCCCTATGTGGCGAGCTGGCGCTTCACCAGTCGTGACCTGACCCGGGCCCGGCGGCTGCGTCAGCTGGAACGTGACTTCGAGGCCGCACCCGAGCTCGCCGCCCTGGCGGCCGACCTGATCGAGGAGAACCAGCGTCTCCATGAGCGGCTACGGGCCGCCGGGCTCAGCGATGACTAGTCCCGTTTCCCGATGCTCGGCATGCTGCTCGGCGTCCTGCTGCAGGCAGCAAGGATCTCCCGGCGCGGTCACGGCGGCGTTTCGGTCAATCGAGACGCCGCAATGCCCATAGCCCCAACACCGGTCCCGGCAGCAGCCATAACAGCACCCAGGTCCCCTGGGCGGCCCACAGGCTCGAGGTGAGCGAGATCGCCGGGATGGTCAGGGCGAAGCCCACGGCGTTCATCACCGCGAGCGTCGAGCCGACCCGAGCGTGAGGGGCCGTGGCGGCGGCCAGCGCCGAGAACTGTGGCGAATCGGCGATCACCGTGAGGCCCCAGACGGCGAGCAGCACCAGCAGCAGCCCCGGCGGCGCCCAATACATCAGCGGGTAGGCCAGGCAGGTCAGCCCCGAGGTGGCCAGGGCGCGCCGTGCCACCCACAGGCTGCCCAGCCGCCGGCTCAGCTCGCCGCCCCCCACGCAGCCCACGAGCCCCAGGGCGATGACGCCGAACGACAGCCAGGGCACCAGGTCCATCGGGGCCTCCAGCCGCCCGAGCTCGCGAGCCACCAGAAAGGGCGTCAGCATCCACAGCGCGTAGAGCTCCCAGATATGGCCGAAGTAGCCGCCGGCCACGGCCCGGAAACGTGGTGCCCACAGGCCCGTCAGCCCCTCCCGCAGCCGGGTGGGGCCGGCCGGCGGGGGCAGGTGCGGGCCGTCGCCGAGCAGCTGGATGAACGCCCCGCCCGCCAGCGCCAGCAGCGAGGCGCCGAGCAGCGTCCACTCCCAGGCCAGGCCCAGGGTCGAGCCGCGCAGCAGGTGGGGCAGGGCGGTTCCCAGGGTGAGCATGCCGACCAGCCAGGCCAGCGCCGCGCCCTTGTGGGTGGGCGTCCAGCCGATGACGAGCTTCATGCCCAGGGGATAGATGCCGGCCAGGCACAGCCCAGTGGCGAAGCGCAGCAGCAGGCCGGCGACGGGGTGCTCGGCGGCCAGCACGAAGCCCGCGTTGACCACCGCGCCGAGCAGGCAGGAGACGGCAAAGATGCGACTGGCCCGGAAGCGGTCGGCCAGGCCGCTGGCGGCGATGCTCAAGGTGCCGAGAATGAAGCCGGCCTGGACGGTGAGCGTCAGCCGGCCGAGGTCGGCCTCGGTGAAGCCCAGGTCGCGGGACAGTGACAATCCCACCCCGTTGACGGAGAACCACAGCGAGGTGCCGCAGAGCTGGGCCAGCACGATGACGGCGAGCGGGTGGCGGTGCAGGAAAGGGCTCATGCGCGCAGCGTAGGCGTCGTTGGCCGATTCGTCGCGTGGCGCCCGCCAAGGCGCGGCGGGCTGGCGTGCCGTGCGCCGTGCTGCGCGCGCCGGCCCTCGTCGCGTAGAATCATGTCGATACTCCCTGGAGGAAAACCTCGATGTCGCTGGACCCGGTTCGTGTCTTCAAGTGCCTGGGAGATGAGACTCGCCTGATGCTGGTGCTGCTCGTGCTGCGTGAGCAGGAGCTCTGCGTCTGCGAGATGACCCATGCCCTGGAGGTCTCGCAGCCCAAGGTGTCGCGGCACCTGGCGCAGCTGCGCCAGTGCGGCCTGCTCGACGATCGCCGCGAGGGTCAGTGGGTCTACTACGGGCTGGAGGCTAGCCTGCCGGGCTGGGTGATGGCCACCCTGGAGGCGGCCGCCCAGGGTCAGGCGTCTCGTCTCGCGGCGCTGCGCGCTCGCCTCGCCGCGATGGGTAACCGGCCGGAGCGTCGCGCCGCACTCTGCTGATCCCCCGGAACCGTCACCTCGGGCCGCGTCCTCAGGCTGGTCCCGTCGGGAAGCGATCTCGGGTGGCGTTGGCGATGCGCACCAGGGCGAGCATCACCGGCACCTCCACCAGCACGCCGACCACCGTGGCCAGCGCCGCGCCCGACTGCAGGCCGAACAGCGCGATGGCGGCGGCCACCGCCAACTCGAAGAAGTTGCTGGCGCCGATCATCGCCCCGGGCGCGGCCACGCAGTGGGGCACCCGCCAGGCCTTCGCCCAGCCGTAGGCGAGGAAGAAGATCAGGAAGGTCTGCAGGATCAGCGGGATGGCGATCATCACGATGTGCAGCGGCGCCTTCAGGATGATCTCGCCCTGGAAGGCGAACAGCAGCACCAGGGTGATGATCAGGCCGATCGGCGTGATCGGGCTCACCCGCGTCATGAAGACGCTGTCGTACCACGCCTGGCCACGACGGGCGATCAGGGTGCGCCTCGTCAGCACGCCGGCGGTCAGGGGAATGACGATATACAGCACCACCGAGAGCGCCACCGTGTCCCAGGGGACCTGGATGTTCGAGACCCCGAGCAGCAGCACCACGATGGGCGCGAAGGCGAACAGCATGATCAGGTCGTTGAGCGACACCTGTACCAGGGTGTAGGCGGCGTCGCCGCGGGTCAGGGTGCTCCACACGAACACCATGGCGGTGCAGGGCGCGGCGCCCAGCAGGATGGCGCCGGCCAGGTACTGGCTGGCCACGGCCTCGGGCAGCCAGGGCCGGAAGACCACCATCAGGAAGAACCAGGCGATGGCGAACATCGTGAAGGGCTTGATCAGCCAGTTCACCGTGGTGGTGATGACAAGCCCCTTCGGCTGCCGGTGCACCCCGAGTACCGCGCTGAAGTCGATCTGGGCCATCATCGGGAAGATCATCGCCCAGATCAGTATCGCCACCGGGATCGACACCTGGGCCACCTCGAAGCGCGACAGGGTCTCCGGAATCACCGGGGCAAACTGCCCGAGCAGCACGCCGGCGACGATGGCCAGCGCCACCCACAGGGAGAGCAGGCGCTCGAAGAGCCCCATGCCCTCCGTCGTCTTCGGGGCGTCGGCGGTGGCGTGGCGCGTCATGGGCGGATCTCCCGGCGGGGTGGATGCCTCGACGATATATGATGTTCCATATGTCATCAATCGTCTCGCCGGCCCGGCGGCCGGGAGCTGCTATGCTCGGCTCCACGTGCTCCCTTCGGGACGTGACGTTGCCGGTCTCGAGGCCTGCGGCGTGAAGAACCTGCGCCATGGAGGCCTGCATGCCCGCCAATGATGCCTTGCGCCTGGATCGGCTGAGCATCGGCGATCTCGACGCCGTCAGCCTGACCCTCGACCCCGGCGAGATCCTCTGCCTGTCCGGTACCAGCGGCTCGGGCAAGAGCCGGCTGCTGCGCGCCGTGGCCGACCTGGAGCCCCACGGCGGCGAGGCCTGGCTCGGCGAGACGGCCCAGGCGTCGATCGCCGGGCACGCCTGGCGCGCCCGGGTGATGCTGGTGCCGGCGGAGAGCCACTGGTGGGCCGAGTCGCTGGGCGAGCACCTGCCCGACGCGCGTCTCGACGACCTCGAGGCCCTGGGCTTCGCCCCCGAGGTGCTCGACTGGCAGGTCGCGCGGCTCTCCTCGGGCGAGAAACAGCGCCTGGCGCTGTTGAGGGCGCTGAGCCGCGAGCCCTCGGCGCTGCTGCTCGACGAGCCCACCGCCAACCTGGACGACGCCACCACTCGCCGGGTCGAGGCGTGGCTCTGCGCGCGGATCCGCGCGCGCGCCTGGCCGGTGATCTGGGTCGCCCATGACCCGGCGCAGATCGCCCGGGTGGCCGATCATCATCGGCGCATCGTCGGGCATCGACTCGAGGAGGCGGGCGCATGGGCGTGATCGCGCTGGCCTGGTGGCAGCTGGCCCTGGCGGCCCTGATGGTGGTGGCGCTCGCCGGCTGCACGGTCGCCGCCCGGCTGGGGATGGGGCGCAGCCTGCTGATCGCCGCGGCGCGCACGGTGATCCAGCTCGGCCTGGTCGGCCTGGTGCTCGAGGCGCTCTTCTCGGCGGCCCGTTTCCATTGGGTGGCGCTGATGGCGCTCGGCATGCTGTTGATCGCCGGGCGCGAGGTGATGGCCCGCCAGAGGCGCCGGCTGCGCGGTGGCTGGGCCTTCGGCATTGGCACCGTGGCGATGTTCCTGTCGTCGTTCACCGTCACCGTGTTGACGCTCACCGTGATCATCGGCCCCGAGCCCTGGTATCGGCCCCAGTACGCCATCCCGCTACTCGGCATGATGCTCGGCAACACCATGACCGGGGTCGCCCTGGCCCTGGACCGCCTCACCGACACGGCCTGGCAGCAGCGCGCGGTGATCGAGAACCGGTTGATGCTCGGCCAGCGCTGGCAGGAGGCGATCGGTGATATCCGCCGGGAGGCGATGAGAAGCGGCATGATGCCGATGATCAACGCCATGGCCGCCGCCGGGGTGGTCAGCCTGCCGGGCATGATGACCGGCCAGATACTCGCCGGTAGCCCGCCGGCGCTGGCGGTGAAGTACCAGATACTGGTGATGTTCACCATCACCCTGGGCACCGGATTCGGCACCCTGGCGGCGGTGGCGGCGGGCAGCCGACGGCTGTTCGACGGCCGCGAGCGGCTGCGCCTGGAGCGCCTCTCGGCGCCTCGTTCCTGAAACTACCTGCCAAGTGAGCGCGCCCGCCGTAGGGCGGGCGCGTGGCAGAGCAGGCGGGTGAGGTGTGGGGGAGTGGGAAGCGTCGCCCCTCGATCAGTCGATCAGCTCCACGGCCACGGCGGTCGCCTCGCCGCCGCCGATGCACAGGCTCGCGATGCCGCGCTTGCCGCCCTTGGTGCGCAGGGCGTGAATCAGGGTGGCGATGATCCGCGAGCCGGTGGAGCCGATCGGGTGGCCCTGGGCGCAGGCGCCGCCGAACACGTTGACCTTGTCGTGGGGCAGCCCCAGGTCGTCCATGGCCATCAGCGTGACCACCGCGAAGGCCTCGTTGATCTCGAACAGGTCGACGTCGTTCACGCCCCAGTCGAGCTTCTTCATCAGCTTGTCGATGGCGCCCACCGGGGCGATGGTGAACTCGCTCGGGTGACGCGAGTGGGTGCTGTGGCCGAGCATCCGCGCGATGGGCCTGGCGCCGAGCCGGTCGGCCGCCGCCTGGCTGGCCATGATCAGGGCCGAGGCACCGTCGGAGATGGAGCTGGAGTTGGCCGCGGTGATGGTGCCGTCCTTGGCGAAGGCCGGACGCAGGGCGCGAATCTTGTCGAGCTTGGCCTGGAAGGGCTGCTCGTCGTGGTCGACCACGCTCTCGCCCTGGCGGCTGGTGACGGTGACCGGCGCCATCTCGGCGTCCAGGTGGCCGGCTTTGGTCGCCTCCATGGCGCGCTCCAGCGACGCGATGGCGAAGTCGTCGAGGCGCTCGCGACCGTAGTCGCGCTGGCTGGCGACGTCCTGGGCGAAGACGCCCATCAGCTTGCCGGTCTCGGCATCCTCGAGGCCGTCCAGGAACATGTGGTCCTTCAGCTCCCCGTGACCCAGGCGATAGCCGGCGCGGGCCTTGGTGAGCACGTGGGGCGCGTTGGACATGGACTCCATGCCCCCGGCCAGCATCACCTCGCCGCTGCCGGCGCGGATCAGGTCGTGGGCCAGCATGGCGGCCTTCATGCCCGAGCCGCACAGCTTGTTGATGGTGGTGGCGCCGCTGGCATCGGGGATGCCGGCCTGGCGCATGGCCTGGCGGGCCGGCCCCTGCTTGACGCCGGCGGGCAGCACGCAGCCCATGATGCCCTCGTCGATGGCATCGGCTGCGATGCCGGCGCGCTCGATGGCGGCGCGAATGGCCGTGGCCCCGAGCTCGGGGGCGGTGAGACTTGTGAGGCTGCCGAGCATGCCGCCCATGGGCGTGCGGGTGGCAGACAGGAAGACGATATCGTTGGACTGGCTCATGGCATGGCTCCCGAGGTGTCCGGCGCTGGCCGGACAGGATGAGGGTTGTCGTTGTTGGGTGCTTGTCGCTTGAGGCGTTGCGTTAACGGCCTGGTATCAAGAACCTTGCCTCAAGGTCTTGTCTTTAAGGGCTTGTCGTTCGGGCGGTTGCCTCGCGTTGACCCGGCGTCGGGCCTGTGGTCTTCTCAGGGTCAACCAAGCAAGCGCTAGTGTAAATCCCAATGAATGTAATGAATGACTCCCCGCGCCGCAAGGAATTGACCCGCCAGGCCGCCCAGTTGTTCGTCCAGGAGGGCTTCGACCGGACGACCGTGCGCATGCTCGCTCAGGAGATGGGTATCAAGTCCGGTAGCCTCTTTCACCATTTTCGCGACAAGCAGGAGATCCTCGCGGCGGTGATCGAGGAGGGCACCCAGAATGCCCTGATCATCGCCAGGGCGGCCCTCGACGACTGTGACCACACCGCCGAGGCGCGGTTGCAGGCCATGGCTCGCGCGCACCTGGAGACCCTGCTCACCGACCGCAACGCCCACGTGGTCGCCCTCTACGAGTGGCGCCGCCTCGACCCCGAGGCCCGCGATCACCTGAGTCACTTGCGCGATGCCTACGAGGCGCTCTGGGAGGCGGTGATTGACGAGGCGCTGGAGGCCGACCTGATCCACGGCGACCGTTTCCTGGTCTCCCGCTTCGTGATGGGCGCGCTGAACTGGACGGTGCGCTGGTACGACCCCGCCGGGCCGCGCTCGCCGGACGACCTGGCCCATGAGCTGGTCGCCATGATCACCCAGCGCCCCGCGTGATCCCTCGGGCGGCGCGACGCCCCATCGCTCCGCCCCGCTCGACCATCGTCTAGTCCCTTCTTGTCGCTCAGGGCTTGCCCCCTTCCCCGGTTGCCACTAGCGTGTACCGAACGCTTGCTAGGTTTACGCTTACGTTAACTGCAAAATAACCACGCAAGCCTGGGCACGCCAGCGTCCGCCCATTTCCATGGCCGCCACCGTTTGCCGATACAACAATCACAAACCGCGAGAGGGCAGAACATGAGCACCCATCCCGAGCAATCCCTTACCGACTACGCGAGCTATCTCGAGTCGTTTTCCGTCGATGAGGTCATCGCGCGCCTCGATGACCATCGCGATGGCCGCGCCAACGCCTTCGAGTCCTGCTGCGGGCGCCACGTGCGCGCCGGCCGGGGCGAGGTGCCGGCACTGATCCAGGAGGATGCCCAGGGCACGGTCACCACCCTGAGCTATGCCGAGCTGGAGGCCCAGAGCGCGCGCCTCGCCGGCTGGTTCGCCGAGCAGGGGCTGGGTGCGGGGGATCGCATCGCCTGCATGCTGCCGCGTACGCCGCAGCTGCTGGTGGCGGTGGTGGCCACCTGGCGCATCGGCGCGGTCTACCAGCCGCTGTTCACCGCCTTCGGCCCGGACGCCGTGGACTATCGCCTGGGTCGGGCCGATACCAAGCTCGTGATCACCGATCACGCCAACCGCTTCAAGTTCGATGGCCTCTCGCAGTGCCCGCCGGTACTCGCCGTGGGCGGCCCCGATGAGCAGCACGCCGACGACCGGGACTGGGCCCAGGCGATGGCCCACGCGCCCCTCGAGGCCGAGCCGCCGCGGCTGCCTCGCGAGGCCCCCTTCCTGCAGATGTTCACCTCTGGCACCGTGGGCAAGCCCAAGGGCGTGGCGGTGCCGCTCTCCGCGATGCCGGCCTTCGCGCTCTACATGGAGCTCGCCGTCGACCTGCGCGACAGCGACCGCTTCTGGAACATGGCCGACCCGGGCTGGGCCTACGGCCTCTACTACGCCATCGCCGGCCCGCTGCTGCTGGGCGTGACCACCCACTTCTGCGAGGCGGGCTTCAGCGCCGAAGGGGCGCTGGCCTTCATGAAGCGCCATGGCATCACCAACTTCGCCGCCGCGCCCACCGCCTATCGCCTGATGAAGGCCTCGGGGCTGTTCGACGATGCCCACCAGACCCTCGAGCTGCGCGCGGCAAGCTCCGCCGGCGAGCCGCTCAACACCGAGGTGGTGACCTGGGTGGAACGCTCGCTGGGATGCCCGGTGATGGACCACTACGGCCAGACCGAGACCGGCATGACCTGCAACAACCACCATGCCCTGGACCACCCCAAGCACGTCGGCGCGATGGGGGTGCCGATGCCCGGCTACCGCCTGGCGATCCTCGATGCCGAATACAACGAGCTGCCGTCGGGAGAGCCGGGCGTGCTGGCCGTGGATATCGCCAATTCCCCGGCGCACTTCTTCGCCGGCTACACCTGGCAGGAGAAGCACCCCTTCGCCGAGGGCTATTACCTCACCGGCGACGTGGTGATCAGAAACGAGGACGGCACCTTCCAGTTCGCCGGTCGCGACGACGACATCATCACCACGTCCGGCTACCGGGTCGGCCCGACCGACGTGGAGAATAGCGTGATGACCCACCCAGCGGTCGCCGAGTCGGCCGCCGTGGGCCAGCCCGACGAGATCCGCGGTGAGGTCATCAAGTCCTACGTGGTGCTGCGCGAGGGGTATGAGGCGAGCGACGCGCTGGCCGACGAGATTCGCCAGCAGGTGCGCGAGCGGCTCTCGACCCACGCCTTCCCGCGGGTGATCGAGTTCGTCGACGTGCTTCCCAAGACCCCCAGCGGAAAGATCCAGCGCTTCAAACTGCGCGCCGACGCCTCCGACAAGGCGAGCGGTGCACCCGTCACCTGACATCGAGGAACCCTGCATGAACGTGAAGGACAATACCTTCCTGATCACCGGCGCCGCCTCCGGGCTGGGCGCGGCCACCGCCGAACGACTGGTCGCCGGGGGCGGCCGGGTGGTGCTCTGCGACTTGAGCGACGCGGTCGAGGCCCACGCCGAGACGCTGGGCGAGGCGGCCCGCGCGGTGCGCGGCGACGTCACCTCCGGCGACGACATCCAGGCGGCCGTCGAGGCCGCCGTGGCCCTCTCCGAGGGGCGCGGCCTCGCCGGGGTGGTGCACTGCGCCGGCGTGGTGAGCGTGGGCAAGCTGGTCGATCGCGAGGGCAACCCCGCCGATCTCGAGGCCTACCAGCGCACCCTCCAGATCAACCTGGTGGGCACCTTCAACGTGATGCGCCTGGCCGCGGCCGCCATGGCGAAGAATGAACCCGGCGAGGATGGCGAGCGCGGCGTGATCATCAATACTGCCTCCGTCGCCGCCTTCGACGGCCAGGTGGGGCAATGCGCCTACAGCGCCTCCAAGGCCGGGGTGGTGGGCATGAGCCTGCCCGCGGCGCGCGAGCTCTCGCGCCACGGCGTGCGGGTGATGGCCATCGCCCCCGGCGTCTTCGAGACGCCGATGATGAGCGAGATCCCCGACGAAGCCGCCCAGGCCCTGGCCGCCGCCGTGCCCTTCCCCAAGCGCCTGGGCAAGCCCGCGGAGTTCGCTCGCCTGGCCGAGCAGATCGTCACCAACCCCATGCTCAACGGCGAGGTGATTCGCCTGGACGGCGGCATTCGCATGCAGTAATCCGGCTATGCCGGGAGCTGTAAGCCATAAGCTCGAAGCGTGATGAGGAACACCCTCGCAGCCTTGCTGCGGGGGTGTTTTCTATAGGGCTGGCAGGTTCACGCCGACTTCCAGTTTTTAAAACGAGCGCTTGACTCATGTCGGGTGGAGGGATAATTTCAAACACATGTTTGAAAGCGGCCGTTGCCGCTGGCTGCGCCCGATCCCCGGCGAGCCCGTTCAGCCCCCTTCAGGAGAGACGACATGCCCGACTACCAGGCCCCCCTGCGCGACCTGCGCTTCGTGATGGACGAGATGCTCGACTACCCGGCCCACTATGCGCGCCTGCCGGGCGGCGAGGACGCCACCCCCGACGTGGTGGACGCCATCCTGGAGGAGGGGGGACGCTTCGCCCGCGAGGTGCTGCTGCCGCTGAACCAGAGCGGCGACCGCGAGGGTTGCCGGCTGGAGGGCGGCGAGGTGAAGGCGCCGAAGGGCTTCAAGCAGGCCTACGCCCAGTACGTGGAGGGCGGCTGGCCGGGGCTCGCCGCCGAGGCGGAGCACGGCGGCCAGGGCCTGCCGGCCTCGCTCGGCATGGTGCTCAACGAGATGATCTGCGCCACCAACCTGGCCTGGGGCATGTACCCGGGGCTCTCCCACGGCGCCGCCGACGCCCTGCGTCACCACGGCAGCGAGGCGCAGAAGGCCACCTACCTGACCAAGCTGGTCGAGGGCAGCTGGACCGGCACCATGTGCCTGACCGAGCCCCACTGCGGCACCGACCTGGGGCTGATCAAGACCCGCGCCGTGCCCCATGACGACGGCAGCTATGCGATCACCGGCACCAAGATCTTCATCTCCGCCGGCGACCACGACCTGGCCGAGAACATCGTCCACCTGGTGCTGGCCAAGCTGCCGGACGCCCCGGCGGGCTCCAAGGGCATCTCGCTGTTCGTGGTGCCCAAGTTCCTGCCCGACGGTGACGGTAACCCTGGGGAGCGCAACGGCGTCACCTGCGGCTCCCTCGAGCACAAGATGGGCATCCACGGCAACGCCACCTGCGTGATGAACTTCGACACCGCCCGCGGCTTCCTGGTGGGCGCGCCCCACAAGGGCCTGGCCTGCATGTTCACCATGATGAACGCCGCGCGCATCGGCGTGGGCATCCAGGGGCTCGGCCTCACCGAGGCCAGCTTCCAGAACGCCCTGGCCTACGCCCGCGACCGCCTGCAGATGCGCGCGCTGGCCGGCCCCAAGGCCCCGGAGAAGCCCGCCGACCCGATCATCGTCCACCCGGACGTGCGCCGCATGCTCCTGACCCAGAAGGCCTTCGCCGAGGGCGGCCGGATGCTGGTGCTCTATACCGCGCAGATGATCGACCTGGTCGAGCACGGGACCGACGCCGCCGAGAAGGAACGCGCCGAGACCCTGCTCGGCCTGCTGACGCCGATCGTCAAGGCCTTCCTCACCGAGGTCGGCTTCGAGGCCACCAACGAGGGGGTGCAGGTCTTCGGCGGCCACGGCTTCATCCAGGAGTGGGGCATGGAGCAGCTGGTGCGCGACGCGCGCATCACCCGCCTTTACGAGGGCACCACCGGCATCCAGGCCCTTGACCTGCTCGGCCGCAAGGTGCTGATGAGCCAGGGCGAGACCCTCAAGGTCTTCACCAAGGAGATCCACCAGTTCTGCCAGGCCGAGGAGGGCAACGCCGAGCTCGCCGAGTTCGTGCGCCCGCTGGCCAAGCTGAACCGGGAGTGGGGCGAGCTGACCATGGGCGTGGGCATGAAGGCCATGAGCGACCGCGAGGAGGTCGGCGCGGCCAGCGTCGACTACCTGATGTACGCGGGCTACGTGACCCTGGCCTACCTCTTCGCCCGGGCCGCCCGGCAGGCCCGCGCCGCCCTGGCCGAGGGCGGGGACGAGGCCGCCTTCTACCGCGCCAAACTGGATACCGCGCGCTTCTACTACCAGCGCCTGCTGCCGCGGACCCGCGCCCACAAGGCCGCCCTCGAGGCGGGGGGCGAGACGCTGATGGCGATCGGCGCCGAGGACTTCGGCCTGGGCTTCGAGATCTGATGCCCTCGGCATGACGGAGCGGCAGGAATGCTCTCGCTTCGAAGCCTGCGATGGAGGTGACGAGGGATGGCCCCCGCCGTCCCTCGTCACCTCCCAGGCGACGCGTTCGGGTCCTGCCGGGCGTCACCCTCCGGACGGTTGATCGGGGACCCCGGAAAGAGCAGGATGAAATGACATTGCGTCGTGCCACCTGGCCCGTCGTGCCCACGGAGTCCCTGCCTCATGCGTGTCTTTGCCAACCCGGTCGGTGCCGGATCCATCTGGTTCGACAACCTGGCCACCGCCGACGGAACGCCCGTGGCCTATGACCCGCAGGCCAGGACCTTCCTGCCCATGCCGCCCTTCTGTGCCAACCGCGAGGTCATCGGCTGCAACTGGATCGCGCCCGAACAGGGCGCCTTCTGCCGGTCCTGTGCGATGACCGAGCTGGCACCGGCCCCCGCCATCCCCAATGCCATGCCCAACTGGGCGCAGACCGAGGCCGCCAAGCGCTGGGTGCTCGACAACCTGGGCCGCTGGCACTGGTTCCGACCCGAGGACCCCGGCGCTCGTCCCGTGTTTCACATGCTGGCCGAGGGCCCGACCCCGGTGCCCATGGGCCATGTCGGGGGCGTGGTGACGATCAGCGTGGCCGAGGCAGACCCGGTCCTGAGCATCACCCGTCGAGAGGCCCTGGAAGAGCCCTACCGCACCATGATCGGCCACATGCGCCATGAGATCGCGCATATGCTCTGGTGGCGTCTCAGCCTGCGGGAGGATTTCCTGGCGGCCTTCCGGGAGATGTTCGGCGATGAGCGGGCGGATTATCCCGCCGCGCTCCAGCGCCATTACCACAACGGCCCGCCGCCCGGCTGGCGCATGAGCTTCCTGACCTCCTATGCCTCCGCGCATCCCCATGAGGACTGGGCCGAGACCGCCGCCCACCTGTTGCACCTGACCGATATCACCGACAGCTTCGTCGCGGCGGGCCTCTCCTCGCCGGAACTGCCGAGCGCCTCCTGGGACCCCTACGTGGAGCCAGACGCCGAGCGTCTGATCCATGTCGCGGCCACGCTGGTGGCGGGGGTCAACCACGTCAACCGCGCCATGGGACTGTCCGATCTCTACCCCTTCGTGCTGTCGGACATCTCCCGCCGCAAGCTGGTCTTCGTGCATGACTGGCTGCGTCGAGGTGCCCAGGGGCGTTGAGTCGGGCCCAGGACCCGGCACATGACACGGTGTCCTGGCCCGCCGTTTCTTCAGAGCCGACAGTCGATGCGGTCTGCGCGCGCCTCGATCCTGGGCATCACGGTCTGGTCGATGAACGCCTGGCGATGGCCACCATAGCCCTCCGGTGGCGGTGACGGGTTCTCGCCCAGATCGATGATCGTGGCATGGGCCCGACGCAGAGACGTGCAGCTCTCCTCGGGCCTCTCCTGACGCTCGAGCACCGTCGACAGGTTGTAGTGGATATCGAACGCCAAAGGACGGATCTCGGGAATCGTGTCACTGATCCTGCCGGCTTCCCGCAGGGCCACCTCCGCCTCGTCCAGGTCGCTGGTCATCTCGTAGACCCGCCCGTACTCGTTCATGATCGCCGCCTCGAGGTGTCGGTAGTCCCGTTCCTCTGGATCGAGGCCTTCCAGGTGTCGTTGTGCCTGATGAAGACTGGGGAGGGCGCCCCGGGGTCGACCCTGTTCCAGCCAGGCCCTTGCGGAATGGACCAGTTCCCAGGGGTCCGAGGTAGCCGGCGGGGTGCCGTAGGGGCTGGCGGCACAGCCGACGAGGATGAGCGTGGTGGCGAAGACCCACAGCGCACGTCGCATGTTCATGGCGCCCCCTGGGGAAACCGGCCCGGCGCGGGCCCCTTGCCCTGCGCCTCCCGGCATTCTAGTGCAACCCCGAGGGCCTGCGCTTTCTGGACCGGGGCATCTGGCGCTGGCCCTCCTGGTGAAGGCATGATGGCGCCAAGCTCACTACTGTGTGGCCGTTGCCGCGAGGCGCATGGCAGACCAGAATCGACCCGAACGACCGGCGACGGCAAGATGCCCCGCCGCCACATGAGAGCGACGCGTGCCAGGCACGCAAGGAGCCAGCCATGTCCCGCACGATCCGCCTGCAAGCCCTGATCCGGGTGTTGCGCCACCGCACGGACCCGATCGGCGGACCCGAGCTTGCCGAGCTGTTGGGCATCACCCTGCGGACCCTTTATCAGGACATCGCCACGCTGCGGGCGGTGGGGGTCGAGGTCGTCAACGAGGCTGGCCAGGGCTATGTGCTGCCGCCCGACATCGCGCTGCCTCCTGCGTCACTGGCGGACCCCGCCCCGCGGGCGTCGGGTGAGCTGATCTTCTACACCAATCCGCTCTCCCGGGGCGGCATCGTCCACTGGATGCTCGAGGAGCTCGGCGTCTCCTATCGCACCGTGGTGCTCGAGTACGGCCCCCCCATGAAGTCGCCCGACTATCTGGCGCTCAACCCCATGGGCAAGGTGCCGGCGATCCGCCACGGCGACGCGGTGGTCACCGAGGCCGCCGCGATCTGCGCCTACCTCGCCGACGCCTTTCCCGAGGCCGGGCTGGCGCCGCCGCCCGCCGAGCGGGCCGACTACTACCGCTGGCTGTTCTTCACCGCCGGGCCGCTGGAGGCTGCCCTGGGGCTCGGGCTGCTGGGCGTGCATCCCACGCCCGAGCAGCAGGTACAGCTCGGCTGCGGCGACGTCTGGGCGGTGTTCGACACCCTCTCCGCCGCGGTCGCCGGGCGTCGCTATATCGCCGGCGACCGCTTCAGCGCGGCGGACGTCTACGTCGGCTCCCACCTCGGCTGGGGCATGCACTTCGGCACCGTGCCGCGGCGGCCCGAGTTCGAGGCCTACTGGGCGGGCCTGAGGGACCGGCCGGCGCGCGCCCGCTGCGAGGCGTTCGTCGAGCAGGCCCTCTCGCCGCTGGCCTGATGGCGGGGCGCGGGACGATCAGTGGGCCGCTGCGCCGCCACGGCCACCTGGCCCTGGCGGCACTGATGCTGCTGGTCTGGTCGTTTTCGAGCGACGACTGGGCCGGCGCGCTCTTCCTGCCGGTCTGGGTGGTGGCCACCCAGCTGATCGTGGTCGGCAGCCTCGAGGCCGCCCGGCTGCGGCGGCGGGCCTGGCTCGGCCAGTACCTGCGCGACGACTCCCCTTGGCGGCGCTGGCTCGAGGGCGGGGCGCTGATGGTGCTGCGCCACCAGCTCGTCGGCGCGCTGCTCGCCCTGGTGCTGCTGGTCGACCTGCGCCTGCTCTCCCTGGCGGAGTGGCCGCTGCTGCTGGCCGCGCTGCCCGCGCTGGTGCTGGCCAGACACCGTCTGCGGCGGCGGCTATCTCGCCATGTCGTGGCCGAGTACCTGCCGGCGGTGACCCGTCGCCTGCTGGTGGCGCCCATCGCCGCGCTGCTGGCCCTGGCGATGGTGCTGGCGGCGCTCTGGCTGCCCCAGCCGTGGCTGGTCGAGCTTGGCTGGGAGGAGGCGATCACCCGCCACCTGGCGGCCGGCGAGGGTGGCGGGCTGCTCGGCGTCTTCGAGCGGCTGGCCGCCAGCGCCGAGCTCACCCGGCAGTGGGCCATGCAGAACGCCGTGGAGCGCCTTCACCTCGCCACGCCGGTGGCGGTGCTGGGCTGGCTGGTGCTGCTGCTCACCCAGGGCGCCGTGGCCTGGGCCTATGTTCGCCTGCTGGTGGGCGCCGAGGCGCTGCGCCGCGAGGGCCGCTCGCCCCGCAGGGGGCCGTCGGGCGAGCCGGCGCCGGCCACCGATCGGGAGACGCGACCGTGAGCGAGAGCCGCGAGGCCGTGACCCCGCCTGCCGGGCGCGCCCCGGCGCGTGCCTCCCGCTGGCGCGGCTGGGCGCTCTCGACCCTGATGGTGCTCCTGCTGCTGGCGGCGCTCGAGGCCGGCCATCGCGTTCTCGAGACGCGCAGTCAGGCGCCGCTCTACCGGGTGATCGTCGCGGGCGAGTCGCTGACCCTGGAGGCCGAGGCCCACGCCGCCTTCTCTCGCGATCTCGAGCGGCTCGCCGCCGAGGCCGAGACGGCGCTGGCCGCCCGCATGGCGTCCTGGACCGAGGCCCGCCTGGCTCAGGCCTTCGCGCCGCTTGAGGCGGCGGTGCCGGGCTATCTCGACTGGTACTTCTCCCTGGGCGGCAGCTACCTGCGACTGGCGATGGGGCTCGCCGGCGACCCGGCCACCTGGCTCGAGGCCCAGCGCCAGCGGCGGCTGATCGAGGCGAGCGGCATCGAGACGGCCCTGGCCGACCTCCAGACGGCGCATGCGGCGCGGCTCGCCCGCGAGCAGCGGGCCGTGGTGGAGGCGATGAGTGCGACGCTGCTTGAACGCTACGCCCCGCGGAGTGTTTCTGGCGCGGAGGCGCCTGGAGTGGCGCCGCTAACCATTGATCTGGATGGCCGGATGGACGAGGCGCTGCTGACCACGCTGGACGCCCGCCGCTGGCAGGCGGCCGCGCTGGGCGGCAGCGGCATCGGACTGATGGTCGGGCGGCCCCTGGCGCGCAGGCTGGCGGCAGGGGCCGTGGGGCAGGGCGGCCGGGTGGCGCTGCGCGCCCTGGCGACGCGGCTGGGGGCCGGGGCCGCCCGTTCGCTGGCCAGTGGCGGGGCCGCGGCGGCGGTGACGGCGCCCACCGGCCCCGGCGCCCTGATGGTGGGCGCGGCGACCACCGCCGCGGGGCTCGCCGGGCTCGTCGGCGGCGAGCTCGCCCTGTTGAAACTGCAGGAGGCGCACCAGCGCCCGGCCCTCGAGGCTCGGCTGTTTGAGGGCATGGCAGAGGCCCGCCGCGACGCCGCGGGTGCGCTCGGTCTCACCGTGTCGGCTGCCGCCGTGCGGCTGGCGGAGGGGCTGGAAGCGCCTGTCGGACGAAGCGAACCAGCAGCGGGCGAAGCGCGGCCCGAGGCCTATCGCATCCTCGATCGGCTCGGCCTCACGGCGGAGTCCGACGTCTGACTCCCGGCGCCTGAGCCACGACACTTTGCTCAACGCGGCGCGGCGCCGGGGTGGGGCAGTGGCTCAGACCCCGTGCAGGCGGCGATGCAGGGCGTGGACCCTTTCGGCGAGTTCCGGCACCGGCCCCTCGACCGTCGCACTCGGCACGATCTCCTGGATCGGCAGGGTGTTCACGGGCGGCGGGGCGATGCCCATCTCCTTGAGCCAGCCGCCGAGCTGCTCGGAAGAGCTGGCGTAGACGATGCGCCCCAGCCCCACCCAGCCGTGGGCGGCCGCGCACATCGGGCAGTGCTCGCCTGAGGTGTAGACGGTGGCCCGGGCGCGCTCCTCCGGGGGCAGGTTCTCCGCGGCCCAGCGGGCCAGGAAGAACTCCGGGTGCTGGGTGGCATCGCCGCCGGCCACGTGGTTGTGGTCCTCGACCAGCACCGCGCCGTCGCCGCTCACCAGCACCGAGCCGAACGGTTCGTCGCCGGCCTCCAGGGCCTCCTCGGCCAGTTCCACGCAGCGCTCGAGGTGCTGCTTGTCGGTTTCGCTGATCATCGTCGTTCCCTCCTTTGAATGTGGCGTGCCTTCTCATCATACGACTCGCCGGGGGCGTTTTCATGAGGGGGCGGGTCTCGACGTTTCGGCGATGGCGGCCCTAAGCCGACTGAGCTAGGCTGGGTCTGCCACAAGGAAAACGACCCTCTAACGAGGCGCTTCAGGAAAGCAGGGAACGCGACATGGCAGCGAGATTCCACGACTCCTCATCGGCTGGGCGGCATTTGTTTGTGAAACGGCTGATAACCATTTCCCAAGCGAATGCCGATGTTGTTATGGCTGCTATCGACCCAAAGCGGCCTTCCCAGGGAATTCTGAACTGTTAGCCCTCGAGAGAGAGTGTGCGATGAACCTGCTTGTCCGTCAGGAGTTATCTTCAGATGCTGCAGCCGTCCACGACCTAACGCGCGTTGCGTTCCTTAACGCGCCACACGTGGCGCATACCGAACAGTTCATTGTTGATGGCCTGCGCAAGGCTGGTGCCCTTGCCATCTCGCTCGTGGCTGAGCAGGAGGGAGAAGTCGTAGGCCATGTGGCGGTATCGCCGGTTTCGATCTCGGATGGTTCTGAGGGCTGGTATGGGCTCGGCCCAATCTCGGTCAAGCCGGAACTTCAAAGAAAAGGCATCGGCAGTCTCCTCATGCACAGTGCTCTGCGTCTATTGCAGGAGCAAGGCGCGGCTGGCTGTGTATTGGTGGGAGATCCAGCGTATTACTCACGTTTCGGCTTCAAGCCTGAATCCAGCTTGATACTGTCTGATGTGCCACCGGAGTATTTTCAGGCATTGTCGTTTGGACCATCGTTCCCCAGCGGAGTGGTCACGTTCCATGAGGCGTTTGGTGCACGGGGCTAGGTGTTTAGTCCCGGAGTGTAATGGTCCATGGTAGGAATGAAGTGGCGGGTATCCGAATCCTTCCCCGGTGACACGGTAAAGGTCAGTGGCCACCCATGCCGCAACTGCATAGGTGACGCATGGCAGGTAGACGATAATCTCGGCTCCGCGAGGAGTAGGCTGCAGCGCTTCGGCCTCGGCCATCACCTGATCGATGGTCACTGGGAGGGCGATCTTATCATGGGCGCCAACAATCGCTCCGCCGTCGGTACGCAGGTGGAACGCACCGCGCGCTTGGTGATCCCGGCGAAAGTGGATGGCACCACGGCCACGGAGGAACTCGACGAGCCTTCCAGGCTCACTACCCGACCGCACCGCAGATGGCTAGGAGGATCGATGAGCCAGGATATCAGCGTGATCGTCTCCGGAGCACCATCAGGACGTTCCGGCTAGCGCGCCTCCTTCGGTGATGACCCGACGGTAGATGCTTCGATCGGCGGCATAGCAGCCACAGGCGGCCTCGATCAGGCCCGCCCGATCCAGCACCGTGATATCCCCCCGCTGATAGCGGATCAACCGGCGCCCCTGAAGCGCCATGGCGGCCAGGGTGATGCCGGCACGACGGACCCCCAGCATCATGGCCAGAAACTCGTGGGTAAGATGCAGCCGATCCGAGTGCGCACGATCCTGAGTCATCAGCAGCCAGCGCGCCAGGCGCGCCTCGACCTGATGAAAGTGGGTACATGCCGCCACCTGGGTGAGCTGGTGCATCAGCACATAGAGATAGCGCTTCAGCAGCGCCTGAAGCGCAGGGCACTGCTCCAGGTGACGGCCCAAGGCCGCCGCCGGCATGCGCAGTGCCGAACCGGCTCCCTGCACCAGAGCGCGCAAGGGCGACTCATCGAGCCCCAGGATCAAGGGCATTCCCAGCATCCCTTCACTGCCGACCATCGCCACTTCCAGCCGCTCACTGTCGCCCAGACTGGCAATCAGG